>JBMOJU010000092.1:0-15913 GCA_049315625.1 Paracraurococcus sp.
GCGGCGTTCAGTGCGTAGGTCCAGGCGCCGGTCAGGTTGTTGAAGGTGAAGGTGCCATAGACGGAGCTGAGCGTGGGCAAGGCGACGAACCCGGCCTGGCCGCTGTCCGGATCGGTGATGGTCAGGCTGCCGCCGGTGGCCATCGCCAGGTCTTCCGTCACCCTGCCGGCGATGTCGCCGCCGATGGTCGGCAGGTCGTTGGCGCCGGTGATGGAGACCGTGATCGTCCGGGTTACCGAACCGTCGAACGACGTCACGGCCAGGCTGTCGGTGACCACCTGCCCGCCGGTCAGGCTCTGGACATTGGCCGCGGCATTGTTCAGCGCATAGGTCCAACTGCCGGTCAGCGGATCGAAGCCGAAGCTGCCATAGGTTCCGGCGAGGCCGCCCGGGGCGCGGAACACCGCCTGGCCAGGGTCCTTGTCGGCGACGGTGAGCTTCGCCCCGATCGTCAGGGCACCGTCCTCCGTCACCATGCCGGTGCCGATGCCGTTGATGGTCGCGGCCTGGTTCGCCGCGAACGCCAGCGTCGCCGTGCCGACCGCCGTGTTGCCCAGGAGGTCGCGCACGGTATAGCCGAAGCTGTCATTGCCGGTGGCATAGGCGCCGGGCGCATAGGCAAAGCTGCCATCCGCCGCCAGCGTGACCGTTGCGCCGAGCGCGGTGGTGACGCTGCCGGCGGCGACCGTCAGGCCGCCGGCGAGGCTGGTGTCGTTCGCCAGCAGGCCGCGAGCCGCGGCGACATTGGACCCGACGGAGCGGGCCAGGGCATAGCTGTCCGCCCGCGCGACCGGGCCGGGCACGACCTGCGCCAGGCTTGTCGCCGTGCCGTCGAGATCGAGCTGCACCGCCTCGATCCCGGTGAGGTCGAGCCGGAGCGTGGCGTCGGTGAACCGCGCTGTCGGGGTGGCGATGGCGGTCGTGGCGAGGAACCGGGCGAGGGCGCCGAGCGAGGCCTGCACCGCGGCCTGCGACGCCTGGCCCGCGGTCAGCGCCAGGGTCAGCGTGTCGCTGCCGGCGCCCCCATCGATGGTGTCGGTCTCGGCGCCGAGGACGAGGTAGAAAAGGTCGTTCCCCGCACCGCCGAAAAGGCGGTTGGCGCCGGAGCCACCGATCAGCGTGTCGTCGCCGCTGCCGCCGATCAAGGTGTCGTCGCCCGCGAGGCCGGAGAGGCTTGCGTCGGTCGCAAGGGCCGAGGCGTCTAGACGGTCGGCGCCAGCGGTGCCGATGAGGGCCGAGATGGCCATGAGGGAATCTCCACCCGGGCGCATACGTCAGGGGTGCATCAACCTAAAGATTAACAACATTACCATTCAAGTGAAAACTATTATTAAAAAGCATAAATAAACCAGATGGAACTTTAGATATTGCTCATCGATTAGGTGTGGAGAAATGGTTTCAAAATTCATATAATCATTTTTTCGTGATCCATTTTCCGCGATGTGATGTCGCATGGTTGGGTCGCCCACGGCGGGCGTCCCGGGCTGGCTCCTCCCGGCCGGTCCCGGCGCGGCGTCACGCGCGCCGTGGCGTGTCCGCGGGCGCGCCGGGCACCGAAGCCTGGCAAGCCGGGCGGTGATCCCGCCGGGCGGGCCGTGGTCGGGCCGGGCTCGCCGGCACGTCGGGGGATCCGGCCGTGCGGTGCTCCGGCGCGATTGGCCGCGGCCCGCCTTCCGGCCTAGAACCCCCGCGTGAGCCCACGCGACCTGCCCGACGGCACCCCCTCCGTCACCCCCCCGCGCGCTCAGGGCGAGGCCGCGACGGCCCGGCCGAAACCCTCGATCCTGCTGCTGGTGGCGATGACGGGGCTCGGCCCCTTCACCATGCAGATCCTGATCCCCAGCCTGCCGGTGCTCGCCCTCACCCTCGCCGTGCCCTATGCGACGATCCAGCTGACGCTGACGCTCTTCCTCGTCGGCGTGGCGCTGGCGCAACTCGTCTACGGCCCGCTGTCCGACCGCTACGGGCGCAAGCCGCTGCTCATGGGCGGCCTGGTCATCTACCTGCTGGGCAGCGTCGCCGCCGCGCTGGCGCCGAGCGCCGCCTGGCTGATCGCCGCCCGGGTGCTGCAGGCGGTCGGCGGCTGCGCCGGCCTCGTGCTCGGCCGCGCCATCATCCGCGACAGCTACCCGCGGGAGAAGGCGGCCGCCGTGCTCGGCTATGTCAGCACCGCCATGGCGGTGGCGCCGATGCTGTCGCCCATCATCGGCAGCCTGCTGCACGAGCATTTCGGCTGGCGCGCCACCATGCTGTCCTGCCTGGCCTTCGGCCTGCCGCTGCTGCTGGCGGTGCGCGCCTGGCTGCCGGAGACCCTGGCCCAGCCGGCCCCGCTGCCGGGCCTCGGCGGGATGCTCGGCGCCTACCGCACCCTGCTGCGCATCCCGGTCTTCCGCGCCTATTGCGGCATCACCGCCTGCGCCACCTCGATGTTCTTCGCCTTCGCCGCAGGCGGGCCGATGGTGGTGGTGCAGGGGCTCGGCCATCCGCCGACCACCTATGCCATCGCCATGATGCTGGTCTCGGTCGGCTGGAGCAGCGGCACCTTCACCGCGGCCCGGCTGGTCGGGAAGCTCGGCACCGCGCGGATGCTGCGGCTCGGCAGCACCGTCACCATCGCCGGCGGGCTGGTGGCGCTGGCGCTGCCGCTGGTGATGGCGCCGACGCTGCTCGGCTTCTTCCTGCCGATGGCGCTGGTCGCGGTCGGCAACGGCATGACCCAGCCGAGCGCGGTCGCCGCCGCGGTCAGCGTGCGGCCGATGCTGGCGGGGACGGCCTCCGGCCTCATCGGGTCGCTGCAGATGGGCGCCGGGGCGCTGGCGACGGTGCTGGCCGGGGCGACGGAGGGCGGGGCGGGCATTGCCACCGGCGCCTGGATGCTGGCCGGCGCGCTGGGCGCGCAGGTGGCGCTGCGGGCGGCCCGGCGGGCCGGCGGGTAGCGCCGTCACCCGGCACCCGGCCGCGATCGTACTTCCCGCCCGCGCTGCGGTTGCGCCATGATCACGCGGACCAGTCCCGGCCCATCCGGGGGGCAGCATGCAACCGGTGCGGCCTTCACGGCCTTACCCGGGTTCCCAGGAGATGACGGAACCATGGCACGACCGGCCGACGACGATGACGACGTGGACCTCGGCATCAGCCTGGAGACGGTGGCGACCGTGGTCGACCACGCCCGCGCCGTGCAGGCGACCGAGGAAACCGACCCCGCCCAGCTGTCCGAGGACGATGCCAGCGAGGCGGCGCTGCTGCAGGACGACCCCGACGACCTGACCGAGGACACGCTGCGCGAGTTCATCGACGGGCTGAACGAGGACGAGCAGGCCGCGCTGATCGCCCTGGCCTGGGTCGGCCGCGGCGATTACGGGCCGGAGGAGTGGGAGGAGGCGCTGCGCCTGGCCGCCGAGCGGAACGAGGCCGGCAATGCCGGCGCCTACCTGATCGGCATGGACATGGTCGGCGACCTGCTCGCCGAGGGCGTCGCCGCCTTCGGCCTGTCGATCGAGGATGTCGAGCGCTGATCCGGCCCGGCCGCGCCAGGCAAGCGGCACGATCCCGGTATCCGGCCCCGCCCGCTTCGGCGGCGTGACCCGGATGGCAGGGCCCGGCGGCGCCGCGGCCTCGCCGGGGTCTCGGGGACGGGCCGACCCCACCCCCGGTTGTCTCCCGCGCCGCCGCCGGCCAGCATGCGGGCGCACCGCCAGCAAGGCGGAACGGAGGGACCCATGGATTTCACCGGCAAGGTTGCCATCGTCACCGGCGGCGCCAACGGCATCGGCGCCGCCGTCGCCCGCGGCTTCGTCCAGCGTGGCGGCCGGGTGGCGATCGTCGACCGTGACGCCGATGCGGGCGCGGCGCTGGCCGCCGAGCTCGGCCGCGCCGCCATCTTCCGCGCGGCGGATGTGACCCGTACGGCCGATGTCGCGGCCTACGTCGCCGCGGCGCTGGACGCCTTCGGCACCATCGACTGCTTCCACAACAATGCCGGCATCGAGGGCAAGGTGGCGCCGACCGCCGAATACGAGGAGGCGATGTTCGACGCCGTCATGGGCGTGAACGTCAAGGGCGTCTTCCTCGGCCTGCGGCACGTGTTGCCGGTGATGCTGCGGCAGGGACGCGGCGCGGTGGTCAACACGGCCTCGATCGCCGGGCTGGTCGGCACCGCGGGGATGCCGGCCTATGTCGCCTCCAAGCACGCGGTGATCGGGCTGACCAAGGTGGCGGCGGCCGAGGTGGGCAAGGACGGCATCCGGGTGAACGCGGTCTGCCCCGGGCCGATCGCCACCCGCATGGTGCAGGACATCGCCAGGCAGGTTTCCCCCAACAACCCGGACAGCGTGGAGGCGCGCTATTCCGCCGGCCTGCCGCTGCGCCGCTACGGCACGGCGGAGGAGGTGGCGAACCTGGTGCTGTTCCTGTGCAGCGACCTCGCCAGCAACATCACCGGCGCGCAATACGTGGTGGATGGCGGGCGCACCGCGGCGCCGGTCGGCATCTCGCAGGGCAGCACGGACTAACCGTTGCACGCGTCTCCCCATCCGCCGCAGCATGGCGGCAAAAGGATGGGGAAACGCCGATGCCGGGGGTATTCGCCGGGCTGCGGGTGATCGACGCCGCCAGCTATGTCGCCGGTCCGTCGGCGGCCACCATCCTCGGCGATTTCGGCGCCGAGGTGATCAAGCTGGAACCGCCCGGCGGCGACGCCTACCGCGCGCTGGGCACCATGCCCGGCCAGCCGCGCGGCGACACCGACTACCCCTGGGTGCTGGACAACCGCGGCAAGCGCGGCCTGGTGCTCGACCTCAAGCGGCCGGAGGGCCAGGCGGTGCTGCACCGGCTGGTCGGCACCGCGGATGTCTTCGTCACCAATGCGGTGCCCCGGCTGCGCGCCGGACTCGGCATCGCGCCAGAGACGTTGGCGGCGTTGAACCCGCGGCTGATCTACGCCGCGCTGACCGCCTATGGCGAGTGCGGGCCGGAGGCCGACAAGACCGGCTTCGACGCCACCGCCTATTGGGCGCGCAGCGGGCTGATGGATCTGGTGAAGGCCGATGCCGGCGCCGCGCCCGGGCGTTCGGTGGCGGGCATGGGCGACCACCCGACGGGCCTCGCGCTGTATGGCGCCATCGTCACCGCGCTCTACCGGCGGGAGCGCACGGGGCAGGGCGGCTTCGTGCATGTCGCGCTGCAGGGCGCCGGGCTCTGGGCCAATGGGTTCATGGTGCAGGCGGCGCTGGACGGTGCCTGCTTCATCCCCCGCCCGCCGCGTGACCAGGCGCCGAACGCGCTGGGCAACCTGTACCGGGCCGGCTGCGGCCGCTGGTTCCTGCTGGCGCTGCTGAACGAGGCGCGGCAGTGGCCGGCGCTGCTGCAGGTGCTGGGCCACCCGGACTGGGCCGCCGATCCGCGCTTCGCCACCCAGGCGCTGCGGCGGGAGCATGCGGCGGCGCTGACCGCGCGCCTGGACACGGCCTTCGCCGCGCGGCCCCTGCCGGAATGGCGGGTGCTGCTGGATGCCGCCGGCCTCACCTTCGATGCGGTGACGACGACGGAGGAGGCGGCGGGTTCGGCCCAGGCGCGCGCCACCGGCGCGATCCGCCCGACCACGGCAGGCGGCTGGACGGTGGACAGCCCGCTGCATCTGCACGGGGAGGCCAAGGCGCCGGCGACCCCACCGCCGGCGCTCGGCGCCGATACCGCGGCGATCCTCGGCGAATTGGGCTATGCGCCGGCGGAGATCGCCGCGCTGCGCGCCGCCGGCGCGCTGGGGGCGTAGGGCAGGCTCAGCCTTCCACCGCGACCGCCGCGCCGCCGGCGGCGACCGAGCGGACGATCGCCTCGAAACAGGCAACCGTGGCCACCGCGTCCTCCGGCGGCAGCGGATAGGCGGCGCCGCCCGAGGCCGCAGCCGTGAAGGCCACCAGCTCCGCGCGCAACGTATCGACCGGGGCGAAGCCGATCCGCTCCGGCTCCCGCCCGTCCTCGCGCAGGATGATCTCGGTGTCGCTCACCGTCTCGACGCTGGCGCGGTCGCCGAAGACATGGACGCGCCAGTAGCGCGGCGTCGCCCGCACCGCCGCCAGCGTGCCGGACAGGCCGTTGGCGAATTCCAGCAGCACCGAAAGGCTGTCGAGCGCCCCCGGCGCCGGCTTCTGCACCGTGAGCTGGGTGGCAACGCGCCGCGCCGGGCCGACCAGGTTGGTGAAGGCGTCCAGCACGTGCACGCCGGTGCCGGTCAGCCCGCCCGCCGGGGATTCTGCCGGGTCGGCCCGCCAGGGTGCGAAATTCTGCGAGGAATTCAGGTTGCTCGAATGGCCTTCGATATGCAGCAGCCGGCCGAGCCGCCCCTCGGCGATGATCGCCTTCATCGCCGCGATGGTCGGCAGGAAGCGGCGGTTGTGGCCGATCGCCAGCGGCACGCCGGCGGCGCGGCAAGCCTCGACCGCAGCGACCGCCTCGGCCCGCGTCAGGGTCAGCGGCTTCTCGCAGAACACCGGCTTCCCCGCCGCCGCCACCGCCTGGATCTGCGCCAGGTGCGCGCTGTGCGGCGTGGCCAGCACCACCGCCTGCACCGCCGGGTCGGCCAGCATGGCGCCGAGGCTGGTGGAGAAGCGCAGCCCATATTCGGCCGCCACCGGCGCGCCGGCCTCGGCATGCCGCGCCACGCCATGGACGAAGCGCAGCCCGGGGATGTCCCGCGCCGCGTCCAGCAGCATGCGTCCCCACCAGCCCAGGCCGACGATGCCCGCGGTGATCATGGTGGATTCCCCTTCCTGCGTTCGGCCCGGATCAGCCCAGCAGCGCCCGCTTGTCGGTGCGGCCGAGCCGCGCCAGCAGGTACTCGACCTCCGCCACCGCCGTGGCGCTCAGCCTGCCGCCCGGCGCCCGCTGTGCGTCGGAGGCGATGATGCCGCGCCGGCGCAGCACGTATTTGCGCACCGCGAGGCCAAGGCCGAATTGCTGCTCGTAACGGATCAGCGGCAGGTGCGCGTCGAACAGGTCATGCGCCGCGTCGCGCTGCCCGGCAGCGGAAAGCCGCACCAGGTCGACCAGCATGTCCGGGAAGGCATAGCCGGTCATCGCGCCATCGGCGCCGCGCTCCATCTCGAAGTCGAGGAACAGCCCGCCATTGCCGCAGAGGATGGAGATCGGCCGCATCGCGCCTTCGGCGGTGTAGCCGCGGAGCGTGCTGATCTTCTCCAGGCCCGGCCAGTCCTCATGCTTCAGCATGACGCAGGAGGGGTTGTCCTGCACGATGCGGCGGATGACCCCGGGGGTCATCTGCACGGTGAACAGCAGCGGGTAGTCCTGCAACACGAAGGGCACGTCCGCGCCGATCGCCGCCACCGCCTGGGCATAGTAGGTGACGATCTGGTCGTCGGTCCGCAGCGTGCTGGGCGGCGCGATCATCACGCCGGCCGCGCCCGCCTCCATCGAGCCGCGCGCCAGCGCCCGCATGGCGGCGAAGCCGGGGGCGGAGACGCCGACGATGATCCTGGCCGCACCGGCGCGCCTGATGATGCGCCGGCTGATCTCCAGCGATTCCGCCTGGTCCAGCTTCGGCGCCTCGCCCATCACGCCGAGGATGGTCATGCCCTCGCAGCCCGCTTCGAGGAAGAAGTCGGTCATGCGGTCGGTGCTGGCCTCGTCGATCCGGCCATCCGCGTGGAAGGGCGTCGGCGCGATGACGTAGACGCCCTTCGCGGATTCATCGAGACGCATGCGCGGGACTCCCCTCAGGCGACCTCGTCGGCCAGCCGGTCCAGATGCATGGCAGTATCACCGAACAGGTGTTCGATCACCATCACCCGGCGGAAGAAATGCCCGACGGCGTATTCCTCCGTCATCCCGATCCCGCCATGCAGCTGCACCGCGTTCTGCGACACGAAGCGCCCGGCCTGGCCGACCCCGACCTTGGCCATGGAGATGCTGCGAGCGCGCTCCGCCGCATCCTCTTCCTCCAGCGACATGGTCGCCAGCATGGCCATGGACCGGCCCTGTTCCATCGCCACCAGCATCTCCGCCGCGCGGTGCTGCAGCGCCTGGTTCTCGCCGATCGGCTTGCCGAATTGCTGCCGGGTCTTCAGGTAGTCGAGCGTCATGGCCTGCATCGCCTCCATGGTGCCGATCACCTCGGCGCCGGTGGCGGCGATGCCGGCCTCGACCACCCGCTGGATCACCGGCAGGGCGTTGTCGGCCTCGCCGAGCAGCGCGTCCCGCGGCACCTGCACGCCGCTGAGGGAGAGCTCCGCCGCCCGCGTGCCGTCGCGCAGCGTGTAGCCGCGCCGCGCCAGCCCGCGCGCGTTGGCGTCGACCAGGAACAGCGAGATGCCGTCGGCATCGTCGCGGCCGCCGGAGGTGCGGGCCGAGATGATCAGCCGGTCCGCGCAGTCGCCGTGCAGCACGACGCTCTTCGCGCCTTCCAGCACGAAGCCATCGGCATTCGGCTTCGCCGTGGTCAGGATATCGGTCAGGTCGTAGCGCGCCTGCCGCTCGTAATGCGCGAAGGCGAGCTTCATGCTGCCGGCGGCGACCTCCGGCAGGATTTCGCCCTGCTGCGCCTCGGTGCCGGCCAGCCGCAGCGCGGTGACGCCCAGCACGACGGTGGCAAGGTAGGGTTCCAGCACCAGGTGCCGGCCGAAGGCCTGCATCAGCAGCATGACGTCGACCGGGCCGCCGCCGAAGCCGCCGTAATCCTCCGGGATCGGCAGGCCGAGCAGGCCGAGCTCGGCATACTGGCTCCAGAGCTTCTCGCTGAAGCCAGCGGGCGTCTTCAGCAGCGCCTTGCGCTGCTCGAAGCCGTATTCGGCTGCCAGCAGCCGGGTGACGCTGTCGCCCAGCAGGCGCTGGTCGTCGGTGAGATCGAAGTCCATTACAGCCCCAGCACCGCTTTGTTCAGGATGTTTTTCTGGATCTCGTTGGTGCCGCCATAGATCGAGGCGGCGCGCAGCATCAGGTAGGCCGGCGCCATTTGCGGCGCCCATTCGGGTCCGATCGCCGGTTCATTGGCGAAGGCCGCGAGTTCCTGCTGCCAGACCGGCATGGCCTGCGGCCCGCCGACATCCATCACCAGCTCGCTGCTCGCCTGCAGCAGCTCTGTCCCCTTGATCTTCAGCACGGAAGACAGCGGGTCCGGCCGGTTGCCGCCGGCCTTGGCGAAGGCCGAGACGACGCGGAGCTGCGTGATCTCCAGCGCCTTCATGTCGACCTCGATCTGCGCCACGCGGGCGCGGAAATTGCGGTCCTCGATCAGCGGCTTGCCGTTCATGCGGACCTCGCGCGCCACCTCCTTGGCGTAGCGCACGCGTTCCTTGGATTTACCCAGCCGGGCGATCCCGGTGCGCTCATTGCCCAGCAGGTACTTGGCGACGCTCCAGCCCTTGTTCTCCTCGCCGACCAGGTTCGCCACCGGCACGCGGACGTCGGTGAAGAACACCTCGTTCAGATGGTGGCTGCCGTCGATGGAGATGATCGGCCGCACCTCGATCCCTGGGGTCTTCATGTCGATCAGCAGGAAGGAGATGCCCTCCTGCCGCTTCGCCGCCGTCGGGTCGGTGCGCACCAGGCAGAAGCACCAATCGGCGTTGTGCGCCGTGCTGGTCCAGATCTTCTGGCCGTTGACGATGTAGTGGTCGCCGTCGCGCTTCGCCGCGGTGCGCAGGCTGGCGAGGTCGGAGCCCGCGCCGGGCTCGGAGAAGCCCTGGCACCACCAATCATCCAGGTTGCGGGCGCGCGGCAGGAAGTGCGCCTTCTGCGCCGCCGTGCCGAACTGGATCAGCACCGGGCCGAGCATGGTGATGTTGAAGGAGAGCATCTCCGGCGCCGGGGCCGAGAGGTTCTCCTCCAGGAAGATCATCCGCTGGATCGCCGTCCAGCCCGGGCCGCCATATTCCTTCGGCCAGGAGAAGGCCGCCCAGCCCTGCGCGTTGAGGATGCGCATCCAGGCCACGGTATCCTGCTTGCGCGGCGGGTAGCCCAGCCGCATGCGCTCCCGCGTCTCGGTCGGCAGATTGTCGCGGATGAAGGCGCGTACCTCCTCGCGGAAGGCGGTCTCCTCGGGGGTGAATCGCAGATCCATGGTCCGTGCTCCTCCTTGTCGTGGTTACCGCAGGCGCGGCGCCTTCAACTCGCGGAACTGGCCGCCCTGTTCGGCGACCTGGCGCAGCAGCGGCGCCGGCGCCCAGCGCGCGCCGTAGCGCTGGTGCCAGGCGGCGATCTGGTTGTAGACGGCCTGCGCCCCGATCCCGTCCGCCCAGAACATCAGGCCGCCACGGTAGCGCGGGAAGCCGAAGCCGCTGAGCCACATCACGTCGATGTCGCTGGCGCGCAGCGCCTTGCCTTCCTCGATCATCTTGCAGGCTTCGTTCAGAGAGCCGAACAGCAGCCGCTGCAGCACTTCTTCGTCCGAGAATTCGCGCTGGGCGATGCCCGTCTCCGCCGCGACCTCGCGGATGATGCGGTGCACCTCCGGGTCCGGATGCGGCGTGCGGTCGCCGGGCTCGTAGCGGTACCAGCCGGCGCCGGCCTTCTGGCCCTTGCGGCCCATCTCCACCAACCGGTCCGGCACCGGCAGCATGCGGTAATTCGGGTCCTCCGCCAGCCGTCGCCGCCGCGTCTGGTAGCTGACGTCGAGGCCGGAGAGGTCGTTCACCGCGAAGGGGCCCATCGGGTAGCCGAAATCGACCATGACGCGGTCGATCTGCTCCGGCAGCGCGCCTTCCTCCACCATCAGGTTCTGTTCCATGGTGAAGGGGATGCGGCTCCGGTTGGCGACGAAGCCGTCGCAATTGCCGGCATAGGCGCTGATCTTGCCGATGGCGCGGCCGAGCTTCATCGCCGCCGCCATCGTCTCCGGCGCGGTCCGCGTCCCCTCCACCACCTCGAACAGCTTCATCACATTGGCCGGGGCGAAGAAATGCGTCCCCGCCACTGCCTCCGGCCGCTGCGTCGCGCCGGCGATCTTGTCGATGTCGATCGCCGAGGTGTTGCTGAACAGCAGCGCGCCGGGCTTCATCACCCGGTCCAGCTCGGCGAAGACCGCCTGCTTGACTCCAAGCTGCTCGAACACCGCCTCGATCACCGCATCGCAGTCGGCGATGGAATCGTAGCTCTCGACCGGCTCGATCAGCGCCAGCCGCGCATCCATCGCCGCCTGGTCCAGGCTGCCGCGCTTGACGCTGACGGCGTAGTTGTCGCGGATGCGGGCCAGGCCGCGCGCCAGCGTCTCGGCCGAGGCATCCAGCAGCTTCACGGGGATGCCGGCCTCGGCGCAGCTCATCGCGATGCCGCCGCCCATGGTGCCGGCGCCGATCACCGCGATGCTGCGGATCTCCGGCGTCGGGATGTCCTTCGGCAGATGCGGCAGCTTGGCCACCTCCCGCTCGGCGAAGAAGGCGTAGCGCAGGGCGCGCGCTTCGTCGGAATTCTCCAGCTCGCCGAACAGCCGCTTTTCCTCGGCGATGCCCGCGGCGAAGGGCAGCGTCGTCGCCGCCTCCACCGCCGCGATGGCATGGTAGGGCGCCTGCTGGTTGCGCGCCTTCCGCGCGATCGCCTTGCGCGCAGCGTCGAATATGCCCGGCTCGGCCGCCGGCGGCGGCATCTCGCCGATGCGGCGCAAAGGCTGGTCGGCGATGCCCTTGGCGAAGGCGATCGCCGCGGTGCGCAGGTCGCCCTCGACCAGCTCATCGACGATGCCCATCGCCCTGGCTTCCGGCGCCGGCACGTGCCGCCCGCTGCCGATCATCTCCAGCGCCGGCTTCGGCCCGATCAGCCGCGGCAGCCGCTGCGTGCCGCCGCCGCCGGGGATGATGCCGATCAGCACCTCTGGCAGCCCGACCTTGGCGCTCGGCACCGCGATGCGCCAGGTGCAGCACAGCGCGTTCTCGAGGCCCCCGCCCAGCGCATAGCCATGGATGGCGGCGACCACCGGCTTGCTGCTGCCCTCCAGCGCGTCGTAGCTGCGCCGGGCCGGGGTCTCCCGCTTGGTGCCGAAG
Source organism: Paracraurococcus sp. (assembly GCA_049315625.1). GTDB lineage: Bacteria > Pseudomonadota > Alphaproteobacteria > Acetobacterales > Acetobacteraceae > Paracraurococcus. The sequence continues at coordinate 11,988 of JBMOJU010000092.1, forward strand.
CGGCGGATATCGGCGCCGGCGATGAAGCTGCGCCCGGCGCCGATCAGCACCATGGCGCGCACCGCCGGGTCCGCCACGCCGCGATCCACCGCGGCGACGATGCCGTCGGAGACACCGGCGCCCAGCGCGTTCACCGGCGGGTTGTCGACGGTGATGATCCCGATGCCGTCCTCGACCTCGAACCGCACCACCTCGCGCTCGCTCATCCGATCCATCCCTTCCTATCCTGCCGCGGCGCCGGACCGTTCGACGACGCCCCGCCAACGGATGATCTCGCGTTCGACGAAGACCTGCAGCGCCGCGCCGGAGAGCATCAGCGGCGTGCTGCCGCTGCCCGCCAGCGTCTGCACCACCCGCGGCTCCGCCATCGCCGCCTGGAGCGCCGTCGCCAGCCGCGCCACCACCGGCGCCGGCGTCGCGGCGGGCGCCATGATGGTGGACCAGCTGTCGGTCACCGCGCCGGCCAGCCCGGCCTCGGCGATCGAGGGAACCTCCGGCAGCAGCGGCAGCCGGGCCGGGCCGGTCGTCGCCAGCGGGCGCAGCCGGTTGCCGTCGATGTGGCCGCGCGTCGCCACCAGGTAATCGAACATGATGTCGATACGGCCGGCGACCAGGTCGTTCAGCGCCGGCGCGCTGCCCTGGTAGGGCACATGCGTCAGCCGCACGCCGGCCTCGCCCTGGAACAGCTCCGCCGCCATGTGCGTGCCGGTGCCGACGCCGGAGGTGGCGAAGGTCAGCGCGCCCGGGTCCGCCTTGGCCGCGGCGATCAGCGCCGGCACGTCGCGGAACGGCCGGCCGGGATGGCAGACCAGCAGCAGCGGCGTCTGCGTCAGGCCGTGCAGCGCGACGAAGTCGCGCAGTGGATCGTAGCGCGTGCCCCGGTAGAGCACCGGGTTGGTCGCCAGGGTCCCCTGCGTGCCATAGAGGATCGTGTAGCCGTCCGGCGCGGCGCGCGCCGCGGCCTCCGTGCCGATGCTGCCGCCGGCGCCGGGACGGTTCTCCACCACCACCGCCTGGCCGAGCTGCGCGCCCAGCGCCTGGGCGACCAACCGGGCGGAGGTATCGGTGATGCCGCCGGGCGGGAAGGGCACGATCCAGCTGATCGACCGCACCGGCCAGGCCTGCGCCGCGCCCGGCCGCGACGCCAGCAGCGTCGGCGCGGCGAGCAGGAGCGCGCGGCGCCGCATCAGCGGACCAGCATGCCGGCCGCGGCGGCGGCACGGCGGGACAAGTCGGCCTCCCGCCGCAGCAGCGCGGCGAAGCCATCCGGCGTCATCGTGGCCGCATCCGCCATCAGGCTGCCGGTCTCCTCGATCTTGGCGCGCAGGGTGGGATCGGCCAGCGCCGCGGCGAAGGCGTCCTGCAGGGTGGCGATGATCCGCCCCGGCGTGCCCGACGGCACCAGGATGCCGATGAAGGAAACCAGCCCGCCATCCGGCACGCCCGCCTCCGCCAGGGTCGGGATCTCCGGCAGCAGCGGCAGGGGGCGCGGCAGGGCGGCGGCGATGATCGGCAATTGCCCGTCGCGGTGCAGCGGCAGGGCGGTGGTGATCTGCTCCATGGACGAGGCCAGGGCACCGTTCAGCAGGTCCGGCGTCGCGGCGCCGCTGGCCCGGTAGGGCACATGCACCAGGCCGATGCCGGTCGCGGCGTTCAGCAGCTCGATGTTCAGGTGGTTGGAGGTGCCGCTGCCGGCCGAGCCGCATTGCAGCTGGCCGGGCCGCGCCTTCGCATAGGCGATGAACTCCGCCAGCGTCCTGACCGGCAGCTTCGGGCTGACCACCAGCACCTGCGGCGTCCGGAAACACAGGCAGACCGGCGCGAAATCCTTCGCCGCGTCGTAGGGCACGCGCTCCATGATCAGCGGGTTGATGGTCAGCGCGCCGTTCGATCCCAGCAGCAGGGTGTGCCCATCGGGGGCCGCGCGGGCGACGATTTCGGTGCCGATATTGCCGCCGGCACCGGCGCGGTTCTCGATGACGATCGGCTGGCCGAGCCGTTCCGAGACGCCGGGGACCAGCATGCGCGCCAGGGTGTCGAGGTTGCCGCCGGCGCCGAAGGGCACCACCAGGCGGATCGGCCGGTCCGGGTAGCGCGGCTGCGCACGGAGCAACGCGGGCGCGGCCAGGCCGGCGCCCAGGGCGAGCGCCGCGCGGCGCGGGATCCCGGCCGGCCAGGGGCTGCGGGCCATCTGTTCCTCTCCCATGGCGCGTCTGCGCGCGCCCGGCGCCAGTCAACCACCCCGGGCGGCGCCGCGCCAGGGGGAGCCGGATCCCCCGGGGCTGGCCGCGCCCGCGAGGCTGCGCCTACACTCCCGGCAACGCCGCAAGAAGCCAGCCAGGGGGAAGCATCCGCGGATGATCGATAAATTCGTGCGTTCGATGGCGGAGGCCATGGGCGGCATCCGCGACGGCTCGACCGTGCTGATCGCCGGCTTCGGCGATGTCGGCATGCCGAATGCCCTGCTCGACGGGCTGATCGAGCAGGGCGCGGGCAACCTCACCGTGGTCATCAACTCCGCCGGGCGCGTCCGCGTCCCGGGCCAGGCCGCGGTCGGCATCGCCCGGCTGATCGAGCTCGGCCGGGTGCGGAAGGTGATCACCAGCTTCGTCCGGGCGCAGAGCGTCGCCGGCGAATGGGTGCGCGACGGGAAGATGCAGGCCGAGGTGGTGCCGCAGGGGACGCTGGCCGAGCGCATTCGCGCCGCCGGCGCCGGTGTGCCGGCCTTCTTCACCCCGACCGGCGCCGGCACGCTGATCGCCGAGGGCAAGGAGACGCGGATCTACAACGGCCGCCCCTGCGTGCTGGAGGAAGCGCTGCCCGGCGATGTCGCGCTGGTGGAAGCCTGGATGGCCGACCGCTGCGGCAACCTGATCTTCCGCGACGCCAGCCGCAACTTCAACCCGATCATGGCGATGGCAGGCGGCCTGACCGTGGTGCAGACGCACCATGTCTGCGATGTCGGGCAGTTGCCGGCGAACGAGATCGTCACCCCGGGCATCTTCGTCGATCGCGTGCTGCATGTCGCGGCCGGCGATCCGAAGCTGACGCGCTGAAGGGCAGGCAGGCAATGAACGACACGATTCAGGGCTACAAGCCGCTCGGCCGCACCGGCATGGCGGCGCGCGTGGCGCAGGACATCCCGGAAGGCTGGTACGTCAACCTCGGCATCGGCATCCCGACGTTGGTGGCGGATTACATTCCCGCCGACCGCGAGGTGGTGGTGCATTCGGAGAACGGCATCCTCGGCGTCGCCGCGGCGCCGGAGCCGCACAAGCAGAACCCGTGGCTGGTCAATGCCAGCTCGCAGCGTGTCAGCCTGCGGCCCGGCGGCAGCTTTTTCCACCATGCGGACAGCTTCGCCATCGTCCGCGGCGGGCATCTCGACCTCTGCGTGCTCGGCGGCTTCCAGGTGGCGGCGAATGGCGACCTGGCGAATTGGTCGCAATCAGCGACCGAATCCGGCAAGCAGATCGGCGGCGCGATGGATCTGGCGGTCGGCGCCAAGCGGGTCTGGGTGGTGATGGAACACACCACGAAGGACGGCCAGGCGCGCATCCTGCGGCAGTGCAGCTATCCGCTGACCGCGGCGGCCTGCGTCAGCCGCGTCTATACCAGCCTGGCGGTGCTGGACGTGACGCCGCGCGGCTTCGTGGTGGTGGACATGGTCGCCGGGCTCGGGTTCGCGGAATTGCAGGCGCGGAGTGATGCGCCGCTGCTGCGCGAATAGGAAGCAAGGCTGGGGGAGAAGGTATTCTCCCCCGTTGGACGCATGCGTCCAACCCCTCATCTCTTTCTCTGAGTCTGGCACCCGTCACACGGCGAATGCCAGACTCAGAAAAAGGAAGGGAGGGGTTCGGGGAGGGAATACGTTTCCCTCACCGACCTTCACCGCGGCAGCACCCGCGCCGCGCGGTAGCCCTCCA
>JBMOJU010000467.1:0-3558 GCA_049315625.1 Paracraurococcus sp.
AGCCAGGGCTGGTCGGCGGCGCCGCCGAAGACGATGAAGGCGCGCTGCCCGGCCTCCGCCGTGCGGCGATGCGCGGGGCGCGCGGTCACCGCCGCGGACCCGGGAAGGGGATGATCTCGGCGCCCGGCGGTACCGGCCAGGACGGTCCGGCGAGGATGCCCTTGACCCGCAGCGGCCAGTCCAGGCGCGCCATGGCTTCCTTCCACAGCCGGGCATCGCCGGCCTCGCGCGGGGCGCGCGGGTCGGGCGCCTGCTGGCGTTCGCCCCAGATCCGCAGGATGCGGGCGTGCTGGAGGTCGATGCGGCGCTGGCGGTAGAGCCGGTCGAGGCATTTCACCACGTCGTCCGGCTCGCAGGGCCGCTGCACCAGGCCGGCGCCGGAGACGATGCGGGCGCCGTCGCGGCGGGCGATGAGGGCGGCCATGGTCCAGAACCAGGCCTCCTCGGCGCTGCGGAAGGGTTCGGGCTGGGGCCGGCCGCGGGTGGCGGGGGCGTGGCCGGGGCGGGGTGCGGTGGTCATCGGGGGGATTTTCCTCGCGCCATTGGGGAACAATTCAGGAACATATGCGCGTGCTTGACTGCGAGCAAGGAAAAAAGGAATCTTATCCTATTGATCTCCGACACGATCCCTAGGATGTTATCCCCATAATGCCAACCGGGATCGAATCGCCCGACTGCCAGCCGAGGACCCTGACGTGACGCATGAGGATATCTGGCGCGCGCTCGATGCGCTCGCCGCCGAGAACGGGCTTTCCGCCTCCGGCCTCGCCCGCAAGGCCGGGCTGGACGCCACCGCCTTCAACCCGTCGAAGCGGATCGGCGCGGATGGAAGGGCGCGCTGGCCCTCGACCGAGAGCGTCGCCAAGGTGCTGACGGCGACCGGCGCGGGGTTCTCCGATTTCGCCTCCCTCGTCACCGGCGTGGCGGCGCTGCCGCGCAGCGGGCGTGGCCTGGCGGGGCGGCGCATCCCGCTGATCGGCCTCGCCCAGGCCGGCGGCGACGGATATTTCGACGATGGCGGCTACCCGGTCGGCGGCGGCTGGGACGAGATCGCGGTGCCGGAGATCGGCGACCCCAATGCATACGCTCTCGAGATCTCGGGCGAGAGCATGGAGCCGGTGTTCCGCGACGGCGACGTCGTCATCGTCTCCCCCGGCGCGCCGGTGCGACGTGGCGACCGCGTGGTGGTGCGGACCCGCAAGGGGGAGGTGATGGCGAAGGAGCTTAAGCGGCAATCCGCCAAGCGGATCGACCTGCGCAGCCTGAACCCGGCGCATCCGGATTACAGCTTCGACCTGCCGGAGATCGGCTGGATGCACCGGATCGTCTGGGCGACGCAGTAGGGCGGCGAACGCGCTTCGCCGCGTGATCCTGTGGCGGCCAGGGCAGCGTGCCGAATCTTCGGTTCGGCGCCCTGCCCTGGCCTTTGTTTACAAAGCGGATTCACGTCTCCACGCGGTTCCGCCTTTCGGCGATCCGCTTTAGGCCGCCCGGCTCCGCTCCGGCTCCGCCACCCGCCGCAGCTCGGGTGGCAGCAGCGGGCGCAGGCTTTCCACGTCGCGCTCCGCCCGCAGCGCCAGGTAGCAGGGCCGCGCCGCATCCGCCGCCCCCAGCGGCACCGCGTGCAGGCCGATATCGGCATAGATGCGCAGATACGTCCGCCCGACGCGCCAGAAGGCGGGGTCGACCCCCGCCCGCTCGCACATGTCGCGGAAGCGCCAAATGGCGGAGATCGCGTCCCGCCGCTCCCCCGCCGGGTCGCCCAGCGCCAGCCAGACGCCCTCGCGCTTCAGGAAGGCGAAGCCGGCGCGGTCATTTTCCCCGAACACCGCGCCATCGGCCTCCGGCGGCGCCAGCCCGCCGAGCGCGGCGACCCGCGCCCGCACCGCCGCATCCCAGGCCAGCGGCTGGTGCCGGGCCGGCCGCAGCAGCCGCACCATGCCGACCAGCAGCAGCACGCCGGTCAGCCCGACGGTGAAGCGCAGGCTGTCGGGGGCGAGCTCGGAGAAGACCACACCCCACCAGGCGGTCTCCGACACCTTGCCGCCATAGGCCACCAGCGCCAGGGTGATGCCGCAGGCGGCCACCGCGGTCAGCGGCACCACGGCTTCCGGCGAGAGCGGTTCCCGCACCAGCCGGCTGTCGCGGTAGAAGGCGCCGCGCAGGCTGGCGACCAGCCCGGCCAGCACCAGGAAGGCGGCCCAGAGCCACCAGGCCTCCCCGCGCACCCAGGCGATGGCGGCGCCGTTCAGCAGCAGGACGAGGGTCAGCCCCCAGGCGATGGTCAGCCGCCGCAGCAGCCCATAGGCCATGACCAGCAGCAGCGAGCCGACGACGGAGGCGGCGAAGTGGGAGGCGAGCGCCGCGGCATGCCCGGCCCAGGCCTCGATGATCGTGCCCTTGGTCGGCAGCGCGCCGAGGAAGATCAGCAGTGCGCCGGCCAGCGCGACGAGGGAGGCGATCGCCGGCACCTCCAGCGTTTCCGACCCGCGGCCGAGCGCGGTGACCCGCTGCAGCACGTTGCGGCGCTGGCCCAGCTCGAAGCTGACGAACAGCGTGCCGGAGATGAACAGCGGGATGATGTAGTAGTACAGCCGGAAGACCAGCAGCGCGCCGATCACCTCCGGCGCCGGCATGTAGGGCTGCAGGCCGAGCAGGATGGCGCCGTCGAAGACGCCCAGGCCGCCCGGGACATGAGCGGCGATGCCGGCGGTATAGGCCGCCAGGTAGATGCCGACGAAGCGGAGGAAGGTGAGGCCTTCGGCCTGCGGCAGCAGGGTGTAGAAGATGGCCGCCGTCACCGCGACATCGACGGTGGCGAGGCCGGTCTGCATGAGCGCCATGCGCGGCGCCGGCAGGTCGATCTGATGCCCGAAGAGGCGCACGTGCCGCTTGAAGCGGCTGAGCACGACATAGGTGCCAACGATGCCCCAGAGCGGCAAAGCGAGGGCCTGCAAGGCCCAGCGCGGCATGTGGCTGCCGAACCAGGGCACCACCTCGGGCTCGAACACCAGCACCAGGCCGCCCAGCGCCATGCCGCCGAGGCCGTAGGTGAGGCTGGTGAAGCCGACCACCTTGGCGATCTCGAGCGGCGTCAGCCCCCAGGCGGAATAGAGCCGGTAGCGCACCGCAGCACCCGAGACCGCGGCGAAGCCGAGGTTATGGGCGAGGGAATAGCCGCAGAAGGAGGCGAGGAAGGATTTCGGCCAGGACACCGGCCGCCCGGCATAGATCGAGCCGAGCTTGTCGTAGATCGCCAGCACCAGGTAGGCGAGCACGGTCCAGCCGGCCGCCTGCCACAGCGCCGCGGGCGTGATGGCGTCCATCGCCGTGCGGATGTCGGCGACCGATAGGGTGCGGAATTCGCGCTGCACGACGAAGATCGCCGCGGCCAGCAGCACCACGCCGAAGACCGCGGGCCCGTTCCGGCGCAGCCAGGCGAGGCGGGGGCTCATGCTGGCCGCATGACGTGCTGAAGCACGTCATGCCGCAAACGCCGTCGTGCCGAAGGCACGCCTGGACATGATCTCGCCGAAGGCACGCCTGGACATGATCTCG
>JBMOJU010000468.1:0-3551 GCA_049315625.1 Paracraurococcus sp.
CACCGGCGGCGCCTCGCTCGGCAACCCGGGCACCGCCTGGGCGGTCATCGGCTGACCCGCTCAGCCTGGCGCGGCGAGCACCGCCTCCCGCGCCAGCCGGATCGCCTCCGCCGCCGCCGCATCGCCCGCCTGATTCGCCAGCAGGATCACCAGCGCCGCGTCCAGCCGGCGCGAAGCCGCGTCGTCCAGCCCGCGATGCGCCTCCATCAGCGCGGCGTAGAAGCCGTCGGGATCGGCCAGCCGGGGTTCGGTCGAAAGCGTCATGCGGGCTTCCCCAGGGCGCGGTCGCGGGCGGCGGCGATGGCGGCGGGATCGGCCCGATCGAAGCGGGCGGCGACATGCTGGTCCGGCCGCAGCAGCACCGCCTGGCCGGGCGCCAGCCCCCAGCGGGCGGCGACCAGCCCGGCATGGTCGAACAGGGCGCCGGTCGTCTCCGTCTCCCCCGCCACCACGCGGGCGATCCCCGGCGGCGGCTCCGGCGCCGGCGCGCCCGGCCCGGCCAGGGCGAGCAGCGTGAAATCCCCGCCGCTCAGGTGCCGCAGCAGCCAATCCGCCCGGCCGCGCTCCAGCACCGGCGCGTCGATCGCCGGCGCGCCGGGCGGCAGCGGCGCGGCCTCCCCGCCCGGGGTGTTCAGCGCGCTGCCGCGCAACACGGCCGGCCGCGACAGCCGGCCGGAATTGACCAGCGGCCGGGCCAGCGCGTGCCGTGCCGACAGCGCCAGCACCGCGTCGCGATAGGCCCGCGCGGCGTCGTTCTTCGGGGTGATGAAATCGGTGCTGCGGGTGGAGTTCAGGATGTTCTCCTCCGCCGCCGGGATGCGCTCGGCATCGTAGCTGTCCAGCAGCGCCTCCGGCGCCTCGCCCGCAAGGACCGCGGCCAGCTTCCAGCCAAGGTTGTCGGCGTCCTGCACCCCGCCATTGCCGCCGCGGGCGCCGAAAGGGCTGACCTGGTGCGCGCTGTCGCCGACGAACAGCGTCCGGCCATGGCGGAAGCGTTCCAGCCGGCGGCAGCGGAAGGTGTAGACGCTGACCCAGTCCAGCTCGAACGGCACGTCGGGGCCGAGCATCTGCGCGACCCGGGCGCGGACCTTCGCGGGGTCCTTCTCCGCCTCCGGGTCGGCATCCCAGCCGAGCTGGAAGTCGATCCGCCAGACATCGTCGGGCTGCTTGTGCAGCAGCACGGATTGCCCGGGGTGGAAGGGCGGGTCGAACCAGAAGCGGCGTTCGGCGGGGAAGGGCACCTGCATGACGATGTCGGCGATCAGGAAGCGGTCGCGGAACACCTGGCCGATGAAGGGCAGCCCCAGCGCCTCCCGCGCCGTGCTGCGGGCGCCGTCGCAGGCCAGCAGCCATTCGGCATGCAGCCGGTAGCGGCCGTCCGGCGTCGCCACCGCCAGCAGCGCGCCATCCGCCCGGTTCTCCAGCGCGGTGACCTTGTTGCGCCAGCGCAGCTCGACCAGGCCGGTCGCCGCGCAGGCTTCCACCAGCCATTGCTCGGCGTAGTATTGCTGGAGGTTAACGAAGGCCGGGTATTCATGCCCCTGCTCCGGCAGCAGGTCGAACGCGTACGCCTCCCGGTCCTGGACGTAGACCCGGCCCTGGTTCCAGGTGATGCCCTTCTCCAGGAACCGGGCCCCGAGGCCGAGCCGGCCCATGATTTCCAGCGTCCGCTTGGCGAAGCAGATGGCGCGCGAGCCGACCGAGACGGTGTCGTCGTCGTCGAGCAGGATGGAGGCGATGCCGCGCCGCGCCAGGTCCAGCGCCAGGGTCAGCCCGACCAGGCCGCCGCCGAGGATGACGATCGGCGCCTGCTCCGCCGCCGCCCGGCCGACCGCGTCCGGCCGGCGATACGCGTAGCGCGGGTTCTGGTAGGTGACGGGCACGCGGCCTCCCCAGGGAATCATGCGGACGCGGCGACAGAGATGGACCGGCCGGCGCCGGCTGCCAATCCTGTCGCATGCGCCAGGGACAGGACAGGGCGATGCCAGGCAGCCCCGAGGACACGACCGAATTCGCGCTGGAGGCATTCCTCCCCTACCGGCTCTCGGTGGTCGCCAACCGCGCCTCCCGCCTGTTTGCCCGGCGGTATTCGGAGGCCTACGGCCTTTCCGTCCCGGAATGGCGGGTGCTCGCCGTGCTCGGGCGCTTCGGCGGGCTGTCCGCCACCGGGGTGACGGAGCGCACGGCGATGGACAAGGTCAAGGTCAGCCGCGCCGTCCGCACCCTGCTCGACCGCGGCCTGCTGGAACGGCAGGAGGATGCGGCCGATCGCCGGGTCCAGCGCCTCGGCATGACCCCGGCCGGCCGGGCGCTGCATGCCGCCATCGTGCCGGAGGCACGGGCGCTGGAAGCCGCGCTGCTGCAAGGCCTGGCCCCGGCGGAACGGCAGGCGCTGCATGCGCTGCTCGATCGGCTGGAGGCGCGGCTGGGTGAGATGGGCGCGCCGGCGGATGCCGAAGGCCCGGATTGACCGGCCCCCCCTTGACCTTGCGCCGCGAGGCGTAACGTCCCTTTGGCGCCGGCCCTGCTATGCTGCCGGCGAAGCCGCCCCGATGGAGCCCCCACGATGCCGCGTCGTGCGTTTCTTGCGTTGCTGTTGCTGGCGCCGCCGGCCCTGGCCCAGTCCCCCTCCAAGGACCCGTCCTTCCGCGTGGTCAACAACACCGCCCGCGCGATCAACGAGGTCTATGCTTCCTCCCCCAGCCAGCAGGACTGGGGACACGACCGGCTGGGGTCGGAGGTGATCCCGGCCGGTGGAAGGCAGATCATCCGCCTGCCGCAGGACGGCAACTGCGTCTTCGACATCCGCGTGGTCTACCAGGGCGGCGGGGCGGAGGAGCGGCGCAACCTCAACACCTGCGCCATGGTCGACCTGGTGCTGGGCGGCGGCGCCGCGGCGCCGCGCACTGCGGCGCAGGGCAATCCCTCCTTCAACCTGGTGAACCAGAGCGGCCGGGCGATCGAGCAGTTCTTCGCCTCCCCGTCCTCGGCGCAGAGCTGGGGGCCGGACCGGCTGGGCGAGAATGTCGTGGTCCCGCCCGGCCAGTACCAGGCGGTGCGGCTGCCGCAGGGGGAATGCAACTACGACCTGCGCTGGGTCTGGCAGGGCGGCCAGGCCCAGGAACGGCGGGGCGTGAACGCCTGCACCACCACCAACTACATCGTCCGCTAGCCGCGCCGCGGCAGGCGGCGCTTTGATTTGCCGGCCGCCTGCCTTATCTCCCCCACAGCAGACGGCCGGGCCCCACCCAGGCCCCAATACGGCCTCCGGAACCCGCAATGCCCGATACCCCGCTGAACCGCATCCGCAACTTCTCCATCATCGCCCATATCGACCATGGGAAATCGACGCTCGCCGACCGGCTGATCCAGACCACCGGCACCGTGGCGCTGCGCGACATGAAGGAGCAGATGCTCGACAACATGGATATCGAGCGGGAGCGCGGCATCACCATCAAGGCGCAGACCGTCCGCATCCAGTACAAGGCCAAGGATGGGGAAACCTACATCCTCAACCTGATGGACACGCCCGGCCACGTCGACTTCGCCTA
>JBMOJU010000469.1:0-3528 GCA_049315625.1 Paracraurococcus sp.
CGCATGGGCCGCGGCACTGTACACGCATCCGGCGGCGCCGGACGGCCTCCTCTACCCCTCGCGCTTCGACCCGGCCGAGGCCTGCCTGGCGTTGTTCGACCGCCTCGTCCCGGACCTCGCCGGCGCCGCCCCGCTGGCGTCGTTGCATCGGGAGGTCGGCGCCGCGCTGGACCGCTATGGCAAGGCGCTGGATCTCGGGTGACGGCGGCTCAGATCACCTGGTACCGCGCCTTCGCCGCCCGCTCGATGGCGCCGGCGATCAGCCGGTCGAGGTCGAGCCCGAGCCGCAGGTCCTGCAGCAGTTGCAACTCCGCCTGGGATGCATCGCCATCCGCCGCGGCGACCTCGCAGGCCAGCAGGTAGGCGGTTTCACACAGGCGCTGCGGCAGCGCCTCGCGGATCAACGCCATGGCGCGGTCCAGCCCATCCTCCTGCCCCAGCAGCGTCAGGCAGGTTTCCGTCACGCTGGCGATGCGGGCCGGGTGGAAGTCGCTGAAGACCGGCAATTCCTGCACCAGGCGGGACATCATGGCGAGTTCCGCATCGGTCATGTTCCGGTCGGAGGCCGCCATCAGGACCATGGCGCAGACCAGCGCCTCCTGCGGGTTGAAACGGGTGTTCGGCATGCGGGCCTCGCTGTCCGGGTGGAGCGTCGTCGCGCCGCCCGGCGTTCACGTCAATGCTCAGGCTTGTAACATCGCTCACGGCCCGCTCAGGAAATCGCGCGTCTGCGCCACCGTCTCCGCCAGGCCCAGGCGGCGCACCGGCACCCCCTCCGGCAGCCCGGCCAGCAGCCGGCTGGGGCAGGACCGGTCGAGCAGCACGAAGATGCCCTTGTCATCGGCGCGGCGGATCAGCCGGCCGAAGGCCTGGCGCAGCCGGTGCCGCGCCTGGGCGTCGTCATAGGCCTTGGGCTCGCCGCCCGAGAGGTGGATGCGCCGCTCCCGGTACAGGATCGAAGGCCGCGGCCAGGGCACGCGGTCGAAGACCAGCAGCCGCAGCGACCGGCCCGGCACGTCGACGCCATCCCGCATGGCATCGGTGCCGAGCAGGCAGGAATCCTCCTCCGCCCGGAAGACATCGACCAGCGTCGCGTTGTCCATCGCATCGACATGCTGGGCGTAGAGCGGGATGCCCGCCGCCTCCAGCCCCGGCGCCATGCGGCGGTGGCTTTCGCGCAGCCGGCGGATGGCGGTGAACAGGCCGAGCCCGCCGCCGCCCGAGGCCTCGAACAGCGCCTGCATCGCCGCCGCCACCTGGCCGGGCCGCGCCTTGTCGACATCGGTCACGACGAAGGCGCGGGTGCGCGCGGCATAGTCGAAGGGGGAGGCGACGGCGGCGCGGATCGCCGGCGTGCTGAGGTGGCTGGTGCCTGTGCGCGCCTCGGCACCGGCCCAGGCGGCGTCCATGTCCTCCAGCAGCCCGTTGTCGCGCAGCGTGGCGCTGGTGATCAGCATGCCATGCGCCGGCGCGGCGACCTGCACCGCGAAGGGGGTGGTGGGGTCCAGCCAGTGGCGGTGCAGGCCGGCATCCACCTCCCGCCCATCGCGCCTTGTCAGCGCCAGCCAGTCGACGAAGTCGCGCCGGGCGCCGGGGACCGCGGGCGGGTCGCGCAGGGCGCGCAGCATGGCCTGCCACGCCTTCAGCGGCAGCAGGGCGCGACGCTCGATCCCCTTGGCGGCGGTCTCGATGCGGATGCGGTCGCTGGTCTCCAGCTCCTCCACCTCATCCTCGAGCCGGGCCATGAGGCGCTCGCGCAGCGACGCGAGCGGCTCCTCGATGCGCTTCAGCGCGCGCTCCAGCGCCTCCGCCGCGTCGGGGACATCCTCGCCGAGCGGGTGGAGGTCGCATTCGGCGTCGTACAGCCCCTCCTCCTCAGGCGCCCGGGCCAGCACCTGGCGGCGGACGGCGCGGAGGAACAGCTCGGTCGGGTTGGCCAGGCGTTCGGCGGCGGCCTCGCTGGCCGGCTCGCGCGGCTCCTCCGCCAGGCGGGTGGTCCAGCCGAGGCCGGGCAGGGCACGGGCGGCCGAGAGCGCGGCCTCCATCGGCGCCAGCAATTCAGGGATGTCGCCGGCCAGTTCCTCGATCCGCCGGCGCAGGCCACGGGCGCGGCTGCGGCCGCCCTCGGCGCCCAGCAGCCAGCGGCGCAGCTCGGCTGTCTCCGCCCCGCTGATGGCGGCGCTGAAGGCCGCGTCGGCCGCATCGAACAGGTGGTGGCCCTCGTCGAAGACGTAGCGCAGCGGGCGGCCATCCTCCCCGCCGCCGAGTGCCGCCTGGACCATCACCAGCGCATGGTTGGCGACGACCAGCGACGCGGTGCGGGCGCGGCGGATGGAATGCTCGACGTAGCATTGCTTGTAGCGCGGACAGGCGGAGCGGATGCATTCGCCGCGGCGGTCGGCCAGCGGCCAGATCGCCGCCGGGCCGTGGAGTTCCGCGATCCAGCCCGGGAAGTCGCCGCCCATCAGGTCGCCGTCCCGCGTCGCCAGCGCCCAGCGGGCGACGAGCCCGAGCGGGACGGCCATCTCCGGATGCCCGGCCTGGCCCAGCATCTCCTCCAGGTTCAGCAGGCACAGGTAGTTCTCGCGGCCCTTGCGGACCACGACGCGGCGCCGCCGCTCCTCCGGATCGGGGTAGAGGCGCCCGAGTTCCTGGTCGATCTGCCGCTGCAGGTTGCGGGTGAAGGTGGAGATCCAGACCGGGGCGCCGTTGCGCTCCGCCCAAAGGGAGGCCGGGGCGATGTAGCCCAGCGTCTTGCCGGTGCCGGTGCCGGCCTCGGCGAGGACCACATGGGGCGCGCCCTGATCGGCGCGCGGGGCGAAGGCGCCGGCGGCGGCCGAGGCATAATCGGCCTGCTGCGGGCGCTGTTCCGCGCCCTCGCCGAGGATCTGGCCGAGCCTCGTACGTGCCTCGGTGGGGGAGACGTCGAAGCTGGCGGGCGGCTGGGCGGGGCCGGGGTCTTCCCAGTCCGGCAGGCGGCGCCAGACCTTGTAGGGGTCGAGCGAGGTCTTGCGGTCGTCCTCCCCCAGCGCGGCGAGGACGCTGTCGGCCCAGGGCCAGGCGGCGGCCTTCTTCAGTTGGGCGGCGAGGAGCGCGGCATCGCGGTTCAGCGGCTGGGTGCGGCCGGCGGCGAGGCGGCGGAGCAGGATGGTCGCCATCTCCGGCAACAGCGCGGCGGCGGCGGCGTCATCGGCCGGCGGGTCGAGGTCGAGCGCCATGGCGAGGCCGCGCGGGGTCGGCGCGGCGGGCCGGGCGGGGAGGCAGAAGGCAAAGAGCTCCAGCAGGTCGAAGCAGGCGTCGAAGCGCGGCAGGTCGAGCCGGCGGGCGGTGGCGGGACCGTGGACGAGGAGCGGCGGGGCGCCGTCCAGCGCGCGGCGAAGCTCGGCGGCGGGGAGGTCGAGCAGCTCGCCATCCGGGGTCAGCAGCGTGGCGCGGCCATGGCCGGCGATCAGGGCCGGGGCGTCGGGCAGCAGGAGGCGGGGGGGGAGGGCCATGGACTGGGCAGGATAGCGCAACCTCGGCCGCGGG
>JBMOJU010000470.1:0-3517 GCA_049315625.1 Paracraurococcus sp.
TCATGCAGATTGCGCATGTCCAGGGGGATCGCCATGCCCGAATCGATGACCAAACCGCCCGCCCTGCGTCGCCGGCATGCCGTCCTCCTGCCCGGCCTCGCTGTCCTGGCCGGCCGCGCGGCGCAGGGTGCCGTGGCCCCCGGCCCGGTGATGGCCGAGCTCAGTGCCTACATGGCCGCCGCGACCGCGACGCCCCTGCCGGAGGCGGTGGCCGAGGCGGCGCGGCACCACCTGCTGGACACCTTCGCCGCCATGATCTCCGGCGCCGGGCTGCTACCCGGGCAGCAGGCGCATCGCTACGCAAGGGCGCAGGGCGGCCAGGGTCCGGCGACCATCGCCGCCGCCGGCATGGCCTGCCTGCCGGTCGCCGCGGCGCTGGTGAACGGCATGCTCGCCCATGCCGACGAGACGGATGACAGCCACGCCCCCAGCGCCTCCCACCCCGGCTGCGCGGTGGTGCCGGCGGCGCTGGCGGTGGGGGAGGCGGTGGGGATCGACGGCGCGCGGTTCCTCCGCGCCGTGGCGCTCGGCTACGATGTCGGGCCGCGGGTGAACCTGGCGCTCGGCGCCTGGAAATTCCGCGCCGAGAGCCACCGCAGCACGCACAGCATCGCCGGCACCTTCGGCGCCGCCGCAGCGGCAGGGGCGGCGGCCGGGCTGGATGCGCAGCGGATGCGCTGGATGCTGGACTACGCCGCGCAGCAGGCCTCCGGCATCGCCAGTTGGGGGCGGGACCCCGACCATATCGAGAAGGCCTTCGTCTTCGGCGGCATGCCGGCGCGCAACGGCGTCACCGCGGCGCTGCTGGTTCAGGGCGGCGCCACGGGGATCGAGGATGTCTTCTCGGGGGCCGACAATTTCCTGATCGCCCATGTGCCGGATGCCGACCCGGCCGAGCTGGTCGCCGGCCTGGGCACGCGGTTCGAGGTGGTGCGGACCAACATCAAGCGCTGGACGGTAGGCTCGCCGATCCAGGCGCCGCTCGATGCGCTCGACCTGCTGCGCCGCCGGCGGGCCTTCACCGCGGTGGAGGTGCGGGGGGTGGAGGTCCGCCTGGCGGCGCAGCAGGCCCGGGTGGTGGACCGCCGCGACATGCCGGACATCAACCTCCAGCACATGGTCGCGGTGATGCTGCTGGACGGCACCGCAAGCTTCGAGGCGGCGCACGACGTCCCCCGCATGCGCGACCCGGCGGTGCTGGCCGAGGTCGCCAAGGTGACGCTGCTGGGCGATGCGGCGCTGGAGGCGCTGCTGCCGCGGCGGGAGGCGGTGGTGACCGTCACGCTGCACGACGGCACGGCGCTGACCGAACGGGTCGGCGAGGTCCGCGGCACCACCGCCAACCCGATGACGCGGCAGGAGGTGGCGGAGAAGGCGCGCGACCTGATCGCCCCGGTGCTGGGCGCCGAGAAGGCCGCGCGGCTGATCGAGGCCTGCTTCGGGATCGAGGCGCTGGCCGACCTGCGCGCGTTGCGGCCGCTGCTGCAGCCGGGCTGAGCGGCTGATTTGCCGCCCCTGCGGCTTGCTGCTTGGATGACCGGATGAGCACGCCGCGAAGCAACCCGGCCGGGACCGGCCGGATCGAGGCGCTGGCGCTGGCCCGGGCGGCGCAGGCGCCGGACCTGGTGATCGGCGTGGTCGGCGCGGTCGGCGCCGGCACCTCCACCCTGGCGCGGGTGCTGCAGCGCCTGCTCGGCCGCGACGGGACCGCGGCCAGGCTGATCCGGGCGCGCGACGTGCTGGAACGCGCCGCGCCGGGCGACTGGGCCGCGGCGATGCAGGCGCCGCCGATCCGCCGCTTCGGCGCCCTCCAGGCGATCGGCAGCCGGTTGCGGCACGAGAACGACAACGCGTTCGTCGCCGCCGGGATGATCGCCGATCTCCACGCGGCGCGGCCCGGCGCCGGGCCGCTGGTGGCGATCTGCGACGCGCTGCGCCACCCGGCCGAGGTGCAGCTGCTGCGATCCGTCTATGGCGAGGCCTTCTGGCTGGTCGGCGTGGTCTGCGACGAGCGGACCCGGCATGCCCGTCTGATGCACAAGTATGGCTGCGCGCCGGATGACCCGGCAGCGGCGCGCGCGGTGCAGGAATTCATGGGCCGCGACGAGAATTCCGGCGTGGAGCACGGCCAGAAGGTGGCGGATGCCTTCCGCTTCGCCGATTTCCATGTCGACAGCTCGGCCTCCCTGCCGCGGGCGGATGCGCCGGATGCGGTGCTGGATGCCTGGCCGGTGACCGCCGAGCTGCGGCGCTTCCTGGCGATGCTGCGGGCCGATGCGCCGATGCTGCGGCCGACCGAGGCGGAGCAGGCGATGTACCACGCCTATGCGGCGCGGCTCGGCAGCGCCTGCCTGTCGCGCCAGGTCGGCGCGGTGCTGCTGGGGCAGGATGGCCAGTTGCTGGCGACCGGCTGCAACGAGGTGCCGCGCGCCGGCGGTGGCCTGTACGGCGAGGGTACGGACGACCCGGCCGAGGTCGAGCGCGGCCGCTGCCACGCCTATGGCGGCTTCTGCCGCAACACCGATGAGCGCAACCAGCTGGTGGACCACGTGCTCGACCTGCTGGAGGAGCAGGGAGTTGAGTTGGGCGATCGGCCGCGCCGCGCGCTGCTGGCGAGGCGGCTGCGGCGCTCGCGGCTCGGCCACCTGGTGGAATTCAGCCGCTCGGTCCATGCCGAGATGGATGCGCTGATCTCGGCGGCGCGGCGTGGCGTCTCCACCACCGGCACGCGGTTGTTCGTCACCACCTTCCCCTGCCACAATTGCGCCCGGCACATCGTCGCCGCGGGGGTGGATGAGGTGCAGTTCATCGAGCCCTACCTGAAGAGCAAGGCGCTGGCGCTGCACGACGACAGCATCACCCTGCCGCATGCCGGCTGGGTGGCGCCGAGCGTCGCGCGCCGGCAGGGGCTGCCGGGGCCGCAGCGGGTCTGCTTCCGGCCCTATGTCGGCGCCGCGCCGCGGCTGTTCCGCCGCGCCTTCCTCAAGGATGGGGAGGTGAAGGACGGCATGACCGGCCGGCTGCTGGACGCGCCCGAGGACGCCTTCGAGAACCGCCGCCCGCTGGCCGAAGGCTACCGCGCGCTGGAGGCGCGCATTGCCGCGCGCTTCGCCGGCGGCGAGTGAGCTCGGTTGGCAGGGGCCGGCCGCGGGCATAGGCTCCCGCCGTCCACAAGAACGGGGAATGTCCATGATCCACGTGCTCGCCATCATCACCGCCAAGCCCGGGATGCGGGAGGCGATCCTGACCGAGTTCCGCGCCAACATGCCCGCCGTCCATGCCGAGCAGGGCTGCATCGAATACGGCCCGGCGATCGACGCCGAGGGCATGGGCAAGATCCAGACGCCCTTCGGCGGCGACACCTTCGTCGTCATCGAGAAGTGGGAGAGCCTGGACGCGCTGAAGGCGCATGGCGCGGCGCCGCACATGGCGGCCTATGCGGCGAAGACCCGCGAGATGATCGCCAGCCGGGTGATCCATGTGCTGACGCCGGCGGGCTGAGCCGCCTCCCTCCCCC
>JBMOJU010000093.1:0-15727 GCA_049315625.1 Paracraurococcus sp.
GCCGCCGGCGGCCGGGCGGCGCCGACATCGATCCCGGACAGCGCCAGCGCCGCCTTCACCGCCGCGATGTTGGCGCCGTTCTGCTCCTCCGCCCGCAGCGCCTCGAACCCCGCCACCGCGGCGATGCCGGCATTGGCGCCGGTGAAATCGCCCGCCCGCAGCGCCCGCAGGATCGCCACCGACTTCTCCGGCGCGACATTGATGAGGCCGGAGGTGAAGCCGCGTGCGCCGAGCGCGGTCATCGGCGGCGCCCAGGGCTCCGCCAGGCCACAGATGAAGGACACTTCAGGCCCGGCACGGCGCATCGCCTGCGCCAGCACCATCAGGTTCGGCGTCGCCCACTTCACCCCGACCACGCCGGGGATGCGGCACAGCGCCTCGATCGCCGGCAGGCCGATGCCGTCCTGGCGCAGGTACAGCACCACCGGCAGGCCGGCGGCGTCCGCGATCCGCGCGACATAGGCGACGACGCCACGCGGCGCGACGAAGGGATCGGGCGGCTGGTGCACCATGATGGCGTCGGCGCCATCCGCCCGGGCGCGCCGGGCCAGCATGCAGGCCTCGGCCAGGTTGCGGCCGATGCCGGCGACCACCGCGGTGCGGCCGGCGACCAGCGCCGGCACCTCCGCCTGCATCCGCTCCGCCTCCGCCTGGGTGAGGGCGAGGAATTCGCCGGTATTGCCGTTGACCGTCAGCGTCTCGACCCCCGCCGCCGCGGCGCGGGCGATGATCGGGGCGAGCCGGGCCGGGACGATCCGGTCCGCGGCATCCATCGGCGTCACCAGAATGCCGGAGATGCCGGCCAGCGCGCTGCGGACGCGGTCAATCGGAAGGGTCATGCGGGCGGGGTCCCCTTGGCGGGCAACAGGCCACCGACTTCCAGCGAGCGCAGCACATGCGCCCGCATCCGGCTCTCGGCCGTGTCCGGGTCCTGCGCCTGCAGGGCGGCGAGGATGCCGGCATGCTCGGCGAGCGCCCGGGGCAATTCCTGCGGCGTCGCGCCCAGCGCGCGGATGCGGCCGAAATGGTCATAGGCCCGCAGCGCGGCGAGCGACCGGATGAGGAAGACGTTGCCGGTGGCGGCGTGGATCAGCGCATGGAAGCGCTCATTCGCATCGGAGACGAGGTCGGCCCGCCCCGCCTCGGTCGCCGCCCGCATCGCCGCCAGCTGCGCATCCAGCCCCGCCAGGGCCGCAGCATCCCCGCGCTGCGCCGCCAGCGCCGCGGCGGCGCCTTCCAGGGCGGCGCGGATGCGCCCCATCTCGGCCAGGCGTTCCGGCCCGAATTCGGCGACCACCGTGCCGCGGCGCGGCAGCGTGACCACCATGCCATCCTGTTCCAGCCGCCGCAGCGCTTCGCGCACCGGCTGGGCGGAAATGCCCAGCGCCGTGGCCAGGCTGCGTTCGGAGATACGGCTGCCGGCCTGGAGCGCGCCCTGGACGATCGAATCGCGCAGCCGCCGGTAGGCGCGCTCGGCCAGCGAGAGCGTATCCTCCTCGGCCAGCCTTTCGACCGGATGCGGCGCGGCGGCACTCATGTCTGGTGCCATAGCAGATGGCAGCCTGACCCGGAACCCACGCCCTTGTGCGCAAGGTCGCCCGGCCCAGCGGCCTACCCTCCGCCAATCACGGAGGCCGGCATGAGCGACAAGGGACCTGGCACGCCATCCACCGAGGACGAGGGCTTCGCCCTGTGGGAGGGCTGGATGTACGGCGCCGTGCTGTTCGGGCCGGCCATGGAGCATATCGCCGGGATTCCTCCAGCGAATGACAACGACGGGGAAGGCTGACCCGCCTCTCTTGCCCGCGGGCCGCGACCCGGCCAGCATCCTCGCATGCAACACATCGCCGACGCCGCCGCCGCCCTGGCCGCGGGCCGTATCTCCGCCGCCAGCCTGGTCGACGCCGCGCTGGACCGCATCGCCGACCCCGCGGGGGAGGGCAAGCGCGCCTTCACCGCCGTACATGCCGAAGCCGCGCGTGCCCAGGCGAAGGCGATGGACGCGCTGCGCCATGCCGGCCGCGCGCCCAGCCCCTGGGCCGGCATCCCCATCACGGTGAAGGACCTGTTCGACGAGCATGGCCACCCGACCCCGGCCGGATCCGCCGTGCTGCGCGATGCGCCGGCCGCGGCCGAGGATGCGCCGGTGGTGGCGCGGCTGAAGCGGCAGGGCTTCATCGTCATCGGCCGCACCAACATGGTGGAATTCGCCTTCAGCGGGCTGGGCGTGAACCCGCATTACGGCACGCCGCTGAGCCCCTGGGACCGCAGGACCGGGCGCCTGCCGGGCGGATCGTCCTCGGGCGCCGCGGTGGCGGCGGCCGACCACATGGGCTTCGGCGGCCTCGGCACCGATACCGGCGGGTCCTGCCGGGTGCCGGCGGCGCTCTGCGGCGTGGTCGGCTACAAGCCGACGGCGCGGCGGGTGCCGATCACGGGGGTACTGCCGCTGGCGCCTTCGCTGGACAGCGTCGGGCCGCTGGCCCGCAGCGTCGCCTGCTGCGCGCTGCTGGATGCGGTGATCAGCGGCGTCGAATCGCCGCAGCCGCTGTCGCACCGGGGCGTCGCCGGGCTGCGGCTTGGCCTGCCACGCGGCACCTTCCTGACCGAGGACCAGGACCCTGTCGTCGCTGCCGCCTTCCAGCGGGCGCTGTCGCGGCTGTCGGCCGTTGGCGCGCGGATCGAGCTGTTCGACATCCCCGAACTGGCGGAAATCCCGACGGTGAACGCCACCGGCGGCTTCGCCGCAAGCGAGGCCTGGGCCTGGCATCGCGGCCTGGTGGCGGCGAAGGCCGCCGGCTACGACCCGCGCATCCTCGCCCGCATCCGCCGCGGCGAGCGCATGTCGGCCGCCGACTACATCGACCTGCTCGGCCACCGCGCCCGGATCATCGCCGCGGTGGCGAAGCGCACCGCACCCTTCGACGCCGTGGTGACGCCGACCTGCCCCATCATCCCGCCGGCGCTGGCCGAGGTGGAGACGGAGGCGGAGTACAACCGCATCAACCTGCTGCTGTTGCGCAACACGGCGGTCGGCAATTTCCTCGACCGCTGCAGCATCAGCCTGCCGATCCACCGCCCGGGGGAGGCGCCGGTCGGGCTGATGCTGACCGGCGAGGCGATGGCGGATGCGGCGCTGTTCGACACCGCGCAGGCGGTGGAAGCGGCGCTGGCGACGCATTGAAATCCTCAGCGTACACAGGATGCAAGCGTACCGGATTGCGCCAATTTAAGCGCGCTCACACCTCCCGTTGAACCGCGGTGCGGGATGCTGCTGCCGTCGTCCTGATGCCCCCATGGGTTCGGACGGACGGCGTTCGGCGGAGGCTATTTCCCGGCAAGCCTCCGCCAGACTGGCAGCCCGCTACGGGCCGCCACCGGGCCGGCTGGATGCGTCCGGCCGGCCCGTCTCTTTTTTCTCAGCCCCGCCTTGGCGCGACCTGCGCCTCCAGCAGCGCCAGCAGCCCTTCCAGCAATTGCGTCGGCGTCGGCGGGCAACCCGGGATCACAAGGTCCACCGGTAGCGCCGCGCCGATCCCGCCCTCGATCGCATAGCTGCCCTTGAAGACGCCGCCATCCACCGCGCAATCGCCCGCCGCCACCACGAAGCAGGGCTCTGGCGTGCATTCCCGCGTGCGCAGCAGCGCTTCCTTCATGTTGCGGGTCAGCGGCCCGGTCACCAGCAGCACGTCGGCATGGCGGGGGGAGGCGACGAAGCGCAGCCCGAAGCGTTCCAGGTCGTAGACCACATTCTGCAGCGCGTTGATCTCCAGCTCGCAGCCGTTGCAGGATCCGCAATCGACCTGGCGGATCGAAAGGCTGCGGCCCAGCCGCGCCTGCGCCGTCTGCTCCAGGCGGTCGCGCAGCGCCTGCACCACCTCGTCGGACACTGTGGGCGCGGGGTCGGTGACCGGGGTGCCGAACAGGCCGTGCGCCAGCTTCGGCCAGAGCATGCGTCGCAGCGGCTGCATCAGAGGTCGACCCCGCTGTAGGAACAGTTGAAGCTCTTGTTGCAGAGCGGGAAGTCGGCGACGATGTTGCCCTCGATCGCGGCTTCCAGCAGCGGCCATTGCAGCCAGGACGGGTCGCGCGGGAAGCAGGCGCGGACCAGCCCGCCATCGTCCAGCGCCACCCAATGCAGGCATTCCCCGCGGAAGCCTTCCACCATCCCGACGCCTTCCCCCGCACGCTGTGGCAGCGGCAGCGCCAATTCGCCGGCCGGCAGCGCCGCCAGCAGGGCACGGAGCAGGCGGATGGATTCGGCGATCTCGGTGATGCGGATGCGCACCCGGGCATCGACGTCGCCCTGCGGCAGCAGCGGCACCAGCGGCGGCATGGCCTCGTAGGGCGGGTAGGCGGCATCGACGCGCGCATCGAAGCCGCGGCCGGAGGCGCGGCCGACAGGACCGCCGGCGGCGAAACGCGCCACCAGCGCCGGCGCCACGATGCCGGTGCCGACCACGCGGTCCTGAAGGCTGGCATGGCTTTCGTAGATCGCCAGCAAAGCCGGCGTCGCGGCCTCTACCACGTCGAGTGCCGCCAGGATCGCCGCCGCACCGGCGGGGGAGAGGTCGTCGGTGACACCGCCCGGCACCACGCGGTCCATCATCAGCCGGTGCCCGAAGGCGGCGGCGGCGGCGCGCAGCACGGCTTCGCGCAACGCGCCGCAGCGCGCATGGGGGAAGGCGAAGGCGGCGTCGTTGCAAACGAAGCCCCAGTCGTTCAGGTGGTTGTGCAGCCGCTCCAGCTCACCCATCACGCCACGCAGCGCCAAGGCGCGCGGCGGCGGGGCGACGCCCAGCGCATGTTCCACCGCCATCGCAAAGGCCCAGGCATGCGCCACCGTGCTGTCGCCCGACAGCCGGGCGGCGAATTTGGCCGCGACCCGCACCGGCTTGCCCAGCATCAGGCCGATATGGCCCTTGTGCAGGTAGCCCAGCCGTTCCTCCAGCCGCGCCACCGTCTCGCCCTGCACGTGGAAGCGGAAATGCCCCGGCTCGATGATGCCGGCATGCACCGGGCCGACGGGAATCTGGTGCACGCCCTCGCCCTCGACGGGCAGGAATTCCGGCTGCGGTGGCAGCCCGGCCTGCGGCGCCGGCTTGGCCGACAGCGGCGCGGTCACCGGCCAGCGGCCATGGTCCAGCCAGGGGCGCAGATCGACCGCGCCTTCCGCCACATGGCCCCAGAGGTCATGGATCATGCGTTCGAACCGCACCGCGCCCGGCCGCGCCGGCGACAGCGCCGGGTAGCGGCCATCGGGCGCCGGGCAGCTTGCCAGCAGCAGCGCGTCCTCCGCCAACAGGGCGGCATGCACCATGGCGGGGTCGGCCCAGAGCGCCAGCAGCGCCGGCGCGTCGTCTTCCGCCAGCGCCCGGGCCAGCGCGCCCCATTGCGGCCGGGTCAGCAGCACCCGCGGCCAGGGCCGGCAATCCTGCGGCGCGCCGCCGAGGAGGATCTCCCGCAGGCTCATCCCGGTATCCTCGCCGCCGCCGCCAGCAGGGCCGCCAGCGAGGCCGGCATGGCCAGGCCCAGCATCAGGGCAAGGCCGAGATGCACCCAGATCGGCCCGAGCGTGGTGCGCAGCGTCCAGGCCGGCGGCGCATCCGCCGCGTCCGGCGTCGGCGCGCCCAGGCAGAGCGCCTGCATGGTGTGGATCTTCGCCGCCGCCGCGGTCAGCAGGCCGACCCCGAGGGGCAGGATCAGCCACCAGCGCGTCGCCGCCACCTCATTGGCCAGCAGGAATTCGCTGGCGAACAGGGCGAAGGGCGGCAGCCCGGCGACGGCGGCGATGGCGATCGCCAGCGACCAGCCGAGCCCGGGGTGGGAGGCGACGAGGCCGCCGATCTCGGCGGTCTGCTGCGTACCCTTGAGCTGCGCGACATGGCCGATGCCGAAGAAGACCGCCGACTTGCAGAGCGAATGGCCGAGCATGTGCAGCAGCCCGGCGAGGTTGGCGGTGGCGCCGCCGAGGCCGAAGGCCAGCGCGGCGAGGCCCATGTGCAGCGTGCTGGACCAGGCGAACAAGCGCCGCGCATCGCGCCGCCGCCAGAGCGAGAAGGCCGCCAGAGCCAGGGAGGCGAGGCCGAAGGCGACCAGGAAGGGGCCGGGCGTCACCGCATCCGGATGCGCGCCGACGATGGCCTTGGCGCGGATCACCGCATGCAGCGCGGCGTTCAGCAGCAGGCCGGACAGCACCGCGGAGATCGCGATCGGCCCCTCGGCTTCCGCATCCGGCAGCCAGGAATGCAGCGGCACGAGCCCGGCCTTGGTGCCGTAGCCGACCAGCAGGAAGACGAAGGCGAGGTTGAGCACGCCCGGGTCGCAGCGTGCGGCGAGGCCATGCAGCACCTCCCACGACAACCCGCTGTCGCCGTGCCCGACGAAGGGTTGCGCCGCGAGATACAGGATGATGGTGCCGAACAGGGCGAGCGCGATGCCGACGCCGCAGAGGATGAACAGCTTCCAGGCGGCCTCGATCGCGGCCGGCGTGCCGTGGACGGCCACGATCAGCACGCTGGCCAGCGTGGCGATCTCGATCGCCACCCACATGACGCCCATGTTGTCGGCCAGCAGCGCCAGGGCCTGCGCCCCCATGAAGACCTGGAAGGCCACGTGGTAGGCGCGCAGCCGCAGCGGATCGAAGCGCTCGGCGCCCACGGCGCCGAGCGAGAAGACCGCGGTGGTCAGGCCGATCAGGCCGGAGAGCACCACCAGCGGCACGTTCAGCGCATCGATATGCGTCCAGCCCTGGTTGCCGCCGGGGTGGCCCAGCAGCAGCAGCGAAAGCCCGAAGCCGGCGGCCGAGATGGCGATGTTGGCGATCGCCGCCGGACGTTCGCGCGGCAGCGCCAGCAGCAGCAGCGCGCCGGCCCAGGGGAGGAAGACGATGGCCCACGAAAGCGGCATCAGGGGCGCTCCCCGCGGTGCCGTTCGAGCGCGTTGATGTCGACGCTGTCGAAGCGTTCCCGGATCTGGAAGACGAAGACGCCGCCGACCACCAGCAGCATCATCACCAGCGCAGCGGTGGACAATTCCACCACCAGCGGCATGCCGGCGACGCCGACCGCAGCGAGGATCAGGCCGTTCTCCATGGTCATCAGCCCGACCACCTGCAGGATGGCGTTGCGCCGGGTGATCATCATCAGCATGCCCAGCAGCACGACGGAGAGGGCGAGCGCCAGATCCTCCCGCGCGATGGCCCGCGCCCCGGCGGTGATCGGCAGCACGACCAGGATGGCGAGCGCCACCAGGGCGACGCCGGCGATCATGCTGGGGCCGACGCCGAAGGCGGTCTCCACCGTGCGGTGCAGGTCGAGCCGGCGCAGCAGGGTGCGCAGCGCGAGCGGGATGAGCACCGCCTTGGCGAGCAGCGCGACCAGCGCGGTGAGGTAGAGCTGCGGCGCATCCTGCACCACGCCCTGCCAGGCGGCGGCGGCGGCGAGGATGGCGCCCTGCGTCGCCAGCGCGTTGATCACCGCGCCGACCCTGCGCTGGTAGAGCAGCACGAAGGAGAGCAGCAGCATGGCGCCGCCGAGGAGGTGGGCGACGTCGTAGGGGAGCTGGCCGAAGGTCACTGTATGGTGCCCTCAAAGGCGTCGTGCCTTCGGCACGCCTCCGGCGTGACGCGCGCGCATCTGCGCTCTTGGCTTACGCTCGACGTCGCGCGGCGCGCAGAAGCGCGCTCAGCCCGTTGCGCGGGCTGCGGACCCGACCTTCCGGCCATGGGCCGCGCCATCCGCATCACGCCAGCCCCGTCGAGACGAACAGCAGCGCCGCCGCCAGCAGCGCCAGCAGCAGCGCGGCGCCGAGGAATTCCGGCACGCGGAACACCCGCATCTTGGCGATCGCGCTCTCGAAGGCCGCCAGCGCCAGGCAGAGCCCGCCCATCTTCGCCAGCCAGCACGCCAGCCCGACGACCCAGGCAACCGGCCCGGCCCCGGCCGGCGCGGTGCCGAGCGGCAGGAAGATCGCCGCGATCAGCGCCAGCCACAGCGTCAGCCGCAGCGCCGACTGGTACTCCCACAGCGCCAAATGCCGGCCGCTGCTTTCCAGCAGCATCGCCTCATGCACCATGGTCAGCTCCAGGTGCGTCGCCGGATTGTCCACCGGGATGCGGGCATTCTCCGCCACCGCCACGGCCAGCATCGCCATCCCCGCCAGCAGCAGCGACACCCGCAGCCCCAGCGCGCCGTCGCGGAAGGTGGCGGCGATCAGGTCGAGGTTGGTGGTCCCGGCCAGGATCGCGAAGGTCAGGACCGAGAGCAGCAGCGCCGGCTCGGCAAACGCCGAAAAGCTCATCTCCCGCGCCGCGCCGAGGCCGCCGAACGCGGTGCCGACATCCATCCCGGCCAGGGCGAGCGCCATCCGCGCCGCCGCCAGCAGCCCGGCCAGCAGGATCAGGTCGGAGAGCGGTGCGAAGGCCATCCCGCGGGCGAAGCTGGGCACCAGCGCGATGGCGACCAGGCAGGCGGCGAAGCCGGCATAGGGCGCGGCCTCCGAGACGATGGAGGCGTTCTCCGCCAGCACCGGCGTCTTCCGCAGCAGCTTGTCGATGTCCCGCAGCGGCTGCAGCGGGGAGGCGCCGCGCCGCCCCATCATCCGCGCCTTCAGCCAGCGGATCACGCCGACCACCAGCGGTGCCGCCGCCAGCATCAGCGCCACATGCAGCGCCTGGGTCAGGATGCCGCCGATTGTCTCCACCTCAGCGCGCCTCCAGCCAGGCGAGCAGCGCCAGCAGCCCGACCAGCGCGGCGAAGCTCAAGCTCAGGCTGCCGCGAATGGTCAGGTCGCGCAGCCGTTCGGCCTGGATGGCGATGCGGTCGCGCAGCGCCGCGACCGGGGCCAGCAGCAGCGGGCCGGAGGGGTCCTCGAAGCCCGACGTGTAATGGCCGGCGCGGGTCTCCCCGGGGCGCGGCATGTCGACGCTCTCCCGCGCCCGCAGCAACGTGTCCCCCAGCATGCGGCGCAAAGGCTGGGCGATGCCGCCGGCGGAGGGCTGGGACAGCGGGTCGCCGAACGGCAGGTGCGGCGGCGGGTCGATGAAGCCGCAATTCCACACCGGCCCGCGCTGCGTCGCGGCTGGGGAGCGGCGGCGGACCAGCAGCGCCACCCCGGCCAGTGCCAGCGCCAGCAGCAGGGCGACGGCCAGCGGCAGGAGGCCGGAAGCACCTTCGCCGGCGGTGAGCCAGAGCCCCTGCGCCGGTGCCTCGGCCGCGCGCCCGGTCAGCACCCGCAGCGCCGGGGTGGCGAGGCCGAGCAGGGTGGCGGGGAACAGGCCGAACAGCAGCGTGAGTGCCGCCGGCAGCAACAGGGCGGCGCGCTCGATGGCCGAGATCTCATGCGCGCCGGCGCCGCGCGGGCTGCGTGGCCGGCCGAGGAAGACCAGCCCGACCATCCGCAGCATCGCCGCCGCGGCCAGCGCCGCGGCCATCGCCGCCAGCGCGGCGGCGGCGGCGGCCAGCACCTGGAAGCCGATCTCGCCCACCTTCCACCCGGCCAGCAGCGATTGCAGCAGCAGCCATTCGGAGGCGAAGCCCGACAGCGGCGGCAGGGAAGCGGCGGCGGCGGCGCCCAGCATCGCGCAGCCGGCGGTCACCGGCATGGCGTGGATCAGCCCGCCGAGGCGATCCAGCTTGCGGCTGCCCGCGCTGTGCAGCACCGCGCCGGCGACGAGGAAAAGCAGCGTCTTGAACACGCCGTGGTTCAGCGCGTGCAGCAGTGCCGCGCCGGCGGCCAGCGCCGCCAGCGGGCCGAGATCGGCGCCGCGGAAGGCCAGCGCGAGGCCGAGGCCGAGCACGATGAAGCCGATATTCTCGATGGTGGAGCACGCCAGCAGGGTCTTGGTGTCGTCCTCCAGGTTGGCCCGCAGTGCGCCGAGCAGCGCCGAGACCGCGCCGAGCACCAGCAGCGGCACGCCCCACCACACCGGCTGCGCCGGGCCGCAGAGGTCGAGCAGCAGCCGCGCCAGCACGTAGACGGCGACCTTGGTCATGGCGCCCGACATCAGCGCCGAGACATGGCTGGGCGCCGCCGGATGGGCCAGCGGCAGCCAGGCATGGAAGGGAACCAGGCCGGCCTTGGCCCCGGCGCCAGCCAGGCCCAGCACCAGGATCGCCGCCGCCCGCCAGCCCTCCGGCGGGGCGGCGCGCAGGGCGGCGAAATCCAGCCCGCCGGCGCCGGCGGCCAGCAGGCCGAAGGCCGGCACCAGGCAGGCCCCGGCCAGCACCGCGAAGATCAGATAGAGCCGCGCCGCCGCCCGGTTCTCCGCCCGCTCGTGGTTGGCCGCGACCAGCGCCCAGGACGCCAGCGACATCAGCTCGAAGCCCAGCAGCAGCAGGAAGGCGTCGGTCGCGGCCAGGGTCAGCGCCATGCCGGCGAGGAAGAGCGGGTAGGGCGGCAGGGTGCGCGCCGGGCCGGGTGGATGGCCGAGGGCGAAGAGCGAGGCGCAGGCGGCGGTGATGCCGAGCAGCAGCAGGAACCAGGCGGACAGCCCATCGAGCCCGAGCCGTGCGGCGCCCCAGGGTGGGCCGAAGGGAAGTTCCAGCGGTGCCGCCGGTGCGCCGCCGAGCAGCGCGGCAAGGGCGATGCCGGCAAACCCGACCGCCACCATCAGGCATCCGCCATGGACAAGCTGCCCCGCCCGGGGATGGCGGCCGAACGGCACCGCGGCGGCGCCGAGCAGGACCAGGACCCCAAGGCAGAGGGCGAGCGCCGTCAGCACGGCGGCGGGAGGCGGGCTTGCACAGCAGGAAGTGTATCCCGCTCCCCCCGGCGGTGCGAGGGGGCAGGACCGCGCCACATGCGAACCGATAACGACAATACTCTTAACAATCTTGCACCGGACGTTTAGGAACGGCCACCCGGCGCCCGCGCTAAGTGCCGATACGGGAGGCAAAACGCATATGAACCGTCGTGGTCTGATCGCCGGGGGCGCCCTCGCGGGCTCCGCCGCCCTGGCAGCACCGGCCCTGGCCCAGGGCATGCCGGAGATCCGCTGGCGCTGTGCCTCCTCCTTCCCCAAATCGCTCGACACCATCTTTGGCGCCGGCGAGCATGTGGCCAAGCGCGTTGCCGCGCTGACCGACGGGAAGTTCCAGATCCGTGTCTTCGCGGCGGGTGAGCTGGTCCCCGGCCTGGCGGTGGCGGATGCGGTGCAGGGCGGCACCGTGGAATGCGCCCATACCGCCAGCTACTACTTCGTCGGCAAGGACCCGACCTTCGCCTTCGACGGCGCCATCCCCTTCGGGATGAACATGCGGCAGATCAACGCCTGGCTGCAGGCCGGCGGCGGGCGCGAGGTGCTGCGGGATTTCTTCGCCGGCTACAACATCGTGTCCATCCCCGCCGGCAATACCGGCGCGCAGATGGGCGGCTGGTTCCGCAAGGAGATCAAGACCGTCCAGGACCTCAGCGGGCTGAAGATGCGCATCGGCGGTTTCGCCGGCAACGTCCTGCAGAAGCTGGGCGTGGTGCCGCAGCAGATCGCCGGCGGCGACATCTACCCGGCGCTGGAGAAGGGCACGATCGATGCCGCCGAGTGGGTTGGCCCCTATGACGACGAGAAGCTGGGCTTCCAGCGGGTCGCGCCCTTCTACTACTACCCGGGCTGGTGGGAGGGCGCGCTCAACCTTTCCTTTTATGTCGGCAAGGCGAAGTGGGACGAGCTGCCGCAGGTCTACAAGGATGCGCTGGAATCCGCCTGCCGCGACAGCACCATCGAGACCATGGCCAAGTACGACGTGCAGAACCCGCAGGCGCTGCGCCGGCTGGTCGCCACCGGCACCCAGCTGCGCGCTTTCCCGCGGGAGGTGATGCAGGCCTGCTACAGGGCCGCTTTCGAGCTGTACGACGAGACGGCGGCGAAGAACGAGAATTTCAAGCGGGTCTACGAGCCCTGGAAGGCGTTCCGCGACTCGCAGTTCCAATGGTTCCGGGTCGCCGAAAGCACATTCGACAACTTCGTTTATTTCATGCACGCTCAGGACCAGCAACAGCGCCGCTGAGACGCTGATCAGGCCCTGCCCGCCCCCGGCGGTGGCAGGCCACAGGGAGGATGAGGTACGAATGGGTCCCCTGCTCGCCTTCAGCCGAGGCGTGGACCGGCTGAACGCCGCGGTCGGCAAGCTTGCCGACTGGGCGGTTCTGCTGGCCTGCGGCATCAGTGCCGGCAATGCCTTCGTCCGCTACGGCGTGTCCTATTCCTCCAACGCCTGGCTGGAGGTGCAGTGGTACCTGTTCGGCGCCACGGTGATGCTGGGGGCGTCCTACACGCTGTTCCGCAACGAACACGTCCGGGTGGACATCCTCTACAGCAACATCTCGGACCGGGCGCGGCTCTGGGTCGACGTGTTCGGCTTCATCTGCTTCATGCTGCCGGCGGTGATCCTGCTGACCTGGATGACCTTCCCCTTCTTCCTCGACAGCTTCGTCCGCAACGAGGGCTCGCCCAATGCCGGCGGCCTGCTGCGCTGGCCGGTGAAGGTCCTGCTGCCGATCGGCTTCTTCCTGCTGAGCCTGCAGGGGCTGTCGGAACTGATCAAGCGCATCGCCCTGCTGCGCGGCGTGCAGCCCGATGCGGAGGTGGTGGTCGAGTACCACCGCCCCGAACAATGATCCCGCCCCGTCAACCGCGCCAGGAAGTCCTCCCGCAATGACGATCGACATGGACGTGATGGCGCCGCTGATGTTCGGCGGCCTGGTCATCTTTCTCCTGCTCGGCTTCCCGGTGTCCTTCAGCCTGTCGGCGGTCGGGCTGTTCTTCGGCTTCATCTCGATCGAGCTGGGCTTCTTCACCAGCGCGTATCTGGGCAATCTGCCGCTGCGGGTCTTCGGCATCATCCAGAACGACCTGCTGCTGTCGATCCCGTTCTTCACGCTGATGGGCGCCATCCTCGAACGATGCGGGCTGGCGGAGGATCTGCTGGAAGGCACCGGCCGGCTCTTCGGCAAGATCCCCGGCGGCCTGGCCTATGCCGTCATCCTGGTTGGCGCCGTGCTCGGCGCCATCACCGGAACGGTCGCGGCCTCGGTCATCGCCATGGGCATGATCAGCCTGCCGATCATGATGAAGTACGGCTACGACATGCGGATCGCCACCGGCGTCATCGCCGCGTCCGGCACCATCACGCAGGTCATCCCGCCTTCGCTGGTGCTGATCGTGCTGGGCGACCAGCTCGGCAAGAGCGTCGGCGACATGTATGCCGGCGCGATCGGGCCTTCGATCCTGCAGGTGCTGCTGTTCATCGGCTTCATCGTCGGCGTCAGCATCTTCGCCCCGCACAAGGTCCCCGCCCTGCCGGACGAGGCGCTGACGATGCGCGGCTGGCCGCTCATCTGGCGGGTGGCGAAGGGCATGGTGCCCTCCATCGTCCTCATCTTCCTCGTGCTCGGCACCATCTTCATGGGGCTGGCGACGCCGACGGAAGCCGGCGCGATGGGTGCGGTCGGCGCGGTCGGGCTGGCGATCGCCAACAACCGCTTCTCCTGGAGCCTGCTGTGGCAGGCTACCCAGAACACCATGCGCATCACCGCCATGGTCATCTTCATCCTGATCGGCGCCACCGTCTTCTCCCTGGTGTTCCAGGGCGTCGACGGCTCGATCTGGATCGAGCACCTGATGGCGAAGCTGCCGGGCGGGCAGACCGGCTTCCTGATCTTCAGCCAGGTCTTCATCTTCCTGCTGGCGTTCTTCCTCGACTTCTTCGAGATCGCCTTCATCATCATCCCGCTGCTGGCCCCCGTCGCGGCCAAGCTGGGGATCGACCTGGTGTGGTTCGGCGTCCTGATCTGCGTGAACATGCAGACCAGCTTCATGCATCCGCCCTTCGGCTTCGCGCTGTTCTACCTGCGCGGCATCGCGCCGAAGGAGGTGAAGAGCAGCGACATCTACTGGGGTGCCATCCCCTGGGTGGTGCTGCAGCTCATCCTGGTGGCGATCGTCATCTTCTGGCCGGCCAGCGTCACCTACTGGCTGGACAAGGGCACCGGCGTCGACCCAAGCACCGTACGCATCGAGGTGCCGCTGCCCGACCTGCCGGAGGACGATGCGGCGCCGGTGTTCAAGTAAAGGTAAGGTGGGGGAGGGAAAGGTATTCCCTCCCCAAACCCTATCCTTCCTTTTTGTGAGTCGGCACTCGCTGCGCGGCCAGTGCCAGACCCGGGGAAATAGAGGCGGGTTGGACGCACCGCGTCCAACGGGAGGATACTTCCTCCCTGGCCATGCTAATCGTCCCGCAAACCAGCGATGGTGACCGGCGGGCTGATCTCCGGCACCCGCGGCGGCGCGTAGGTCAGCCCGGCCCGCTGCGCCAGCGCCGGCAGCTCGCCCGCCTCCCGCAGCGTGGCCAGCGCATCGCTCACCGCCGCCAGCAGCGGTGCCGCGGCGGCCAGCCCGACGAAGCCGAAATTGAACCCGATCGGGTGGCGGTACCCGGCCAGGCTGAGCCCGCTATCCGGGTGCCCCGCCGCCCAGGCGTCCCAGCGCTGGATCTCCACCAGCACTGCGTCGTAGTCGCCCGCCGCCAGCCGGTCGAACAGCGCCTGGCCGGCCGTGACATGCGTCACCTGGTCGAGCAGCACCCCGCCGCGATAGGCGGTCAGGATGGCATCCGCCAGGGTCCGTTCCTCGACGCCGAGACGGAGGCCCTTCAATTCGTCAAGGTGGCGGAAGCCGAGGCCGGCCCGCGCCGGGCCCAGCACCACGCCGAACGCGGCCGAACGATAGGCCCGGCTCGGCGCGAGCGTCCCCAGCGTGACCCAGCGCCGCCGGTCCTCCGGGCGCGCCCCGGCGAAATCGGGCAGCTTTGCCCGCTCCGCCGGCGGCGCGCCGAGCCCCCGCGCCGACAGCGGGTAGCCGCCGACCAGGTCGCAGCGCCCGTCCGAGAGCAGCGCGTTCACCTGCCGGTCGGGGTAGCTGTCGGCATCCGCCTTGGTCTCATACCACTGCACCCGCAGCGGCCGGCCGAGCTGCTCGGCGACCCGCCGCGCCACCTCGGCATCGAAGCCCGTGGCCTCCCGCCCCCGCTTCAGCGAGAGCGGCGGCACGTTCTCCTCCAGGCAGATGCCGAGCGGCTCGGCCGCCTGCGCCGCCGGGCCGAGGGCGAGGGCGGCGGCGAGCAGCGCGCCCGGCAGGGTGCGGCCGGTCATGTCCTGCCCCCGGTGCGGACATAGGCCCAGAGCCCCTCGATCTCCTGCGTCGAGAGCATGTCGCCCCAGGCGGGCATGGTGTTCCTGCCGCGGGTGACGGAGTTGAAGAAGCGGGCCCGGTCTTCATGCGGGAATTGGCGCAGGTCGAAGCTGGAGGTGCCGGGGTTCACCATGCGGATCCCATGACAGTGAGAGCAGAGTTGCCGGTAGAGCGCGCCGCCCTGCCGGGCGAGGTCCGGCTCCGGCGTTGTTTCGGCCGAGATGGCGGCCGGGGTGGCATGGGTGGTCTCCGTCCCCGGCGGGTCCGCCGCGGCGGCGGCCGATCCAAGGCCGAGGAGAAGCACGCAGGTCCAGGGCGAAGCATGCATGGCGGGGTCCCGATGGCATGGGCAGTGGGGGGCGGGGCGCGTGGCGCCCCACCCATGGCGTCAGCGCTGCACCGCGAAGACCCAGAGCGAGCTGCCGGCCGGCACCGAGGCCATGCGCTCGTCGCCCGAATGGATCGAGTAGACGCCGCCGATGCCGACCGAGACGGCGACGTATTGCGTGCCGTCCTGTTCCCAGGTCACCGGCATGCCCT
>JBMOJU010000094.1:0-15702 GCA_049315625.1 Paracraurococcus sp.
AACGGGAGGGAATACTTTACCCTCCCCAATCTTGCTTAACTCTAGCTGTTCGGCCGCAGCAGGTACGGCGCGCCGCTGCGTTCGCAGATGCCGCGGATCAGCTCGTCCAGCGTATCCGGCACCGGCACGCCTTCGGCCAGCCGCTTGGCGCGCATGATGTCCTCCGGCTCGCCCGGCACCAGCACCGGCTCGGCCGGATCGGCCGGCGGCGTGGCGTGCAGGACGTCGAGGATGTCGTCCAGGTCGCTCTCGAAGGCGCTCTCCTCGCGGAAGGCCTTGGGGTCGAGGGCGAGGAAGAAATGGCCGATGTTCTGGCCCTTGTCCGGCGTCCAGCTGCGCTTGTGGATCGGCGAGAAGGCGGCGCCGGTCAGCGTGCCGCCCAGGATGTGCACCAGCATCGCCAGGCCGTAGCCCTTGGCGCTGCCCATGCCTTCCGAGCCGCCGAGCGGGGTGATGCCGCCCTCGGGCTTCTGGAAGACGTAGGCGTTGCCCTCATGCGGGTCGGTGATGGTCTGGCCGGTGCCGTCCACCACCCAGCCGGGCGGCAGCGGCGCGTCGTTCAGGTGGTGCACCTTCACCTTGCCGGCGGCGACCGTCGTCGTCGCCATGTCCAGCACGAAGGGCGGGTTGCGCTTGGCCGGGGCGGCGAAGGCCAGCGGGTTGGTGCCCAGCACCGGCATGGCGGCGCGCGTCGGCACCATGGTGATGCCCTGCGCCGAGCTGGTCACCATCCCGATCACGCCGCGCGCCGAGGCGATGCGGGCATAGGCGCCGGCGGCGCCGAAATGGTGGCTGTTCACCACGCCGACCACGCCGATGCCGTGCGCCAGGGCCTTGTCCACCGCCATGTTCATCGCCAGCGCCGAGACCGGATGGCCGAGCCCGTCGCCGGCATCGAGCAGCGCGGTCGGCCCGGTGTCGCGCGCGACGCGCGGCTGCGCCTGAAGTTTCAGGCGGCCGGCCTGCACGCCCTGCTCGTAGGTCATCAGCATCGACAGGCCGTGGCTGTCGACGCCCATCAGGTCGGTCTCGACCATGATGTGCGCGGTGGTGGTGGCGTGGTCGTCCGGCATGCCCCAGGCGGTGAGGATGGCGTGGATCTGCGCCCTGATGGCATCGGCCGGCACGGGCCGGCCGGAGGTGACGTTCTTGGCCATGGATCTTTCACTCCCTCGGATGCGTCTGCTCCTCCCCCCGCCATGCGGGGGGAGGCCGGGCGGGGGGTGCTTCGGCCCGCACCCCCATCCCGGCCCTCCCCCGCAGGGCGGGGGAGGGGGCGGTGGTTCAGTCGACGCGGGCGCCGGTGGCGCGGACGATCGGCACCCAGCGGTCGATCTCGCTGGCGATGAAGGCGCGCGTCTTTTCCGGCGTCATCCCCTCGGGGATGGTGTTGCCGAGCTGGATGAGCCGGTCCCGCACCGCCGGCACGCGCAGCGCCTCGGCGATCTGCTCGTACAGGAACTGCCGGATCACGGGCGGCGCGCCGAGCGTCGTGCTCCACGGCGTCCAGGTGGTCGCCTGATACGCCGGCAGCCCCGCCTCGGCGCTGGTCGGCACCTCCGGCGCCATCGGCGAACGTTCGGGCGTGGCGATGACGATGCCGCGCACCGTGCCGGCCTTGAAGTGGTCCGAGAGGAAGGAGATCGTGTCGGCCTGGAAGGCGGTGCGGCCGGCGGCCAGATCGGTGAAGGCGGCGGCCGAGCCGCGATAGGGCACGTGCTGCGCCTCCACCCCCAGCAGCTGCACCAGCATGGCGCCGGCGATGTGCCCGGTGGTGCCGTTGCCGGAGGAGCCGTAATCGTACTTCCCGGGATTGGCGGCGAGCAGCGCACGGAACTCGGCCAGGGTCTTCACGCCGAGCGACGGATTCACCGCGACGGCGATGGCCGAATGGCTGCTGATGGTGATGTGGTCCACGCCGGTCAGCGGATGCACCCGCAGGCGCTCGCCATAGAGCCCGACATTGAGGGTGTGCGAGCCGAGCGCACCGACCAGCAGCGTGTAGCCATCGGGCGGCGTCGCCGCGACCGTCTCGAAGGCGACGGTGCCGCCGCCGCTCGGCCGGTTCTCGACGATGAATTGCTGGCCGAGCTGCGCTGAAAGCTGTGCCGACACCAGGCGGGCGTTGAGGTCGGCATTGCCGCCGGGGGCGAGTGCGACGACGACGCGGACGGGCCGGTTCGGATAGTCGGTGCCCGGCGCGCGCGGCTGCGCGGCGGCGGTGCCGGCCAGCGCCAGCAGCAGGGCGAGGGCGCGGATCATGCCTCGGCTCCCATCATGTGTTCCAGCACGCCGACCTTCTCCACCTCCAGCCGCAGCCGGTCGCCGGGCTTCAGGTAGACCGGCGGGGTGCGGAAATGCCCGACGCCGGCCGGCGTGCCGGTGGCGATGACGTCGCCCGGCTGCAGCGTGACGAAGCGCGATAGCCAGGAAATCAAGGTGGCGACGGGGAAGATCAGGTCGCGCGTGTTGCCGTGCTGGACTTCCTCCCCGTTCAGGACGCAGCGCAGGTCGAGCGCCCAGGGCTCCCCCACCTCCTCCGGCGTGGCGATCCAGGGGCCCATCGGGCAGAAGCCGTCGAGGCCCTTGCCGAAGCTGGTCATGCCGATCGGGTGGTCGAATTGCAGGGCGCGGTCGGTCAGGTCGTTCAGCACGGTGTAGCCGGCGACATGTTCCAGCGCCTCGCCTTCGCTCACCTGCCAGGCGGGGCGGCCGATGACGACGGCCAGCTCGACCTCCCAATCCGGCTTCAGCGCCGCCCGGGGGATGCGCACCACGTCGCCGGGACCGCTGACCGACGAGGTCGGCTTGAGGAAGATGCGCGGCGCCGCCAGCTTCGGCCCGCCGACTTCCTTGGCGTGGTCGGCATAGTTGCGGCCGACGCCGAGGATCTTGCCGGGCTGGAGCGGCGCGCGCAGCGACACGCTGCCGAGCGGCCGGCGCAGCGCGGCATTCTCCGGCCGTGCCGCGAAGGCCAGGGCGCGCGCGGCCTCCACCAGCGCCGCCTCGCCGGCGGCGAGCAGCCCGAGCATGTCGCCGGGCAGCGTGGTGCGGACCCCGCCCGCCGCGTCCAACGCCGGCTGGAATTCCACCACGCTCTCGCCGAGCACGGCGCCGATGCGTGTGGTGCCATCGGCCTCATAGGTGACGAGCTTCATCTCAGGCGGCCAGCGCGGCGTAGTCGCGCGTCGCCATCACCTGCACCCGCAGGATGTAGCGCGGCTCGTCCGGCCCGTAATTGGCCAGGGCGTTGTGCACCGTGCCGATATTGTCCCACATCAGCAGGTCGCCCGGCGTCCAGGCATGGCTGTACAGGTACTTCGCCTGGGCCTGGTGGCGGAACAGGTATTCCAGCATGGCGTCGCTCTCGGCCGGCTCCAGGCCTTCGATCAGCATCGCATAGCCCGGGTTGCAGTAGAGCACGCGGCGGCCGGTGATGGGGTGGACGCGGAAGATCGGCTGCGGCACCGGCGGCTTCTTGGCGCGCTGCTCCGGCGTCAGCGCATTGCGGATGCTGCCCGGTCTTGTACGCATGACATCCCAGAACTTGGAAAAATCGTGGACGGCGACGCGGCCTTCCAGCCGCTGCACCACCTCGGCCGGCAGGTCGTCATAAGCGGCGTGCATGTTGCGGAATTGCGTGTCGCCCAGCGGCCGGCCGTCGCGCAGCGGCACCCGCTTCGCGTGCAGCGCGTTGGCCAGCGCGATGTCGTGCGAGTAGGACATGTCGGTGTGCCAGCCCTGTCCGGCATCCGAGAGGCCGACCGGCTTGCCCGCCGCGTCGCGCTCGTTCGACAGGACCATCACTTCCGGATGGCCGGGGGCATGGAACAGGTTGGCGACGTTGACCTCGAGCTCGCCGAAGCGCCCGCCGAAGGCCGAGAGATGCGCCGCTTCCAGGTCCTGGCCAGGGAAGCACAGCACGCCGTATTGCCCGAGCGCCCGCAGCACGGTGCGGAAATCGGCGTCGTCGAGCGGTTGGGCGAGGTCGATCCCCTCCACCCGGGCGCCAAGGCCGGCATTGTTCGGCGTGATGCGCATGGTCGCGTCCTCCAGCGCCGCAAAGTCGGGCACCCCCCGCCCGCGGTCAAGCTTGCGCGGCGCGCGGCCGGGCCGCAGCATCGGCGGAACGAGCGTGGGGGAATGCGGATGCGGATCGGGCGACGGGCCTTGCTTGGGACGATGCTGGCGGCGCCGGCGGTGGCCGCGACGGACTATCCCACGCGCGGCGTCCGGCTGATCGTCGGCTACCCCGCCGGCGGCAGCACCGATCTGGTGGCGCGCCTCCTGGCCGAACGCCTGTTCCGCGCCTGGGGCCAGCCGGTCACGGTGGAGAATCGCGGCGGCGCGGCGGGGACGCTGGGCGCCGACCTGGTCGCCAAGGCCACGCCGGATGGCCACACGCTGCTGGTCGGCGCCTCCGCCGAGATGGCGATCGCCCGTGCCGTCATGCGCAGCATCCCCTATGCGCCGGAGGATTTCGCCCCCGTCGCGCTGCTGACCGAGCAGCCCTTCCTGGTGCTGGTCAACGCCGCCCTGCCGGTGAACAGCCTGGCCGAACTGGTCGCCTTCGGGCGGGCGAAGCCGGGAACTCTGAACTACGCCTCGCACGGGACCGGCGCGGCCAACCACCTGCTGACCGAATGGCTGAAGGCCGAGACGGGCATCGAGATGACCCACATTCCCTATCGTGGCGGTGGGCCGGCGATGACGGATCTGGTCGGCGGCCAGGTGCAGGTGCTGCTGGACGTCATCCCCTCCGCCCTCGGGCACATTCAGGCCGGGCGCGTCCGGGCGCTGGCGCTATGCCGCGCGACCCGCGCCTTCGCGCTGCCGGAGGTGCCGACCACGGCGGAGGTCGGCTTCCCCTTCCTCGCTGGTAGCACCTGGTCGACGCTGGTGGCGCCGGCGCGGACGCCAGAGGCTGTGCAGGCGGCGCTGAGCGACGCGGTGCAGACGGCGATGCGGCAGTCGCTGACGGAGGCCTTCCGCGAGCGCGGCCTGGAGCCACTGGGCGGCGATGCCGCGGCGGCGCGCGCCTTCATCGCCGCCGAACAGGCGAAATGGCAGCGCATCGCCACGCGCGCCGGCGTGCAGCCGGAATGAGCCAGCGGGTCATCGTCATCGGCGCCGGCATCGTCGGGCTCTGCGTCGCCTGGCACCTGGCGCGGAGCGGCGCCGCGGTGACGGTGCTGGACGGGGAGGCGCCGGGCAGCGGCGCGTCCTCCGGCAATGCGGGGGCGATCAGCGCGGGCTCCGTCGCGCCGCTGGCCATGCCGGGCATCCTGAAGCAGGTGCCGGGCATGCTGCTGGACCCGGAAGGCGCGCTGCACATCCCGCCGCGATATGCGTTGCGGGCCGCGCCGTGGCTCGCCCGCTTCGTCGCCAGCGCCCGCCCCGCGCGCGTGGCGGCGATCGCCGAGGCGCTGTCCGGCCTGCTCGGCAACGCGATGGAGCAGCACCGGCAGATCCTGGCCGAGGAAGGCGCGCTCGATCTGCTGCGGGAGACCGGGCAGCTCTACCTGTACCGGGACCGGGCGCAATACGCGAAGGATGCCGGCGGCTGGGCGCTACGCCAGCGGCACGGTATGGAGATCGAGTTCCTCGACGGCGGCGACGCCATCCGCGCGATCGAGCCCGACATGCGCGGCGACTATGCGCTCGGCCTGCTGATCCGCGAGCAGGGTAGCAGCGTGAACCCGCTGCGCCAGGCGCAGGTGGTGGCGCGCGGGGTCGAACGGCAGGGCGGGACCATCCGGCGGGAGGCGGTGCGGGCGCTGCGGACCGAGAATGGTCGGGTGACGGGCGTGGCCACCGCTGCCGGCCCGCTGGCGGCGGACCAGGTGGTGCTGGCGGCGGGCGCCTGGTCGGCGCGGCTGCTGGCGCCGCTCGGCCTGCGCGTACCGCTGGAGACTCAGCGCGGCTACCACGTGATGCTGCCGGATCCCGGCATCACGTTGCAGCGGCCGGTGGTGCCGGCCGACCGCAAGGCCTTCCTTTCCCCTATGGAGAGGGGGCTGCGCCTGGCCGGCACGGTGGAGTTCGGCGGGCTGGAG
Organism: Paracraurococcus sp.; assembly: GCA_049315625.1. Taxonomy (GTDB): domain Bacteria; phylum Pseudomonadota; class Alphaproteobacteria; order Acetobacterales; family Acetobacteraceae; genus Paracraurococcus. Next base: position 6,057 of record JBMOJU010000094.1, read on the forward strand.
GCGCCGCCGACGCCGCGCCGGGCCGAGCTGCTGCTGCAGGACCTGCTGAAGGCCTTCCCGCAGGCGCGCACCGAAGGCGCGGAAGGTTTCTGGATGGGCCATCGCCCCTGCCTGCCGGACAGCCTGCCGGTGCTCGGCCCGGTGAAGGCCTGGCCCGGCCTCTGGTGCGCCTTCGGCCATGGGCATCTGGGGCTGACCGGGTCCGCGCCCACCGGGGCGCTGCTGGCGCGGGCGATGCTGGGTCCGGCGCCGAACCAGGACCTGACGCCCTTTGCGGTGGAGCGGTTCGGTCAGCGCGCGATGGCTTGAGGCGCAATCGCCGAAAAGCCCGAATCGCGCGACAAAACGTCCTAGCGGCCCGTCGGCGACGTCAGGTAGCCCTGCTGCCGCGACCAGACGGTGCCGCCGGTGCTGATCGTCCCGGTCGCCTGGTTGCGCTGGGCGTCGCCGGTGATGGTGTCCGGCATTCCGGAATACTGCCCGCCGGGCTGGATGCCGCCGGGGCCGCAGGCGGCCAGCAATGCCAGGCACAGCGCGGTGCAGGGCAGGATCGATCGCATCGGCATCTCCGGATCAGGGTCGGGCGAATTGCCAACGCCCGAAGCGCCCGCGTGTCCCCCGCCGGCATGCTACAGGTGGTGCGCAGCCAGGGAGTGTGCAGTGACCCGGACCATCCCGCGTCGTGTTTGTGGCGAGATGGAAGGCGAATTCGTTCTCTTCCTCATCGGCATGCGGCTGAACCGGCCCTGGAAGCTGCATCGCTGGCTGCCGGTCATGCTTGCCATGCCGCGCATGCTGCAGGAACTGGGTCGGCAGCCTGCCCTTGGGCTGCTGCATGCCCGCACGCATGTCGGACTGCGAAGCGCCCTGGTCGTGCAGTACTGGCGCAGCCATGAACTTCTGGACGCCTATGCCACCGCGCGGGACAAGGCGCACCTGCCGGCCTGGCGTGCCTTCAATCGGGCGATCGGCACCAATGGCGATGTCGGCATCTGGCACGAGACCTATGTGGTCGGCGCCGGGCAGTACGAGAGCGTCTACGTGAACATGCCGGCCTTCGGCCTTGGCCGGGCCGGCAGGTTGCGGGAGGCCGCAGGCACCCGCACGACCGGCCGCGGCAGGCTTGCCGCCACGACCGGCGCCGAGTGAGGCGCTACTGCGCGGCCGCCAGGGCCGGCGCCGGGGCATTCGGCACCAGGTGCTTCACCCGCGGCATCACCTCCTCCTGGATCAGCCGCAGCGAATTGTGCCAGGCGCCGGGATTGTCCTGGTAGTCGAAGCCGAAGACGCAGAGCTGGCCGAAGCCGCCGACATCCTCGTAGATCTGCTCCAGCTTCTCGGCGACCGTGGCGGGCGAGCCGACCAGCCAGTTCCGCTTGGCGCAGTAATCTACGGTGACGTCGCTGTCCGGCACGTCCGGATGGTGCTTGAGGTATTCCTTGAAGCCGAAATTCGACAGCAGCGGCAGGAAGTACTCGCCCATCATGCGGCCCATCATGCCGCCGACGGAAAGCCGCCAGGCTTCCTCATCCGTGTCGGCGACGAAGATCTCCCGCACCAGGCGCCAGTCGTTGCGGTTGGCCACGCGGCCGCCCTTGCGCGCCCCGGCCTCGACGCTGTCCCAGTGGCTGCAGACATAGCCCGGGTTGAGGTTGAGGCTCATCGGCAGGAAGCCGTGCTCGCCGGCCATCTTCAGCGTGTCGGAGTTCTTCGACAGCCCGGCGACGCCGATCGGCGGATGCGGCGCCTGCAGCGGCTTCAGGTGCGGCTTGAGGAAGCCGAACATCTCCGGCGGCCGGTCCACCTTCCAGTACTTGCCGTCGTAGTGGAAGGGCTCGGTCGCGCTCCACATCTTCAGAATGATGTCCAGCGCCTCCCGCGTCATCTCCCGGTTGGTGCCGGACATGCCGTCGACGTTGAACATCGCCCAGTCGCTCGGCAGGCCGCTGGCGGCGATGCCGAAATTCAGCCGGCCATTGGACATGTGGTCCATCATGGCGACGCGGTTGGCGAGCTCCGCCGGGTGATGGTAGGGCAGCAGGAAGCCGCCCGGTCCGAGCCGGATGCGGCTGGTCTGTAGCATCGCCTGCGCCAGCAGCAGGTCGGGCGCAGGGTGTGGTTCCCACGGCGCGGTGTGGTGCTCGCCGATCCAGACCTCGGAGAAGCCGAGCTCGTCGAGCCAGCGGATGGTCTGGAGATCCCAGTCATGGCCTTCCTTCAGGCCCCGCTCCGGCGGGTGGGAAGGCATGGCGAAGTAACCGAATTCCATTTGGGCCGTCCTCCGTCTGCCCGGGGTTTTCCCCGGTTGCGGAGGGATGCTCGCGCCGGTTGCGGGGGCGGCGCAAGGGAAGAAAGACGGGGGAGGGAACTCCCCCGACCCCCCCCTCCTTTTTCTGTGAGCCCTTTCTTCTGTGAATTCGCTGTCAGGCCATCAGACGCAGAATTTCGGCCACATCGCCTGGGCTTCGGACGGGGCGGGGGTTCGTCGCGATCGGCGGGCCGCCATCCCAGCGTGCGGCCAACCCATCGATCTCCTCCGCGCCGATGCCCACCTCGGCCAGCGTGGTCGGCAGGCCGAGGCCGCGGATGAAGCTGCGCAGCGCCTCATGCCCCGTGGCGCCGCCTAGGATGCGGGCGATCTCCGCCTGCCTGTCGGCATTGACCGGCGCGTTCCACTGCATCACCGCCGGCAGGCCCAGGCAGGACGTGATGCCGTGCGGCACGCCGCGCGCCCCGCCGAGGATATAGCCGATGCCATGGCTCGCCCCGACCGCGACGCCGGCCCAGCCGCCCATGACCGAAAGCCACATCGCCTGCTGCGCCGCTGCCCGCGCCGCCAGGTTGCCCGGGTCGCGGTGGATGATCGGCAGCGCCTCCGCCAGCATGGTCAGCGCCTGGCGGGAGACGGCGTCCGAGAAGGGCGCGCGTTCGTTCGCGCAGAGCCGCTCCGCCGCATGGTCCACCGCCCGGATGCCGGAGGAGAGCAGCAATTCCGCTGGCGTTTCCAGGATCGCCGCCGGGTCGAGGATCACCGCCCGCGGCACCTGGCTGGCCTGCACCGCACGCATCTTCCGCCCGGCCTCGAGGTCGGTGTAGCCGGCATGCGGCGCGAATTCGGCGGCCGAGAGCGTGGTCGGCACCGCGACGATCCGCGGCGTCGGCTCCACCGCATCCCAGGCATCCGCCTCCGCCCCGCGGGAGACGGCCAGCGCGATCAGTCCCGGCCTGTCCATCGCACCGGCCCAGACCGCGCGGCAGGCGACCTTGGCGCCGTCGATGACGCTGCCGCCGCCGAGCGCCACGACGCGCTCCGCGCCGGTCTCGCGCAGCATCTGGGCGAGGGCCAGCACGTCCTCCACCGGGGAATGGGCGCGCATGGTGGCGTGCTCGCCCACCAGGCGGGACCCGATGGCGGCGCGGGTCGCCGTGGCGATCCCGCTTTTCGCCAGGGACCGCGTGGTGGCGAGCAGCACGCGCGTGCAATCGGTGATCTCCGGCGGCAGGGCCTCGGCGACCGGGCCGGTGCGGACGCGCTGTTGCGCCGGCCAGCGATGGATGTGCGTGCTCATTCGGCTGTCGCTCCCGCGTCTTTCACGACCTGCGCCCAGAAGGGGATCTCCCGGGCGATGAAGGCGGCGTATTCGGCCGGGCTCTCGCTCGGCCAGGCGCGCAGCCCTTCGCCGGCGAAGCGCTCCTGCACGGCCGGATCGCCCAGCGCGCCGGCGAGTGCCGCGAAGCAGCGGTCGCGCACCGCGGGCGGCAGCCGCGCCGGCCCCCACATCCCATACCAGCCGGCGATGTCGAGGCCGGGCAGCCCTGCCTCCGCCGCCCCCGGCACGCCGGTGATGACCGGGGAGGCGCGGGCGGTGGTGAGCGAGAGGCCGACCAGCTTGCCGGCGCGGATCTGCGGCAGCACCACCGGCGGCGTGGCGATGATCACCTCGATATCGCCCGACAGCAGCGCGGTCAGCGACGGGGCGCCGCCGCGGAACGGCACGTGGGTCCAGTCGAGGCCAGTGACCCTGCTGAACATCGCACCCGCCAGGTGGCTCGGCGTGCCGATGCCTGGTGTGCCGTAATTCCAGGCGCCGGGCTTGGCGCGCATGCGGGCCAGCAGGTCGGCCAGGCTGGTGATGCCGCTGGCGGCGCTGACCGCGATGATGGTCGGCAGGTCGCAGACCCGGCCGATCGGGGTGAAGTCGGCAACGGGGTCGAAGCCGACGCGGCGGTACATCACCGGGTTCACCGCATGGCTGAAATTGCCGCCGAGCAGCAGCGTGGTGCCGTCCGGCTCGGCGCGCGCGACGTATTCGGTGGCGATGTTCGAGCCGGCGCCCGGCCGGTTGTCGATGAGGATGGTGGCGCCGAGCCCCTGGCCCAGGCGTTCGGCCATGGCGCGGCCAAGGAAGTCGGCCGAGCCGCCGGGCGGGAAGCCGAGCACGAGGCGGACGATGCGGGTCTGCGCCAGGGCGGGGGTGGCGAGGGCGGTGAGGAGGAGGGCGCGGCGGGTGGTAGCGCCCGGACCCCGTTTCGCGGGGACACCCCCATCCCAACCCTCCCCCGCGAGCGAGGAAGGGGGCACCTCTCCCGCCCGAGCGACCAAGGGCCCGGGCCCTTCTCCCGCCCCCGCCGCGCGGGGGGTTGAACGCATGCGTTCAACGGGGGAGGGGGTGTTCCGGCGCGTCATCATGTCCAGTCTCATCCCCGTTGCGCCCGATCCGCCGCGTTGCGCGCCTTGATCCGGTCCCGCGCCTCCGCCCACTCCGCATCGCCATAGGCGAACAGGTCGCGGAAGCCGCCGCCATTCGTCATCCAGCTGCCGCCATCCAGCGCGATCGTCTCGCCGTTGATCCAACTCGGCGCCAGCAGGAAGGCGGCGAGGTTGCCGATATCCTCGGCCGTGCCGACGCGGCCCAGCGGATTGGCCGCGGCCGCCTTCGCCGTCGGGTCGTTGTCGCCGGGACGCAGCCGGGCATACATCCCCTCGGTCGGGATATTGCCTGGCGCGATGGTGTTCAGCCGGATGCCGTAGCGGCCCCATTCCACCGCCAGCGACTTCGTCATCGAATCCACCGCCGCCTTGCTCATCGCCGAGGGGATGACGAAGGGCGCGCCGGTACGGCCCCAGGTCGTGGTGATGGACACCACGGCGTGGTTGCCGTCCTTGGCCGCGATCCAGCGCTTGCCCAGCGCCTGGGTCACCTGCAGCGTGCCGTGGAAGACGATGTCGCTGATGGCGCGTATGCCGCGCGGCGAGAGGTCCTCGGTCCGGCTGACGAAATTGCCGGCGGCGTTGTTGATCAGGTGGGTCGCCGGGCGGCCCGCCTCCCACATCGCCGCTGTGGCGCGCTCCACCGCCTCCGGGTCCTTGATGTCGACCACCTGGTGGGTCACGCGCTCGCCCATCGCCGCGGCGGCTTCCGCCAGCACCGGGCCGCGGCGGCCCCAGATCTCCACGACGGCGCCGAGCGAGAGCAGCTTTTCCGCCATCATCCGGCCGAGGCCGCTGCCGCCGCCGGTCACCAGCACGCGCTGGCCGGCGAACAGGTCCGCCCTGAACATCGCTCCCTCCGACTTCTTCTAGGGGCTATGCTGCCCGGAAACGCGGGAAAGGGGGAGGGTCATGACGGACCGGAAGGCGCTGCTGGTCACCGGCGGCGGGCGCGGGATCGGCGCGGCGGTGGTGACTCTGGCTGCGGCACGGGGCTGGGATGTGGCCTTCACCTATGCCGGCAATGCCACCCGGGCGGCGGAGACGGAGGCCGCGGCGCGGGCGGCCGGTGCGCAGGTGCTGGCGATGCAGGCCGATGTCGGCGACCCACAGGCCGTCGCCGCGAGCTTCGCCGCGGTGGCGGAGCGCTTCGGCCGGCTGGATGCGCTGGTGAACAATGCCGGCATCACCGGGCCGAAGGCGACGCTGCGCGACAGCACCGACGCGATCTGGGAGACCGTGTTCCGCACCAACGTTCTGGGCCTGGCCGGCTGCTGCCGTGCGGCGCTGGCGGTACTGCCGCCGGGCGGGGCGATCGTCAACGTCTCCTCCCGCGCCTCCGAACTCGGCGGGGCGGGGGAGTGGATCCACTACGCCGCCAGCAAGGGCGCGGTGGATAGCTTGACCATTGGCCTGGCGAAGGAGGCGGCGGCGCAGGGTGTCCGCGTCAATGCGGTGAATCCCGGGTTGATCGACACGGACCTGCACGCCAGTGCCGGCATGCCGGACCGTGTCGCACGGATGTCAGCCGGCGTGCCGATGGCGCGCGGCGGCAGCGCGGCGGAGGTGGCGGAAGCGGTGCTGTGGCTGCTGTCGGATGGGGCGAGCTATGTCACAGGGGCGCTGGTGCCGGTGAGCGGCGGGCGGTAGGCGCACCCATCCCGGTTGAGCGCATGCGTTCAACCGGGGTGGGGGTCAGACGTGCTGGCCGCCATTCACGTGGATCTCGGCGCCGTTGACGTAGGACGAGGCGTCCGAGCAGAGGAAGTAGATCGTCTTCGCCACCTCCGCCGGCTTGCCCAGCCGGCGCAGCGGGATCTGCTCCTCGACGATCTTCTCCGTCCCCGGCGAGAGGATGGAGGTGTCGATCTCCCCCGGGCTCAGCGCATTCACCCGGATGCCGAGCGGGCCGAAATCATGCGCCATCTCCCGCGTCAGCGCCATCAGCGCCGCCTTCGATGTCGCGTAAGCCGCGCCGGCGAAGGGATGGACCCGGCTGCCGGCGATGCTGGTCACGTTCACCACCGCGCCGCGGGTGCGCTGCAATTCCTCGATCAGCCCGCGGGCGAGCATGATGGAGGAGAAGAAATTCACCTGGAACACCCATTTCCAGTCGTCCAGCTGGGTCTGGATGGTGCCCAGCCGGCTGCCGCCCGGCCCTTTGGGGGAAATGCCGGCATTGTTCACCAGCGCGTCCAGCCGCCCGCCCTCGGGTTCCAGCCGCTGGCGGATCTCGCCGATCGCCCGGATGGTGTCCTCGGCGTTGGACAGGTCGGCCTGGATATGGTCCTCCGGCCCCGCCTCCCAGGGGCATTCCTCCGGGAAGGGGTGGCGCGAGACGGTGATGACCCGCCAGCCGGCCGCCGAGAACACCTTCACCGTGGCATGGCCGATGCCGCGCGAGGCGCCCGTCAGCAGCATGACCCGGCGCGCCTGGTTGGGCGTCCGCCGATCCGCGGCATAGGTTGCTGACATGGTCGCCTCCTGGCTCCGCCCAGGGTGGCGGGGGCGTCCAGGCTAGCCCCGACCGGCCGGCCCCGCCAGCAGGGGGTGCCGGGCGGCGATGAACTCCTCGACGGAGGCGAGGTAGCGGCTGCAATCCGCCGCCGCGACCGGCAGCGAGAGCGCCGCCATGCCGCGCCGCGCCAGGTAGAGCCCGGCCGCCAGCATGTCGAAGAAGAACAGCTCCCGCAGCTTGTCCTCCGCTGGGGTGGCAGCGTAGGGGCGGTCGATGCTTCCGGTGCGGAAATGCACCGTCAGCATGGAGCCCCGCCCGGTGAACTGCATGGCGGCGCCCGCGCGGGCACAGGCGGCGTTCAGCGAGTCCCGCAGCGCCTCGCCCCGGGCATAAAGCGCCTCGGCGACGGCACCGGAAAAGATCTCGCCCATCGCCACGCAGCCGGCAGCCATGGACCAGACGTTGTTGTTGAAGGTGCCGGCATGCGGCAGCGTGCCGGGCCGGTGCCCATCGAACACCGCCATGATGTCGCGCCGCCCGCCGAAGGCGCCGAAGCTCATCCCGCCGGCCATGTATTTGCCCAGCGTGGTCATGTCGGGGACGACGCCGGTCATCTGTTGCAGGCCGCCGGGGCCGTGCCGGCTGGTCATCACCTCGTCGAAGATCAGCACCGCGCCGGTCCGCCGCGTGGCCTCGCGCAGCGCGGCGATGAATTCCTGGCTCGCCGGGATGCAGCCGCCCGACCCCACCATGGGCTCCACCAGCACCGCCGCCAGCGCGTCGCCCTCGGCCAGGATGTCGCGCGTCGCGGCCTCCGGGTCGTTGTAGTCCGAGAAGGCGAGCGGGATCGGCACGTTGACCGCGCTTCTCTCGCTGGCAAAGGTCAGCACGCCGCCATGGTAGCCGCCGCGCATCACCATCGTCTTCACCCGCCCGGTGAAGCCGCGCGCCGCGGCCAGCGCCAGGAGGTTCGCCTCCGTCCCGCTATTGGTGAAGCGCACCTGCTCGATGGACGGAAAGCGGCCGACGATCAGCCCGGCCAGTTCGGCTTCCTTCTCGCCGACCGAGGCCAGGTTGATGCCGCCATCGAGCGCCGCCTTCACCGCACCGATGATCCGCCGCTCGGAATGGCCGAACAGCCCGGCGGTGTATTCGCCCAGCAGGTCCAGGTATTCGTGGCCATCGGCATCCCACAGCCGGCAGCCCTCGCCGCGGACCATGGCGGTGGGAAAGGGCGTGTAGAACAGCACGCTGCGGGTATTGCCGCCCGGCAGCACCTCCCGCGCCTTGGCATGGATGGCGGCGCTGCGCGGGCGGGCCGCGGCATAGGCCTCGCGTGCCTCCGCCAGCGCGGCGTCGAGGTCGCTGTTGCGCCGCAGGGCAGGTTCGTCGAGCGGGCTCATCGCGCGGTCTCCGGTGTCGTGGCGCAGGCTCCCGCGAAGCAACCGGCCCGTCAACGATGGCGGCGGGCGCGACGCCGGGCTAGCCTTGGCGCAACGAACCGGAGGGAAACCATGCGCCACATCCCGCGCCGGGCGGCGCTCGCTGCCGCCGCCCTGCTGCCGGCCGCCCGGGCCCGCGCCGCCTGGCCGGACCGGCCGATCCGCGTCATCGTCACCTTCCCGGCCGGCACCCAGACCGACATCCTGACGCGCTTCTACACCGCGCGCCTGGCCGAACGGCTGGGCCAGCCGGTGATCGTCGACAACCGCGGCGGCGGCCAGGGGCAGATCGGCATCCGTGCCGCGCTGGCCGCGCCGGCGGATGGCAATACCCTGGTCATGGTCGGCGTCTCCACCGGTGCCAGCGCGCCGCACATGATCAAGGACCTCAGCTACGACCCGCTGCGCGACCTGGCGCCGATCGCCCTGATCGCCGAGGCGCCCTACCTGCTGGTCTGCGACCCGCGCCTGCCGGTGCGCTCGCTGGCCGAACTGATCGCCTACGCCCGCGCCCGGCCCGGCGAGCTGGTCTTCGGCCATGGCGCGCCGAGCCGGCAGATCGTCGGCATGATGATGGCGCACATGGCCGGCATCCAGGTCCTGGACGTCGCCTACAAGGGCCAGCCGGAGGCGCTGAACGACACCATCGCCGGCCGCGTCGGCTTCACCTTCTCCGACCTCGGCGACGCGCTGGTGCAGGCGCGGGAGGGACGGGTGCGGGCGCTGGCGGTCTCGACGCGGGACCGCTCCGCCCTGGCGCCCGACATCCCGGCGGTGGCGGAGACGCTGCCGGGCTACAACCTTTCGGTCTGGTTCATGCTGGCCGGACCCGCCGGCACGCCGGCGCCGGTGGTGGACCGGCTGAACCGGGAGGTCGCCGCGGTGCTGGCCGAGCCGGAATTGCGCGCCCGGCTGAACGGCCAGGGCTTCGACATCAAGGATGTCCCGCCCGCCGCGCTGCGCGCCTTCCAGGCGGCGGAGATCGAGAATTGGGGGCGGGTGGTCCGCACGCTGGGGCTGCAGGCGCAATAGGGC
>JBMOJU010000471.1:0-3509 GCA_049315625.1 Paracraurococcus sp.
GTGAAACAGCGTGCGCGGGTCAAGGCGATCCCGCGACCGGCCCGCGTGCCGCGCGGCACGGCGACGCGTGGCAATGGCTCCGGCGGTCGCGGTCAACACGCGTGCGCCCCGAGGGACGGCGGGCCGCGCCCAGCGGCCGGTCCGCCGTGCGACGGCGCGTCAGGCCACCACGTTCCACGCCGCGCCCGGGTTGTAGAGGCTGGCCGTCGTCGTCGCGGCCAGCCCGTCCATCGTCCAGAGCGCCAGGCTGCCATCCGTGTTCCGCCACAGGAGGTCGGCGCGGCCGTCGCCGTTGAAGTCGCCGACTTCCGCCACGCTCCAGGCGGGGTCCACATCGGCAACGGAGCCGCCGCCGATCACCGTGGAGCCGTCCATCCACCACTCGGCCAGCGCGCCGCCGGTGTTGCGCCAGAGGATGTCGGCGCGGCCATCGGCGTTGAAGTCGCCGATCCCGGCCACGTTCCAATCCACGCCGGGATTGCCGATGGTGCCGCCGCCGGCGCCGGCCAGCCCGTTCATCTGCCACAGCGAGACGGTGCCGTCGGTGTTGCGGAACAGGATATCGTCCCGCCCGTCGCCGTTGAAGTCGCCGAGGCCGGCGACCTGCCAGGCGGCATCGACCAGACCGAAGCTGCCGCCGCCGAGATACGCCGTGCCGTCCATCTGCCACTGCGCCAGCGTGCCGTCCGTGTTGCGGAACAGGATGTCGGCGCGGCCGTCGCCGTTCAGGTCGCCGAGGCCGGCGACCTGCCAGGCGGCGTCCAGGGTGGCGAAGCTGCCGCCCCCGACATAGGCCGTGCCGTCCATCCGCCAGAGCGCGAGGGTGCCGTCGGCGTGCCGCCAGAGGATGTCGGCCCGCAGGTCGCCATCGAAATCGGCGCTGCCGGCAATGTGCCAGGCGGTGTCGGGGCTGCCGAGCGAGCCGCCGCCGGCATAGGCGCCCTGCTCGAACTGCCACAGCGCGAGCTCCCCGCCCGCGGCGCGGAACAGGATGTCGCTGCTGCCGGTGCCGGTGAAGTCATGCGCCACGGCGCGCAGCGGCCGGTCGCCATCGTCGAAGCGGGCGAGCTCGATGCCGGAGAGCGTGTCCGTGCCGTCCGGCCCTGTCGCGGTCCAGCTGCCGTCGGCGTTGTGGACCAGCGTGGTGGCAGCGGCATTGCCGCCGAACACCGCGACGTCGCGGCCGGCGCCGCCGGCGAGGCTGTCATTGCCCGCGCCGCCCCGCAGCGTGTCGTTCGCGCCGCCCGCCTGGATGAGGTCGCCGGCGGCGGTGCCGCGCACGGACTCGGCGCCGGCGCCGCCGAGATGCTGGTACTGCAGCCCGGCCACCGGCCCGGCATAGGCCGCGGCGGATTCGAGCTGGCCGCCCACCACGAAGAAGGGTGTGCCCGGCAGCGGGCCGAAGCCGATGTCGCCCGGCAGCAGCGCGGCGACGCGGGCGAGGAACACCGCATCCGACCCGCCATAGCTGACGAACAGCCCGTCCACCCCGAGGAAGCTGCCGGCGGAGGTCGAGACGTCGCCCACGCCCAGCCCGCCGGCGAAGACCAGGCGGTCGGTGCCCGGGGTGAAATTATCCACCCAGTCGTAGCCATCGCCGCGCTGGAAGCCAAAGACGTCGGCCCCGCCGCCGCCCACCAGATAGTCGCTGCCGGGCCCGCCGATCAGCGTGTCGCCGCCGGCGCCGGCGCCGAACTTGTCGTCCCCCGTGCTGCCGAGGATGAGCGCGCCGGGCGGCACCGCCGGCTGCGCGAAGACCAGGTCGCCCGGCAGCAGCGCGGCGACGTTCGCCAGGAAGATGCCGTCGCCGCCGCTGCCGTAGAACACGCCGAGGCCAGCGACCCCGGCGATGCTCAGCGCCTGGGTGCGCAGATCGGCCGCGGCGATGCCGACATGGAAGGCGATGCGGTCGCTACCGGGGGTGAAGCCGTCGATCCAGTCATTGCCGTCGCCCAGCGAGATACGGAAGACGTCGGCGCCGGCGCCGGCCACGAGGTAGTCGTTGCCCTGGCCGCCGGTGATGGTGTCGCCAGCCGCGCCGGCGACGATGGTATCGGTGCCCGCGCCGCCAACCTGCACCGCGCCGACGGCGATGGCGGCAGCGCCGATCAGCAGCCCCGCCGCCGGCGCGCCGAGCGGCACGCCCTGGGTATCGTAGATCGCGTTGCCATGCGCGCCGCCATCGGCACCGACGAGGTGCGCGTTGCCGTAGCCGTAGAACAGCCGCGCGCCGGAAGGCAGGTCGGCGGCGAATTGCAGCACCAGCGTGTTGCCCGGGCCGATCGCCACGCCGGTCGCGTCCAGCACCGTCGTGCCGGCGATGACCGTCCAGCCCAGCCCGGTCGCCGCATCGGCATCCAGCGCGGCGAGGCCGGCGGCGGCGTCCAGGTGCAGCGCCACCGACAGCGTGCGCGGCCCGGTGGCCACCGCCTGCACCGCGATCGGGCCGGTATCGTCCAGCCCGTTCGCCACCGGCGAGCCGGGCCGCGCATAGGCGGCGAATTCCGCGGCGATGGCGCGCGCCGCGCGGTCGGCGACCAGCGCGGCGTCCGACGCGCTCATGTGCCCGCCGCCGCCGAACACCACCGCGTCCATGTTCAGGTCATCGGTCGGCGCGGTGAGGCTGGCGTCGAAGGCGGGGTCGGCGGCGAGCGCGGCCATGCCCTCGCGGATCGCCTGGGCGCCGGCATCGGTGCCGGAGACATAGGGGATCGGCTCGACGAAGACATAGGGCACCGGGTTGCCGAAGGCGGCGCGCACCAGCGCCGCATCGGCGCGCACCGCGCCTTGCCATTGCGCCGCGGTCAGGCCGGCATTGCCGCTGTCGTATTCATTGTGCAGCCACAGCTCGACGGTGGGGGAGGCACGCAGCGATGCCGGCAGCGCAGCGATGTAGCCCAGCAGCCCCTGTTCCAGCGTGCCGGCCTGCCACCCTGTCCCGGCCGGCGTCAGCCAATCGCCGATCAGCGCGGTGCCGCCGACCGCGGTGTTGCGGCCATTCGGGTCCTGCCATTGAAAAAGCAGCGTGACGGTATCGGTGATGCCGTCGAAGCCGAGCAGGGTCTGCACCGCGGCGGTGAGCGGGCTGGTGCCGCCGGCATCCTTCAGCATGCCGAGGATGACGGCATTGGACTGGCCGCGCAGCAGGACATTCAGGTTCACGTTCTGTGTCTCCCGAGGGGGCAGCGCGCGAGGAAGGGCGCGGCGCCGGGCCGGGGGAGACAAACCTGTCGGTGGAGTTCAGTCCTTCCACAAACCGGTTAGCGGTATGCACAGTGTCGTTAGGGAAGCGTGAATGTCCTGTTCAAGCACAAAGGAGCGATGGCCGGCACCCCGCGCCGGCCAGCCGCCTCACATCCCGCCGATATAGTTCGGCCCGCCACCACCCTGCGGCGTCGTCCAGTCGATGTTCTGGCCCGGGTCCTTGATGTCGCAGGTCTTGCAGTGCACGCAATTCTGCGCGTTGATCACCAGCCGCGCGCCGGCATCGCCGGCCTCGACCGCCGCAC
>JBMOJU010000095.1:0-15680 GCA_049315625.1 Paracraurococcus sp.
GGGCAGCGACAGTGATAGATCTATTATAACTTACTCGTGACCAGCTCCTCGCGATGAAGGTCCTGCGGCATTGAACATCCTTCCCTGGCCGGTTCGGCACGCGGCACCGCCGCCGCAACTCTCCACCGCCGGGATGTCCCCCGCCGTCGCCGGATTGCCACTCGACGGCGAGGTGCGGCCGCTCGGCGCCGCGGTCGAGATCGCCACCAGCCTCTGGGGCCCGTTCCACCGCATCTGCCTGGAGGTCCAGGCGAACGGGCATGCCCACATCATCCGCAGTGGTCCCCTGTCGGTCACGCCGCTGGAGCGCGGCGAGTTGCAGATCGCCACCACCCTGCATGTGCCGACGGCCTCCGGCGCCATCCGCGCCACCCTGACCCTGCGCCGTGCCGTGACCGGTGAGCTTTTGGAAACCGGCCTGTCGCTGCCGCCGGATACCGGCGCCGGGACCGCGGCCACCCTGGCCGCGCTGCGATCGGGGCTGGCCAACCAGGCCTGCGGCTTCCTTGGCCGGCAGAGCCTGGGCGACGGGGACGTGGTCGTGCTCGGCACCGCCGGCGCCACGCCGCTGCTGTGCCGGGTGCTCGGCCGCGCCCGGCACCGCGGCCGGCCGGTGCTCGTCGCCCGCTGCGTCGGCACCCAGCCGGTCGCCGAGGCCGGCTGTGCCGGCCTGCTGGTCGCCGAGGGCCATGTCGCGGTGGATATCGCCACCGGCATGGTGATCCTCGGCGCGCTCGGCTGTCGCATCGCCGGCGCTGCCCCGGACACCGGGGACATCCGGCTGCGGGCCTGGGTGACCCTGCGCCAGGACAAGCCCGCCTCGGCATGAGGCACCCTGCCGCGCCGGCCTGACATGCTGCTCGCCCAGGCGCAGTTGGCGCTGTCCATGGCCCTGGTCGGCGCCAATGTCGCGGTCGGCAAGCTGCTGGCCGAGGTGCTGCCGATCCCGCTGATCCTCTGCCTGCGCTGCCTGCTGGCGTGCCTGGTGCTCTGGCCGCTGGCGCGCGCGATGGAAGGCGCGGTGCGGCCGGGCGGCAGGGCACTGCGCAACCTGGCCCTGCAGGCGCTGTTCGGCACCGCGCTGTACAATGCCGGGCTGCTGGCCGGGCTGCGGCTGACCACCGCGCTGGAGGCCGGGCTGGTGCTGGCGACGATGCCGGCGGTGGTCGCGCTCGGCAGTGCGGCGTTCCTGGGCGAACGGCCGACAGCACGGCACTGGGCGGCCGCGCTGCTGGCGGCGGGCGGGATGGCGGCGATCACCGTGGCACGGCTGGGCGGCGCCGGCGGCGGCTCGGCGTTGGGCAACGCCCTGGTCTTCATCGGCGTCTGCGGGGAGGCCGCCTATGTGCTGCTGGCCAAGCGCATCGCCGGCCAGGTGCCGGTGGTGACGGCGAGTTTCTGGATGCAGGCCTTCAGCGCCCTGCTGCTGCTGCCCTTCGCGCTGGCCGGGGTGGATGCCATGGCGGCGCTGGCGGCGCCGGGCCTGGCCGGGTTGCTGGTGTTCCACGGGCTGACCGCGAGCGTGCTGTGCCTGCTGCTGTGGTATGCCGGGCTGAAGACGGTGCCGGCGGGGGTGGCGGGCGTGTTCACGGTGTTCCTGCCGGCGACGGCGGCGGTGACGGCGGTGGCGGTGCTGGGGGAACGCTTCACGGTGACGCATGCGGTGGGGTTCGCGCTGATGGCCGGCAGCCTGCTGCTGGCAACCTGGCCGGCGCGGGTACGCGCATGAGGGCGTGGTTCGCCTGCACCGGCGCGCAGTTGCAGGCGCGCGACCCGCGCGACACCGTCGGCCGGCTCGCCTCCGCCCAGCAGGAACGCGGCTTCGCCGGGACGCCGGACCAGGAGATGGCCTGGCAGGCGCAGGTGCGGGCCCTGCAGATGGCGGTCGCGGCGTGCCGCGGCGGGGCCTGGACCGTCGCGCTCGAATACGACCTGCTGCGGCTGGAGAAGCGCATCGATGCGGTGGTGCTGACCGACCGCGCCATCCTCTGCCTGGAGTTCAAGACCGCCGCGCCCTCCGCCGCGGCGCTGGCGGAGGCCGAGGATTACGCGCTGGACCTGCGGGATTTCCATGCCGGCAGCCGGGCGCATGCGATCGTGCCGGTGCTGGTGGCGGGGCAAGGCGGCTGGTCGCCGCCGTCGCAGCCCTGGCTGCTGCCGAAGCACCCGACCGACCCGCTGGTCTGCGGTGCGGGCGCACTCGCCGCCTGCCTCGACTGGGTGCAGGCGCGGATCGCGCCACCGGCGGTGCCGCTCGACGGCGCGGCCTGGCTCGCGGCGGCCTATCGGCCGGTGCCCTCGATCGTCGAGGCGGCGACCATGCTCTACGCGCGCAACGGCGTCGCCGAGATCGCCGCGGCGCGGGCGGATGCGGCGAACCTGACCCGGACGGCGCGTGCGATCGCCGGCCATATCGCCGCGGCGCAGGCTGCGGCGGCGAGGACGGTGATCTTCGTCACCGGCATCCCGGGCGCCGGCAAGACCCTCTGCGGCCTGAACGCGGTGTTCGGCCCGGCGCGGCAGGCGGGTGCGGCCTTCCTGACCGGCAATGCGCCGCTTGTGGCGGTGCTGCGCGCGGCCCTGGCACGCGACGCGGTCGCCCGCGGCGAATGCGACCGCGACGAGGCGGAGCGGCGCACGCGGACCGCATTGCAGAACGTGCACCGCTTCCTGGAGGACTGTGCCATCGACCCGGCTCGGTGCCCGCCGGAGCGGCTGATCGTCTTCGACGAGGCGCAGCGCGCCTGGGACGAGGCGAAGTCGCTGACCGGGACGCAGAACAAGCGGTCCCGCCTGACGATGAGCGAGCCCGCGCATACGCTGGAGATCATGGGGCGCCACCCCGGGTGGTCGGTGATCATCGCGCTGATCGGCAACGGGCAGGAGATCAATACCGGCGAGGCGGGGCTGGCCGAATGGGGCCGCGTCATCGCCCGCGATCCGCGCTGGCGGGCCGTGGCCGCGCCGCGCGTGCTGGATGCCGCCGACCCGGTGCAACGCCTGGCCTCCGGCGCCCCGGCCTGGCTGGCACTGGATGATGCGCTCGACCTGACGGTGCCGATGCGCAGCGTGCGCGACAGCGTCGGCGCGGCCTGGGTCGGCGCGGTGCTCGACGGCGACACCGCAGCGGCGCGGCGCATGGCGGCGGCTGCCGCGGCACTGCCCTATTTCGTCACCCGCGACCTGGTGGCGATGCGCAGCGCGTTGCGCGGCTTGGCACGCGGCAAGCGCCGGGCCGGGATCGTGCGCGCCGCCGGGGCAAGGCGGCTGCGCGCGGAAGGCTTCGGCGCCGAGGTGGCGACCAAGGACGTCCCGGATTGGTTCCTGCTGCGCTGGCCCGACGTCCGGGCCTCCGACGCGCTGGAGACGGCGGCGACCGAGTATGCCTGCCAGGGGCTGGAGCTCGACGTGGTCGGCCTGGCCTGGGGCGGCGACCTGATCCGCCAGGGGGATGGCTGGACCGCCCGCAACTTCTCCGGCACCGGCTGGCAGCGCGCCAGCAAGGACCGCGACTTCATCCGCAACACCTACCGCGTGCTGCTGACCCGCGCGCGCTACGAGACGGTGATCTGGGTGCCGCCCGGCTCCCCTGCCGGCGGACTCTTCCACGACGCGACGCGCCCGGCCGCCGAGATGGACGCGATCGCCGAATATCTGCTCACCTGCGGGGCGAAACCCCTGGAGGAGGCCGCGTTGGAGGCGCCGATGCCGGCGCAGCGAGGCCTGTTCGCCGATGCCTGACACCCCCTCCCCCGCCCTGATCCAGGCCGTGGCCGACCTGCACCGGGCCGCCTTCACCGGCACGGTGCTGGCCACCGTCGCCCGCCGCGGCACGCCGGCCGCGGCCGCGCTGGTCTTCGCGGTCTTTCGCCGGCAGCACCACGAACGTTTCCTGCCCGGCCTGCGGAAGCTCGGCCTCACCGGGTTGCCGCACGCCGTCGCCGCGGCGCAGTACCACTACCTCTCGAACCGCATCGGCGGCGTCTCGGTCGACTACATGCGGGAGAGCGACCGCAAGGCCTGGATCCGCTACACCCCGCCGCGCTGGCTGTGGCACGGCACGGCCATCTGCGGCATCCCGGGCGAGGTCACCCGCGCCTTGCTGCGCGGCTGGCACGCGCAGAACGGCGTCTCGCTGAACAATCCGCGGCTCGGCTTCGTCTGCACCGGTCAGGTCGCCGATGGCGATCCAGCGCTGGAGGGCTACTACATCGAGCACGCGCACGACCTGGCGCCGGAGGAGCGGCTGCGCTTCGCGCGCGGCGAGGCGGCGCCGCCCTTCGATCCCGCCGCGACGCCCTGGGTGGAGGCGGAGTCCTGGCCGGCGGAGCGCCTGCGCAAGGCGCACCGCAATTACGCCATGGAATACCTGCGCACCACGATCCCCGCGGCGATCGACCTGTTCGGCGCGGCGGAGGCGACGGCGCTGCTCGGCCTCGCGCTGCGGCAGATCGGGATGCAATGGTATGCGGAACTCGCCGACGCCGCCGGCATCGCCGGCCGCGGCGCCACCGATTTCGCCGCGCTGCTGGCGGCGATCGCCCATGCGCAGGGCGACCGCGCGACCCGGCACGCGGATGGCGTGGAGCAGACGAGCTGGGCGCTGATGCGCGGCGCGGCGGAGCTGCACCCCGCCGCCTTCACCTGCTGGAACGCGCTGTGGGAGGGGCTGCTCGCCGCCCACGACCCACGGCTTGCGCTGGCGGTAGAACGCCGCCTCGACCTCGGCGACGGCGCCTTCGCCTGGCGCATCCGGTCAGGACGACGCGTCGTCCCGGTCTGATACCAGACGCACGAAGTTCCGACCTGCGGCCCGAAGGGACGAGGCGCCGAATGGCGCCCGCCGCCGGTGCGGCGAAGCCAAGCCGTGCGGATGCGCGGCGCCCGGCGTCTGAGGGGCACGAAGGTGAAACCTTCGTGCGCTGGGTATGACTACTCCGGCTCGATCCCCGCCGCGCGGGCCATGCGGCCCCATTTGACGATCTCGTCCTTGATGAAGCCGCCGAACTCGTCCGGCGCGCTGCTGAACCCATCGAAGCCGATATCGCCCAGCCGCTTCACCGTCTCCGGCCGGTCCCAGACGCTGCGGACATCGGCGTTGATGGAGGCGACCATGGCGGGCGGCATCCGCGCCGGCCCGACGAGGCCGGCCCAGGCGGCGACGTCGAAGCCGGGCAGCCCGACCTCGTCCAGCGCGGGGATATCGGGCAGCAGCTTGCTGCGCGTCTTCGTCGTCACGCCCAGCACCCGCAACTGCCCGCCCCGGACGTTGCCGAGCGAGGAGGAGGCATCCACCACCATGCAGGAGACGCGGCCGGCGATGACGTCCGTGATGGCGGGCGGCGTGCTGCGGTAGGGCACATGCGTCATCTCGACGCCGGCCTGCGCCGCCATCGCCCCGCCGGCGACGATGCCGGTGGAATTGCCCGAGGCATAGCTGATCGCGCCCGGCTTCGCCTTTGCCGCCGCCAGCAGCGCCGGCACCGTGCGGAAGGGCGAGCCTTCCGGCACCACCAGCCAGAAATTATAGTTCCCGGTGCGGCTGAGCGCGGTGAAGTCGGCGACCGGGTCGTAGTCCAGCTTCTTCATCAGCGCCGGATTGGCCGCGCTCGGCGTGTTCGTGGTCATCATCAGGGTCGTGCCGTCCGGCACGGCGCGGGCCGTGGCGCCCGCGGCCAGCGCGCCATTGGCGCCGGCGCGGTTCTCGACCACCACAGGCTGGCCCCACAGCGGCTCCAGCAGCCCGGCCAGGATGCGGGAGATGGCATCGGTGCCGGAGCCGGCGCCGAACGGCACCATGATGGTCACGCCGCGGGCGGGCCGCCATGGCTGCGCCCGCGCCGGCCCGGCCGCCAGCGCCGCCCCTGTAGCGAGCAAGGCCCGCCGCTGCATCATTGCCATCAGCCGATCTCCACCACGACGCGGCCGCGCAGCCTGCCGGCGAGGATCTCCTCCGCCAGCCGCGGCACGTCCGCCAGCGTCGCATGCGTCGTCATCGCCGCCAGCTTCGCCTTGTCCAGCTGCGTCGACAGGCGCGACCAGGCCTCCAGCCGCAGCGCCCGCGGCGCCATGACGGAATCGACGCCGAGCAGCCCGACCCCGCGCAGGATGAACGGCGCGACGGATCCCGGCAGGTCCATGCCCTGCGCCAGGCCGCAGGCGGCGACCGCGCCACCGTACTTGATCTCGCTCAGCACCCCGGCCAGCGTCTTCGAGCCGACGCTGTCCACCGCCGCCGCCCAGACTTCCTTGCCCAGGGGCCGCGCCGTGCCGCTGCCGTAGCGGTCGCGCGGCACCACTTCCTTCGCGCCGAGGCTTTCGAGATAGGCCTGCTCCTCCGGCCTCCCGGTGCTGGCGGCGACATACCAGCCGAGCGAGGCGAGCAGCGCGATGGCGACCGAGCCGACGCCGCCGGCCGCACCCGTGACCAGCACCGGGCCGCGGTCCGGGGTCAGGCCGTAGCGCTCCAGCGCCATGACGCAGAGCATGGCGGTGTAGCCGGCGGTGCCGATCGCCGCCGCCTCGGCCGGGGTGATGCCGGCGGGCAGCGGCACCAGCCACTCGGCCTTCACGCGGGCCTTGGGCGCATAGGCGCCGCAATGCGTCTCGCCCACGCCCCAACCGTTGAGCAATACATGGTCGCCGGGCTTCACCGCCGGGTTGCTCGACTCCTCGACCACGCCGATCACGTCGATGCCCGGCACCATGGGGAAGCGCCGCACCACCGGGGCGCGGCCGGTAACGGCCAGGCCGTCCTTGTAGTTCACCGTGGAATGGGTGACGCGCAGCAGCACGTCGCCCTCCGGCAGTTCGGATTCGGCGAAATCGCGGAAGGCGGCACGGGCGATCTGCCCGGCCTCCGGCTTGTCCACCACCAGGGCCTTCATCTGCTCTCTCTCCCCTGTGTCATTCGGCCTGCAGCGGGCAGACCACGGCGTCCAGCGCCTGCGCCAGCTCGGCCGGCGCCGCGGCGATCTGCAGCCCCCGCCGGCCGCCATTCACCACGATCTCGTCCAGTTCGGCGGCGCTGGCGTCCAGGAAGCAGCGCAGCCGCCGCTTCTGGCCGAAGGGGCTGATGCCGCCGACGACATAGCCGGTGATCCGTTCCGCCTTCGCCGGGTCCGCCAGCTCCGCCCGCTTCGCCCCCGCCGCCGTGGCCAGCGCCTTCAACGACAGCCGCCCATCGGAGGGGATCGCGGCGCAGACCATCCCGCCCCCATCCAGTTCGCAGACCAGGGTCTTGAACACCCGCGCCGGGTCGATCCCCATCGCCACCGCCGCCTGCAGCCCCACCGCGTCGGCCGCGGGGTCGTAGGCATATTCCAGCAGGCGGAAGCGCAGCCCCGCAGCCTCGGCCGCCCGCACGGCGGGGGTCTGCCTCGATGCCATGGCGGTGCCGCGTCCCTCCTGCCGGTTGCCGGCTCTCTAGCAGCCACCTCGCCGGCGGACGAGAGCACGGGGGGGCGACAGGTTTACCGTTACGCCCGCCGCTGAAAGGGCAACGGGAACCGGTCGCCGGGCGTTTCCTTGATGCCCGGGCCGATCCGCACCGGGGTGGAGGAGGAACCCCCAATGGTGAAATTGCGCGTCAATGGCGAAGACCGCTCCTATGACGGCGATCCCGCGATGCCCCTGCTCTGGTTCCTGCGGGATGAGCTGGCCCTGACCGGCACGAAATTCGGCTGCGGCGTCGCCGCCTGCGGTGCCTGCACCGTGCACCTGAACGGCGAGGCGGTGCGCGCCTGCGCCACCGCCATGGGCGATACCGAAGGCCAGGCCGTCGTCACCATCGAGGGGCTGAGCCGCGACGGCATGCATCCGGTGCAGAAGGCCTGGCGCAGCATCAACGTCCCGCAATGCGGCTACTGCCAATCGGGCCAGATCATGCAGGCCGTGGCGCTGCTGCAGCAGACGCCGAACCCGACGGATCAGGACATCGACGCCGGCATGCAAGGCAATATCTGCCGCTGCGGCACCTATCAGCGGATCCGCGCGGCCATCAAGGCCGCGGCGCGGGGGGGCGCGTGACATGACCGATCTTCGCATCGAGCAGCCTTCCCGCCGCCTGCTGCTGCAAGGCGTCGCCACCAGCGGCTTCCTGCTGGCGCTGCGCCTGCCCGCCGCCCGCGCGGTGGAGAATGCGCCGAAGCCCAAATTCGGCGCCGATGCCATGCCGCATGGCGTGGTGAACGACCCGCTGGTGTTCGTTTCCATCGCAGCGGACGGGCTGGTGACCATCTTCTGCCACCGCGCCGAGATGGGCCAGGGCGTGCGCACCGGCATGCCGATGATCGTCGCCGACGAGCTGGAGGCCGACTGGGCCCGGGTGAAGGTCGTCCAGGCCCCGGCCGATGAGCCGCGCTACGGCAACCAGGACACCGACGGCTCGCGCTCGACCCGCCATTTCCTGCAGCCGATGCGCGAATGCGGCGCGGCGGCGCGGCAGATGCTGGAAGCGGCGGCAGCGAAGCGCTGGGGCGTGCCGGCCAGCCAGGTGACGGCGAGGAACCACCAGCTGCTGCATGCCGCAAGCGGCCGCAGCCTGGGCTATGGCGATGTCGCGGCGGAGGCGGCGAAGCTGCCGGTCCCGGCGAAGGAGACGCTGCGGCTGAAGGAGGCCGCGGCCTTCCGCTATATCGGCAAGGGTAACCTGGAACTGGTGGACGGCTTCGACATCAGCACCGGCCGGGCGAAGTACGGCCAGGACACCACCCTGCCGGGGCTGCTCTTCGCGGTCGTGGCGCGGCCGCCGGTGCTGGGCGGCACCGTCGCTTCGGTCGACGACACGGCGGCGCAGAAGATTCCCGGCGTGGTGAAGATCGTACAGTTGGACGGCACGCCGCCGCCGGCGAAATTCTCCCCGCTCGGCGGCGTCGCCGTCATCGCCCGGAACACCTGGGCGGCGATGCAGGCGCGGGAGGCGCTGAAGATCACCTGGAAGGACGGCGCGCACGCCAGCTACGACAGCGAAGCCTACCGCGCCAGCCTGGAGGAGACGGCGCGCAAGCCTGGCAATGTGCTGCGCAAGACCGGCGACACCGACGGCGCCATGGGCAAGGCGGCGAAGCGGGTGGAGGCCGAATACTACGCCCCGCATCTGGCGCATGCGCCGATGGAACCGCCGGCAGCGACCGTGCGCATCGCCAACGGCAAGGTCGAATGCTGGACCAGTGCGCAAAGCCCCTATTCGGTGCGCGGCGAGATCGCCGAGCGGCTGAAGGTGCCGCTGGAGAATGTCAGCGTGACCATCGAGCTGCTCGGCGGTGGCTTCGGCCGCAAGTCGAAATGCGACTACGCGATCGAGGCGGCGCTGCTGTCGAAGGCAATGGACGGCCAGCCGGTGAAGGTGGTCTGGACGCGCGAGGATGACATCCGCAACGGCTACTACCACACCGTGCAGGTCGACCGGCTGCAGGCCGGGCTGGATGCCGAGGGCAAGGCGACGAGCTGGATGCACCGCAGCGTCTTCCCGACCATCCTGAGCATCTTCGCCCCGGGCCAGACGCATGGCGCGGGGTTCGAGGTCGGCATGGGTCTCATCGACACGCCCTTCGCCATCCCCAACATGCGGATCGAGAATGGCGCGGCGGAGGCGCATACGCGCATTGGCTGGTTCCGCTCGGTGCTGAACATCCCGCACATCTTCGCCGTGCATTCCTTCGTCGGCGAGATGGCGCATGCCGCCGGGCGGGACCCGAAGGATTACCTGCTGGAGCTGATCGGGCCGCCGCGCATCCTCGACCTGCCGGTCGGCCAGGGGGCGACGGAGTTCTGGAACTACAACGAGGACCCGCGGACATACCCGGTCGACACCGGCCGCCTGCGCCATGTCGTCGAACTCGCCGCGGAGAAGGCCGCGTGGGGCCGCAAGCTGCCGGCGAGGCATGGCCTCGGCATCGCCGCGCATCGCAGCTTCGTCACCTATGTGGCGACGGTGGTCGAGGCGGCGGTGGATGAGAAGGGCGTGCTCTCGGTCCCCCGCGTCGACGTCGCCATCGATTGCGGCTTCCATGTGAACCCCGAACGCATCCGTTCCCAGGTCGAGGGCGCCTGCGTCATGGGCATGTCGCTGGCGACCAAAAGCGCGATCACCTTCAAAGCAGGCCGCGTGGTGGAGTCCAACTTCACCGACTACGAGGTCTCGCGCATCGACGACGCACCGCGCGAGGTGCGCGTGCATATCGTGCCGGCCGGGCTCGACGTGCCGCCGAGCGGCGTCGGCGAACCGGGCCTGCCGCCCTTCGCACCGGCGCTGTGCAACGCGATCTTCGCCGCGGTCGGCAAGCGCATCCGCGAATTGCCGATCGGCGGGCAGCTCAAGGCGTAACCCCTTGCCGCCCGTTGCCGTGCATCGGAAGATCGCGGCAACGGGAGGACAAGGCCGATGCCGGCACGACGCGGATTGCTTGCCCTTGCGGCGGCCGGGGCAGTCGGAACGCCGGCCCTGGCGCAACGCGCCTGGCCGAGCGGGCCGATCCGTTTCATCGTCTCCTTCCCGCCCGGCGGCAGCGTCGATCTCGTCGCCCGCAGCCTGCAGGCGCCGTTGCAGCGCAGCCTCGACGTGCCGGTGGTGGTGGAGAACCGCACCGGGGCGAGCGGCGCCATCGGCACCGGCGCGGTGGTGCGCGCCGCGCCGGATGGCCAGACCTTCCTGGTGGTGTCCGACATCCACGCGGCGCTGCCGGCGCTGATCCCCGACCTGCCCTTCGACAGCCGGCGCGACCTGGCGCCGGTGATGCTGATCGGCACTGCGCCGATGCTGCTCTGCGCCCACAGATCGCGGCCCTGGCGCGACATGGCGGCGATGATGGCCGATGCGCGGGCGCGGCCGGAACACATCACCTGCGGCACCAGCGGCAACGGCACGCTGGCGCATCTGGCGATGGAGATGATGCAGCAGACGGGCGGCTTCCGCACCACCCATGTGCCCTACCGCGGCGGCGCGCCGCTGGTGCAGGCGGTGATCGCCGGGGAACTCGACCTCTGCATCGCCAGCGCCGCGCCGATCGGGCGGCTCGTGCAGGATGGCACGCTGGTGCCGCTGGTGCAGACCGGCGCCGCCCGGTCCGCCCTGCTGCCGGCGGTGCCGACCGCGCAGGAAGCCGGGCTGCCGGGGATCGATGCCACCGCCTTCTGGTGCGTGCTGGCGCCGGCAGCCGTGCCGAAACCCGTCTTGCAGGCCTTCCATGCGGCGCTGGTCGAGGCGCTGGCGCCGGCGGAGATGCGCGCGAAGTTCCGGGAGAATTTCGGCATCGAGGTCGTCGCCTCCTCCGCCGCCGAATTCGGCCGGTACCTGGACGATCAGATGGATGTCTGGGCCAAGGTCATCCGCGAACGCAACATCAGGCCGGACTGAGCAGCCCGCGCAGCTTGCGCACTGCACTGCCGGGCGTCGTCAGCACGGCGCGGCCGAGCGCCTGCTCCACCGCCGGCGCAGCGCGCGAAAGGCTGAACTGCGCCAGCGCGATGGCATCGCAATCCGCCAGGTGCCGGGCGGCATCCACCACAAGCCGGTCGTGCTCCGCCATGTCGCCGGCCTGCAGCGCGGCGAAGGCGCCTTCGACCAGGTGCGGCACCAGCGTCACCCCGGCGGGGAATTCCGCCGGCATGGTCGCCAGCGTGCCCGGGAAGGTCGCCAGCAGGCCGATGCGCCGGCCGGCGGCGCAGGCCGCCTCGACCATCGCCTCGTTCGGCTTCAGGACGGGCAGCGGCGCCAGCGCCGCGGCCGCCGCCGCGATGCAGGGGCCGAAGGCGCTGCAGGTGAAGAGGATGCCGTCGGCGCCGGTGCCGGCGGCGTAGCGCGCCAGCGCCAGGAAGCGGTCGGTCATGCCGGGCGGCAGCGCGCCGGCGCCGCGATCGGCGAACAGGCTGTCATCCAGCAGGTTCATGCAGGTCGCCTCCGGCCAGAGCGCGGCGAAGGCGGCCTCGACCGGCGGGATGGAAACGGCGCCGGCGTGGATCAGGGCGATGCGCGGCATGGCGTTCAATCCGCCAGGATCTTGTGGTCGCGGATGACGGCGCCCCAGGTGGCGATCTGGCCATCGAGGAAGGCCCGCATCGCCGCCGGCCCGTCGAGCAGGAGCCGCGCCTGCTGCACCTCCGTCACCAGCCGGGCGACGCGCTCCTCGCGGAACACCGCCGCCACCTCCGCCTGCATGCGCTCGATCAGCGCGGGCGGCGTGCGGGCCGGGGCGAGGACACCCCACCAGGTTTCCGCCAGGAATTCCGGCGCGCCCGCCTCGGTCGAAGTCGGCACCGCGGCCAGCGCCGGCAGCCGCGTGGTGCCCAGCTGCACGACGGGCCGCAGCCGGCCATCGGCGATCTGCGCCGCCAGCAGCGCGGCGCTGCCGATGATCATGTCGACATGCCCGGCCACCGCATCGTTCAGCGCCGGGCCGCCGCTGCGATAGGCAGCATGCGCCAGCTGGATACCCTGGGTCGCGGCGAAGCGCGTCATCGCCAGATGGCCGGTGGTGCCGTTGCCGGTCGAGGCATAGCTGAGCCGGCCCTGGCGCGCCGCGGCGACGACATCGGCAAGGCTGTACCAGGGGCGGGACGGATGCACCGCGATGACGTTCGGCGCGATGGCGATCATCGTCACCGGCGCGAAGTCGCGGACGATGTCGAAGCCGAGATTGGGGACGAGGGCCGGCAGCACCGCGAAGCTGTCGGAGGTGACCATCCAGCTCTGCCCGTCCGGCGCCGCGCGCGCGGCAAGCTCGGTGCCGAGCGAGGTGGCGGCGCCGCCGCGGTTCTCGACGATCGTGGTGACGCCCAGGCGCTGCTGCAGCCCGGTCGCCAGCAGGCGGCCCATCGCATCGCTCGACCCGCCCGGGCCGAAGGGGACGATGACGCGCAGCGGGCCGGCCGGCCAGGCCTGCGCACGCGCCGCCCAGGGCAGGGCCAGCAGCGCCAGCGCGCGGCGGGGCAGCATCTCAGCCCTCCTTGCGGCTGCGGATCTCGGCGCCGGCCCAGCCCTCGACGATGCGGACCAACTCGGCCAGATCGGCATTACCGTTGCCCTGACTGGCGGCGAAGCGCCAGAGCCGCGCCGCCTGCTCGATCCCCCACATCGGCACGTCGAAGGCCTTCGCTTCGTCGAGCCCGAGGCCGACATCCTTGTCGAGCACGGCGATGGTCGCGCCGAAGCGAAGCTTGCCGCTGAGGATGGCGGGCATGACATCGCTGCTGGCAAAGCTGCGGCCGGTGCCGGCATTCACCATCTCGACCATCGTGTCGGGATCGAGCCCCGCCTTGGCGCCGAGGGCGAAGGCCTCGAAAGCGTTGGCGGTATTGGCGGCAAACAGCAGGTTGTTCACCAGCTTCATCACCTGGCCCTGGCCCGGCTGCTCGCCGAGCACGAAGACCCGCTGACCAATGCGCAGCAGGAAGGGGCGCAGCGTCTCCACCGCCTCCGGGCTGCCGGCGACCATCATCGCCAGCGTACCGGCGCGCGCCCCGGCGGGGCCGCCGCTGATCGGCGAATCGACCATCGTCAGGCCACGCTGCGCCAGGCCTTCGGCGATGCGCTGCACCGTGGTGCGGCCGATGGTCGACATCTCCGCATGGATGCGGATGGCGCTGCCATGGATCACGCCCTCGGGCCCGAGCGCCGCGGCTTCGCTGATCTTGCCGGTCGGCAGGCAGGCGAAGACGATGCTGGCAGCGTTTGCAACCTCGGCCGGCGAGGCGTGCGCCGTCGCGCCGCGGGCGACGAAGGGCGCCATCGCCTCCTCGCGCGGGTCGAAGACATGCAGCTGCACGTCGGCGCCGAACAGGCGCTCGGCCATGGGCGCGCCCATCTGGCCGAGGCCGAGGAAGCCGATATGGGTGAGGTTCGACATCAGAGCGTCACCAGGCCGCTGTCGACGGGCAGGATGGTGCCGGTGACGATGCGGCTTTCGTCCGAGGCGAGGTAGAGGATGGCGTTGGCCATATCGATCGGCTCGCCGAGGCCGAGCAGATGCTGGTCGGCCAGCACCTGCATGGCGGAGTTGCCGGCGAGCAGGCCGCGCACGCGGTCGGTCAGCGTGACGGTAGGGGCGACGGCATTGACCCGGACGCGCTTCGGGCCGAACTCGACGGCGAGCGACCGGGTGAGCGAGGCGACGCCGCCCTTGGCCGCGGTGTAGCAATCCCGACCAGGGAAGCCCATCAGCGCCACGACCGAGGCCATGTTGATGATGGAGCCGCCGCCGGAGCGGATGAGTTCGGGGATGCCGAAGCGGCAGCCGAGGAAGGTGCCGTAGAGGTCGAGCTTGATGGCGCGCCAGAACTCCTCGAGCGGCGCCTCGACGACATTGTTGTCGATGCTGGTGGAGCCGCCGGCATTGTTGTGCAGCACGTGCAGGCCGCCATAGTGCCTGACGGTCTGGGCGATGGTGCCGGCGATGCTGTCGGGCTCGCTGACATCGGTCTGCAGGAAGATCGCCTCGCCGCCGGCGCGGAGGATGCGGTGCGCGGTCTCCTCGCCGCTCGGCGTGTCGATCTCCGCGATGACGACCTTGGCGCCCTCGCGCGCGAAGAGCTCAGCGGTGCAGCGGCCGATGCCCGTGCCCGCGCCGGTGACGATGGCAACCTTGCCTTGCAGCCTGGCCATTTGGCCGTTCCCTCCCTGGTTTTGCGAGACCATGGCAGGAAGCGGCGCGGGGCGGCAAGCCGTGGATGGTGGGCTGGCGCCCTGCCCTCAGGCCTCCACCACCTTCCCGTCCCGCAGCGTGACCACCCGGTCCATCCGCGCCGCGAGCTCCGGGTTGTGGGTGGCGATCAGCGCGGCGAGCCCCTGGCCGCGCACCGCGGCGAGCAATTCCGCGAACACCCGCCCGGCGGTGCCGACATCGAGGTTGCCCGTCGGCTCGTCGGCCAGCAGGATGCGCGGCGCATTGGCCAAGGCACGGGCGATCGCCACCCGCTGCTGCTCGCCGCCCGAAAGCCGCCCGGGCCGGTGATGTTCCCGCCCCGTCAGCCCGAAGCTGGCCAGCAGCGCCCGGGCCCGGTGCCCCGCCGCGGCGCGCGGCGTGCCGGCGGCCAGCTGCGGCAGGACCACGTTCTCCTCGGCGGTGAATTCCGGGAGCAGGTGGTGAAACTGGTAGACGAAGCCGATGGTGGTGCGGCGGATCGCCGTGCGCCCGGCATCCGAGAGCGTGCCGGCGGCGCCGCCGCCCACATAGACCTCGCCGGCATCGGGTCGCTCCAGCAGCCCGGCCAGGTGCAGCAGGGTGGATTTGCCGGTGCCGGAGGGGGCGACCAGCGCGACGATCTCGCCCGCCTGCAACGCGAGGTCGGCGCCACGCAGCACCGGCAGCTCCCCAGCCTCGGTGCGGAAGCGCCGCTCGACGGCGGCGAGGCGGAGCGCCGGGACAGTCTCACTCATTGCGCAGGGCCTCCACCGGGTCCAGCCGCGCTGCCCGCCAGCTCGGGACCAAGGTCGCCAGCAGCGACAGCAGCAGTCCGAGCCCGACCACCTGCGCCACCTCGGCCGGGTCCACCACGGCAGGGATGCGGGTGAGGAAGTAGATCTCCGGGTCGAAGACCGTGGTGCCGGTGATCGCCATCAGCCCCTGCCGGATGCTTTCGATGTTGGCGCAGAACAGCAGCCCGATGCCGAAGCCCGCCAAGGTGCCGACGCCGCCCACCGCCGCGCCACACAGGAGGAAGATGCGCAGGATCGCCCCCCTGCC
>JBMOJU010000096.1:0-15674 GCA_049315625.1 Paracraurococcus sp.
ATCGAGCCGGAATAGGTCCGGCCAGAGCCGGTGATCGTCCTGGTTGGCACGACCCAGGACGATCACAGGCTAGCCTCGCACCGCCGCCGCCACTGCCCGCACCAGGTCGTGCGGGTTGTCGTGCAGCGCCGCGACGCCGACCGCGGCGAGATCAGCGCGCGCCTGGTCCAGCGGGTAGCCGCGCAACGCCGCATGGCCGGCGGCGATGCCGGCCAGGAACGGCTTCGTCGGCGGATTGGCGCGGAGCGCCGCGGCCAGCGCATCGACCCGTGCCTTCAACCCACGGGAGGCCAGCGTGGTGAAGAACATGATCGCCTTCACCTCCGGCCGCTGCGCGATCTCGAAGGCGGCGGCCAGGCGGTCCGGCATGGTCTCGGCCGGGCCGCCATTGGCATTGTCCATGAAGCAGGCGGCGGGGCAGCCGGCATCGGCCAGCAGGTCTACCATCATCATGCCGAGGCCGGCGCCGGCGGTGATCATCGCCACCGTGCCGCCCTCCAACTCCACCAACTGGAAGCCCTGGTCGCGCGCGCGGCGCTCCAGGGGCGTCAGCGCGGCATCCTCCAGCGCGGCCGACAGCACGGGCGCAGCGTGGCGGAACAGCGCCGAGTCGTCGCGTACCGCCTTGGCGTCGCAAGCCACAAGCCGGCCGTTGGCGAGCACGCCGAGCGGGTTGATCTCCAGCAGGTCCAGATCCTCGTCGCGCAGGATGCGGGCGAGGCGCAGCGCCAGGCGACCCAGGCGAGCGGCAAGCTCCGGCGCGAAGCCGGCGCGCAGCGTGGCGTAGATGGTCTCCAGCGCGCCCGCCGCCTCGGGGTCGATGCCGCAGCGCAGCAGGCCGGCGGCGTGCTCCACCTCGACGCCGCCCTCCGGCGCACAGAGCAGCTCGATGCGTTGCGCGGTGCCGTCGATGCGGAGCGCGAGATAGATCTCCCGCGCCATCGGCACCGCTTCCTCCAGCAGCAAAGGCGCGGCGGCGTCGCCGAGCGCGGCGCGGATCGCGGCGGCGATCGCTGGTGCCTCACCCGGCATGCTGCGGCGCACCAGGCCGCGCTTGCCGCGGCCGCCTTCCAGCACCTGTGCCTTCAGGACTCCGTGCGCGTCCCTCGCAGGCGCAGCATGCAGCAGCGTCCCGCGCGGGATCGCCACGCCATGCCGCTGCAGCAGTCTCTTGCCATCATGCTCTGCGAGACGCACCGTTCCCTCCGTGATGATCGCACCGTTCCTCAACAGCTTCCCCCGTCGCGTCGTGGTGTTCAACCCGACGGGACGCTACGCCGCCGCCCAGGTCGCCTCGATGCGGGAGGCGGGGACCAATCTGGTTGCCGGCATCGCGCTCGGCCGCGGCGGGGAGACCGTGGACGGGCTGCCGCTGTACGACGACGTGCGCGAGCTGTCGGAACCCGCCGATGCGGCGGTGATCTACACGCCGCCGGAGGGTGTGCTGGATGCGGTGCGTGCCGCCGCCGGCATCCCCAGCATCGTCGTCGCCGCGGAATACGTCCCGGTGCATGACGGGCTGCGCGCGGCGCAGGCGGCACGGGCGGCGGGGTCCTGGATGGTGGGGCCGAACACGCTCGGCCTCTTCGTGCCTGGCGCCGGGCTGCTGGGCTCCATCGCGCCATCCTTCTGCGCGCCCGGCAGCGTCGCCGTGCTGTGCCGCAGCGGCACGCTGACCCTGACCATGGCGCGGCTGCTGACCGCGGCGGGCATCGGTCAGCGCGTGGTGGCGCATATCGGCGGCGACACCGTCTGCGGCCGCAACCCGCATGAATGGCTGGCCGCGCTGGCGACCGATCCCGCCGTCTCCGCCGTGTTCTATTGCGGCGAGATCGGTGGCGACAAGGAATACGCGCTGGCCGCGGCGATCCCGCATTGCCCGAAGCCGGTGGTCGCCATGCTGGTCGGGCGGCACGCGCCGCCAGGCAAGCGCATGGGCCATGCCGGCGCGCTGGCCGGGGCCGAGCGCGAGACCGCGGCGGCGAAGCTGGCGGCGCTGGCCGCCGCCGGCGCGCATGTCGCGCGCGACCCCGAAGCGGCCATCGCCCTCCTCAAGGAGTTGCATCGATGAGCGACCTGCCGACCGCTGCCGAGCTGGAGGAGATCACCGCCGGCGCTTCGCCGCCCGCACCGGGTGTGGTGCTGTGCGAATGCCTCGCCCGCGACGGGCTGCAGCATGAGGAGCGCATCGTCCCGGCGGCCGCGAAGATCGCGCTGATCGACCGCATCGCCGATTGCGGCTTCCGCCGGATCGAGATCACCAGTTTCGCGCATCCGCAGCAGGTGCCGCAATTCGCCGATGCCGAGGCGGTGCTGCGCGGCGTACGGCGGCGGCCCGGCGTGCTGTTCAAGGCGACCTGCCCAAACCCGCAGGCGGTGAAGCGGGCATTGGCAGCGCGCGAGGCCGGCTGGGGGCCGGAGGAGATCTCGCTTCTGGTCTCCGCCAGCGAAGGCCATTCCGAGCGCAACCTGCGGCGCTCGCGCGCCGACCAATGGGCCAACGTGGCGGAGATGGCCGCGCTGGGGCGGGATGCCTTCACGGTGGTCGGCACCATCAGCGTCGCCTTCGATTGCCCGTTCGACGGGCGCACGGCGCAGGAGCGGGTGCTGGAGGATGCCGAGCGTTTCGCCGCGCTGGGGGTGACGCGCATCGCCATCGGCGACACCATCGGAAGTGCTACGCCGCCGCGGGTGCGCGACCTGATCGGCTGGCTGCATGGGGCGTTGCCGACGGCGACCTTCATCGCGCATTTCCACGACAGCCGCGGCACCGGCGTGGCGAACACTCTGGCGGCGATCGAGGCCGGGCTGACGCATGCCGATTGCGCGCTCGGCGGCACCGGCGGACATCCGGCGAAGATCGCCTATGGTGAGGGCTTCACCGGCAACACCTGCACCGAGGACCTGGCGACCGCGTTGGAGGCGATGGGCTACGCGACCGGGCTGGATCTGCCCGCGGTTCGTGCCGCCGGCCATGCCGCCGAACACCTCCTCGGTCGTCGCCTGGACTCGAAGGTGATGCGGGCAGACTCGGAGAAATAGAAGTGGGCCTGGGGGAATACCTTCCCCCCGGTCCTTCCCGTTTCCCTCCAGCGTTGACAGCCCGAGGCCGCCCGCTAGCGTCCGACGCATGATCCTGCTGAGCGAGATACGCGGCGATGTCCGCCTGTTGCGGCTGAACCGGCCGGAAAAGCGCAACGCGCTGAGCGTGGCGCTCTGCGCCGCGCTGGTGGCGGCGCTGGACGCGGCGGCGGCGGATGCGGCGGTGCGCGCCGTGGTGCTGGCCGGGGAGGGAGCCGGCTTCTGCGCTGGCGGCGACCTCGACGAACGCCGCGCCCTGGCTGACGACCGCGCGGCCTGGGAGGCCCGTGCGGCGCTGGCCGATGCGGTGTTGGCGGCGCCGGGTATCACCGGCAAGCCGGTGGTCGCCGCGGTGCATGGCCGGGTGGTGGGGATGGGCGCCTCGCTCATGCTCGGCTGCGACATGGTGGTGGCGGCGGAGGACGCGCTGTTCACCTGGCCGGAGGCGCGCCACGGCATCTGGCCGCATCTCGTGCTGCCGCAATTGCTGCGCCATCTCGGCCCGAAGGACGCGTTCGAGGTGCTGGCGACCGGCCGCACGCTGGATGCGGCGGAAGCGCGGGCGCTGCGGCTGGTCAACCGCGTGGTGCCGCGCGCGGCGCTGATCGAGGAGGCCTGCACGCTGGCCACCGCGGCGGCGCAATACGGGCCGTTGATGCTGCGCGGCATCAAGGCGGCGATCGACGCGGCGGGGGGACGGGCATGACCGATACGGTGCTGTACGCGGCGGATGCGCGCGGCGTGGTGACGCTCCAGCTGAACCGCCCGGCCGCACGCAACGCCTTCAACCTGGCGATGGCGGAGGCGCTGGGCGCCGCCTGCCGCCGTGCCGCGGCCGAGGACGCACGGCTGGTGCTGCTGCGCGCCGCGGGCCCGGTGTTCTGCGCCGGCGCCGACCTGAAGGAGCGCCAGGCAATGAGCGACGACCAGGTCCGCGCCCGGCGGCTGAAGGGCTTCGCCGCCTATGCGGCGATCGAGGCGCTGCCGATGCCGGCGGTGGCGGTGGTGGAGGGGCCGGCGGTTGGCTCCGGCTGCGAGATGGCGGCTTCCTGCGACTTCATCGTGGCGACGCCAGCCGCCAGCTTCCGCACGCCGGAGGCGCTGTGGGGCACGGTCGGGGCGACGCAGCGGCTGCCACGGGTGATCGGCAAGCGGCTGGCGAAGGACATGATGCTCACCGGCCGGGCGCTGGGCGCGGCGGAGGCGCAAACAGCCGGGCTGGTCACCCGGCTGGTGGAGCCGGAGGCGCTGGAGGCCACGCTGGCGGAAATCGCCGCCACCATCGCCAAGGCGCCGCAAGCCGCGCTGCGCCTGGCCAAGCGCTGCATCGACGAGGGCGTGGAGCGCGACCCACGCGGCGCCCTGGCAACCGAGTTGCTGGCGATCGAGGAAAGCCTGGCTGCGGCGGAGTGGCGGAAGGCCATGGCGGCGTTCTGACCCGCGCGCACGGGCGGGGTCAGAAGTAGCCCAGCCCCATGATGCCGTCCGGCCCCAGATCCTCGCCGGCCAGCTTGCGGCCGATCAGGTCGCGCAGCGTCTCCGACGCGCCGCCGCCGAGCGAGCCGTAGCGCGCGCCGCGATAGAGACGCGAGACAGGATACTCGTCGGTGAAGCCGAAGCCGCCATGCAATTGTACGGCCTCGTTGGTCACCCGGATCGCCATCTCGTTGCAGAACACCTTGGCGGTGGCGGCCAGGAACGGATCGGGGAACGGGTCCGCCGTCCAGCAGGCGCGGTACAACAGGCCGCGCGCCGCCTCGATATCCTTGTACATGTCGGCCAGCTTCCAGCGCACGCCCTGGAAATCGGCGATCGGCTTGCCGAAGACCGGGCGGTCGCGGACGTAGCGCGTGGTCTCGTCGAAGGCGCCCTCCGCCAGGCCGAGGCTGATCGACGGGTTCAGGCAGCGCTGGGTGTTGAAGGCCGTCAGCAGCCGCTTGAAGCCATCCTCGCGCAGGACGAGGTTCTCGACCGGCACTTCGAGGTCGTTGAACTGCACCTCGTGCAGGTTCTCCCCGCCCATGGTGTGGTAGGTGCCGGTCACCGCCAGCCCCGGCGTGCCGCGCTCGACCAGCACGCAGCCGATGCCCTCGCGGCCCGGGCGGCCGTCGATGCGGGTGAAGACGACGAACATGCCGGCTTCCTCCGCCCGGCTGATCAGCGTCTTGACGCCGTTCACCACGACGCGGTCGTTCTTCACCACCGCATTGGTACGGTAGTTGGCCACGTCGGTGCCGGCGTGGGGTTCGGTCATGCAGATCGACAGGATGCAGTCGCCGCTGACGACCGCGGGCAGGATGCGGGCGCGGATGCTCTTCGGCGCGTATTTGGCGATGACGCGGGTCTGCACCCCGGCCTCGCCCAGCACTGCCATCGCCGTCGGGTAGCAAACCTTGGCGATCTCCTCGAGCACCAGCGCGGTTTCAAAGACCGGCAGGCCGAGGCCGCCATATTCCTCCGGTACCGTCATCCCCAGCACGCCAAGGCCGGCGAGGTCACGGATATTCTCCCACGGGAAGGTGCCGTCCATCCAGCGCAGGGCGCGCTGGCGGAAGGTGGTCTGCGCCATGTCGCGGACCGGGGCGATCAGCGCGCGCTGTTGGTCGGTGAGCCTGAAGTCCATCCGAATCTTCCGTGTTGCGGGGCCACCCCCCTCCCGGCCTCCCCCCGGAGGGAGGAGTCTGCTCCCTCCCCCGCCGGCGGGGGGTCGGACGCACTGCGTCCTACGAGTGGGGGGGACCGCCTGCTCTTAGCCCCGGAACTGCGCGCCGCCATCCACGTCCAGCGTCGCGCCGGACAGATACCCGCCGCGCGGGCTGGCGCAGAACACGGCGAGATCGGCGATCTCCTCCGGCTTGCCGGCGCGGCCCAGCGGCAGGCCGGCCAGCATCTCCTCCCAGCGGCTCTCGTCGCCGAACTTGGTCTTCGCCCGGCTCTTCGACAGGGTGATGATCCGGTCTGTCATGGTCGCACCGGGAGCGATGCCGACCACGCGCACATTGTGGTCCGGCGCCTTGCCGCCCAGCGCCGCGGTGAAGGCGATGAGCGAGGCATTGCCCGCCGCACCGCAGATATAGTCGGCGCGCGGGCCGCGGCCGGCCATGCCGATGATGTTGACGATGACGCCGTCCTTCTTAGCCTCCATCCCCGGCAGGTAGAGCTGGCACAGGTGGATATAGCCGAACACCTTCAGCGCCCAGGCCTGCTGCCAGCGCTCAAGGCTGATGTCGTGCACCGTGCCGCCGGGAATCGCACCGGCATTGTTCACCAGCACGTCGATGTCCGGATGCGCCGCATGCAGCGAGACGCGCGCCGCGCTGTCGCCGAGGTCGCCGGCGAAGACGGCGACGTTCACGTTGTGCCGGCCGCGGATCGCACTCGCCGCGGTCTCCAGCGCGGCCGGATCGCGCGAGGCCAGGATCACGTCGCAGCCCTCCGCCGCGAAGGCGTGGGCGCAGGCCAGGCCGATGCCCTTAGAACCGCCGGTGATCAGCACGCGCTTGCCGCGAATGTCCATGTCCATGTGACGTTCCCCTTGCTTGCCGGAGCCCCGCGCGCATGCGAACCGGTCGGGTCGCCGCGCAGGTTCATCCGCTTCCAAATGACTATCGCCGTCGTCACCGGTCGTCGCAAGGTCATGGCTGCCACGCTCGGGCTGCTCGGCGGCTGCGCCGTGCCGCCGCCGGCGCCATGCGCTCCACCGCCCGCCGGGCCGAGCGGCTGGGTCATCGACCATGGCTGGCACACCGACATCGCCCTGCGGGCCGAAGACCTCAGCGGCCCGGTCGGCGATCTCCGCGCCTGGTTTCCCGGCGCCGCCACGCTCGCCTTCGGTTTCGGCAAGCGGAGCTTCGTCCTGGCCGAGGCCGGCGCCGCGGCGGAATACCTGCTCGGCCCCCTGCCCGGCCGCGGCGTGATCGAGGTGAAGGGCCGCACGGCCCTGCCGGGCGAGGCCTGGGCGGGCCGCGCCATCGCGCTGCCGCTGCCGCCGGGCGGCCTCGCCGCCCTCCTCGCCTTCCTCGCCGACAGCATCGCACCGAGCGGCACGCCGCTGGTGCTGCGCGGCAGCCTCTTCCTCGGCGCCTCGCGCGGCTATTCGCCGCTGTTCACCTGCAATACCTGGACGGCAGAGGCGCTGCGCCGCGCCGGCCTGCCGGTCTCTGCGGACGGCGTCGTGCTGGCCGGCGCCCTGCTCGGGCAGCTTCGCCCGCTGGGCTGCGCGGCTTGACGCGCTATGGCGGGATGCGTTCGGCTTCGCTCAAACATCCCGCCCTGGCCGTTGTTTTGCCGCGCGATTCAGGCTTTTCGGCGATCCCGCCTCAAGCCATCGCGCTCTATCGGCAGGGCGGCGCGTAGCCGCCGGGGCAGACCACCGTGCTGCCCTGCGGCACGACGATTACCTGGCGTGGCTCGCCGCCGCCGAAGCTCGGGCTGCAGGCCGCCAGCAGGCCGAACAGGCTGACGACGATGGTGATCCGGCCCATGGGCACCCTTCCCTCACATGGTTCGCCCGCAGGGTGGGAGTCATCACCGGGCGCCGCAACGCCGCGCCGCCTTGTCTCGCGCGCCGTTGATGCAGCGCACCGATCCGTGCGGCGCTACAGCCTGGGCGCGATCCCGGAGACGCCGGTCGCCTGTTCCAGCTGCGCCAGCGCCAGCAGGTAGGCGTAGCGCGCCTGGTTGAACTGGATGCGCGTGGCGTTCAGCGTGCGCAGCGCGTCCAGCACGTCGATCAAGGATCGCCCACCCGCCAGATAGGCCTGCTCGGTGCTCCGGTACGCTTCCTCGGCACGGTTCAGCGCACCGCCGGTAAACAGCGTGAGCAGCGCCCGCGCCTGCTCGTAGGTGGCCCAGGCCACGGCGAACTCGGCGCGGGCCTGCAGCAGCGCGGCACGCGCCTGCGCTTCCGCCTGGCCGGCCTGCGCGGTGGCGACGCCGACATTCCCCTCGACGATGCGCTGGGTGAAGATCGGCACCGAAAGCTGCAGGCCGAAGCTGTTCACCGCGTTCAGCTGCTCGGTCGAATTCGGCAGGTCCTGCGACAGGCGGGACCGCGCCCAGCTGCCGTTCAGCGTCACGTCGCGCGAGCGCCCGGCCTCGGCCAGCAGCCGGTTGGAATTCGCAGCGGCATATTGCCGCTGCGCCGCGACCACGTCGGCGCGGCTGTCGATGCCCTTGGCCAGGTCGTCGCGGCCGATGCCGAGCGTCGGCACCTCATTGAACTTTCCGCGCACGTCGAAGGCGACGGGCGAGAGGATGGTGCGCACGCTGGTCGGCGCGCTGGCCGGCCCGGCGGGTGCGGCGGCGCGCTGGCTCGGCGGCACCGCGCCCAGCGAGCCCGGCACAGCGGGCGTGATGCCGAGCGCGGCGATCTGCCCGGCGCCGGTCTGGAACGCCGCCGGATCGGCCGAGAGCAGCGCCGCCACCGCGGCGACGCCGGCGGCATAGGCCTGGGCATTGCTGGTCACGTCGGGTTCGAACTGCAGCCGGCTGGCCTGGAAGCGGAGCAGGTCGCCTTCCGGGATGGCGCCGTCGCGCAGCTGCCGGCGCAGCAGCGTCTCGGTGCGGTCGAGGCTCATCCGGTTGCCGAGCGCGACTTCCAGGTTGGCCCGCGCCAGCAGCGCGCCGAGGAAGGCCTGCCGCAGCGTGAACAACTGAGTGCGGACCGCATCCAGCACCTGCGCCTCGGCCAGGCCGATCTGCTCCTCGGCAACGCGGGTGCGCAGCGTCCGCTTGCCGCCGCGCTCGACCAGCACCGACAGGCCGGCGACGATGTTGTTGCTGGGGCTGAGGAAGCGGGCGCCTTTGATGCTGCCGGCCGAGGTCTCGTTGAACTGGGCGAAGCTGTTGCCGACCGTCACCTGCGGCGGCGGCAGGGCGGAGGCGACGAGTCGGTTCGCGCGCGCCGCATCGACGCCGCGCCGTGCCGCGATGATCGCGAGGTTGCGGTCGATCAGCAGCTGCTCGGCTTCCCCCAACGTAAGGGGCGCGGCCTCCCGCCCCACCGGCAGCGGCAGGCTGCCCGGCGCGGCGGGGGCGGTCTGCGCCAGCGCCCGCGGCAGCGAAAACCCGATCGCCGGCGGCGCCAGCAGCGCCAGACCCAGAAGTGCGTGGCGCAGGCTCATGCCCGTGCGCCCAGCGCCCGGGCGGCGACGCTTTCCTGCCGCAGATGACGCGGCTTGCCGAACAGGTCGATCATGACAGGGAAGACCACGAGGATGAAAAGCGGAACAAGGCCGATGCCGCCGACAACGACCAGGGCCAGCGGCTTCTGTACGTCGGCGCCGATGCCGGTGGCCAGCGCCATCGGCAGCAGGCCGGTAAAGCTGGCGAAGCAGGTCATGAAGACGGGCCGCATACGGTCGGTGCCGGCCTGGTCCAGCGCGGTGCGCCAGGGCATGCCTTCCAACCGCAGGTGGTTGAAGTGTGACAGCATGATGATGCCCTCCATCACCGTGATGCCGAACAGCGCCAGGAAGCCAATCGCCACGGGGACGGAGAAATTCAGCCCGGCGATGGCCAGCGCCGCGATGCCGCCGGTCAGCGACAGCGGCACGATGCCAAAGACCAGCAGCGTCTCCCGCAGCGTGTTGAACTGCACGTAGAGCAGCACGAGGATGAGGCACAGCGCCGCCGGCACCACCACGGCCAGCCGGCCGATCGCCTCCTGGAGGTTGCGGAACTCGCCGAGCCAGTCCAGCCGATAGCCGGGCGGCAGCTCGACCCGCTGCGCCACCAGCGCCTGCGCCTCCGCCACCGTGCTGGCCGGGTCGCGGCCGCGGACCGAGAACCGGATCGGCACGTAGCGGCTGGCATCCTCGCGGTAGATGTAGGAGACGCCGGAGACCAGGCGGATGCTGGCCACATCGGCCAGCGTCGCCGCCCGCGCGCCGCCGACCGGGATGCGGGCGATCGCCTCCAGGCTGTCGCGGAAGGGTGCGTCGAGCCGGATGACCAGCGGGAAGTTGCGGTCACCGCCCGGCTCGTACAGCCGCCCGGCCTCGCTGCCGCCGATCGCCGCCTGCACCACCTCGTTGATGTCGCCGACCGAAAGGCCAAAGCGCGCGGCACGCGCCCGGTCGATCTGCACCGCGACCGTCGGCTGGCCGAGCGAGCGGAAGACGGCGAGGTCGGCCACGCCCTCGACCTCCGCCACCACCTTGCGGATCTCCTCCGCCTTGCGGGCGATGATGTCGAGCTCAGGCCCATAGACCTTGATCGCGTTGGCGCCCTTCACGCCGGAGGCGGCCTCCTGGACGTTGTCGCTGATCGCCTGGGCGTAGCTGAACTCGATGCCGACGAACTCCTTGCTCAGCCGGGTCTGCATCGCGTGCACCAGCCCATCGCGGTTCGGCGCGGTGGTCCATTGGTCGGGCGGCTTCAACGGCAGGAAGAACTCGGCATTGAAGAAGCCGGCGCTGTCGGTGCCGTCATCCGGCCGGCCCTGCTGGCTCGTGGCGGTGATCACCTCGGGGAATTCCATCAGCACGCCGCGGATACGGTTCACCGTGCCGTTGCCTTCTTCCAAGCTGATGGTGCCCGGCATGGTGGCGCGGACCCAGAGGTTGCCTTCCTCCAGCGTCGGCAGGAATTCGGCGCCGAGCGTCGAGAGCAGTAGCAGCGCCAGGCCGAACAG
This sequence comes from Paracraurococcus sp., assembly GCA_049315625.1. Taxonomy (GTDB): domain Bacteria; phylum Pseudomonadota; class Alphaproteobacteria; order Acetobacterales; family Acetobacteraceae; genus Paracraurococcus. The sequence goes on from JBMOJU010000096.1 coordinate 10,718, forward strand.
CGCCGCCGCCATCGCGACGCAGACCAGCCGCGCCTGCATGGCCATGCCGTAGAGGTGGCGGTGGCAGTAGCGCAGCACGCGGACCAGGTGGGTGTCCTTCTCCCGGCTGTCCTCCCGCAGCATCGCCGCGGCCAGGGCCGGGGTGATGGTGAAGGTCGCCAGCAGGGCGCCGATGATGGCGTAGGCGTAGGTCTTCGACATCGGGCCGAAGATGCGGCCCTCGATCCCGCCCAGGGTGAACAGCGGGATGAAGGCGGCGATGATGATCAGCGCCGAGAAGAAGATCGCCTTGTCGACCTCGCCGGCCGCGCGCAGCACGGTCAGCGACAGGCCGGACAATTCCTTCGACCCGGTCGGCGGGATGTAGCGGTGGGTCGCCGCCCGGGCCAGGCCGAGATGGCGGTAGATGTTCTCCACCATGATGACGGTGGCATCGACCAGCAGGCCGAAATCGAGCGCGCCCAGCGACAGCAGGTTGGCGCTCTCGCCGCGTGCCAGCATCAGCATGATGGCGAAGAGAAAGGCGAAGGGGATGGTCGCCGCCACCACCAGCGCGCCACGGAAATCGCCGAGGAAGAGGTACTGGATCACCAGGATGAGGATCACGCCCTCGATGATGTTCTTCACCACCGTCTTGGTGGTGATCTTCACCAGGTCCTCGCGGTCATAGAGCGGGTGGATCTTCACCCCCGGCGGCAGCACGCCGCCGGCATTGATCCGAGCGACCTCGGCCTGCACGCCGCGGATGGTCGGCAGGGTCTGTTCGCCGCGCCGCATCAGCACGGTCGCCAGCACCACGTCGTCGTCTTCCTCATGCCCGGCGATGCCGAGCCGCGGGGTATTGCCGATCTCGACGGTGGCGAGGTCGGACAGCAGCACCGGCACGCCGCCGTCGGCCGTGATCACCACGCCGCTGATGTCGTCCAGGTTGCGGATCAGGCCGATGCCCTGCACCACGGCGGCCTGCGGCCCGATGCGGATGGTGCCGGCGCCGACGGTCGCGTTGCCGGCGCGCACGGCCTGGATCACCTGCGGCAGGGTCAGCCCATGCGCCGCCATGCGCGGCAGGTCGATGACGATGTTGTAGCTTTTCGTCAGCCCGCCGAAGGAGGTGACGTCGATCACCCCGGGGACACGCTTGAAGCGGCGGTCCAGCACCCAGTCCTGCAGGGTCTTCAGGTCGGCCAGCGAATAGCCGGGCGGCCCGATCAGCCGGTAGCGCATGATCTCGCCGATCGGGCTGAGCGGCGAGATCTGCGGCTGCGCGCCCTCCGGCAGCCCGTCCAGCTGGCCCAGCCGGTTCAGCACCTGCTGCAGCGCCTGGTCGTAGGTGTAGTTGAAGTTGAACTGTACCCGCACGTCCGAAAGGCCGAACAGGCTGGTCGAGCGCACCGAGGTCAGGTTGGGCAGCCCGGCCATCGCCACTTCCACGGGGATGGTGACGTAGCGCTCGATCTCCTCGGCCGACTGGCCGGGATTCTGGGTGATGATGACGACCTGCGGCGGCACCGGATCGGGATAGGCCTCGATGTTGAGCCGGGTGAAGCCGACCAGACCGATCACGATGAAGGTGAAGAACAGCAGGATCACCAGCGGCCGGCGCTGCAGCGAAAAGGCGACGATCTGGCGCATGTCTGGGGATCCCGGCAGGGTTCGGGGCGGCTTCCGCCGCCCGCGTCATCATCCTAGTGCCGGGCAGGGCCCGGCCGGCCAGCGCTACGCTGGGTCAGTCGATCCGCGCGGCCCGGTCGATGAACAGCGCACCGCCGGTCACCACATGCTCGCCCGGCTGCAGCCCCTCCGTCACCTCGACCACCTCGCCGGCGCGGATGCCGGTGCGGACGCGGCGCAGGATGAAGCGGTTGCCGTCGAGCGCGACCCAGACGCTGGCCTCGGCGCCGCGGTAGATCAGCGCGTTGACCGGCACGGCGACGGCGCGCTGCGCCTCCCCCACCTCGATGCGGAAGGTGGCGAACATCTCCGGCTTCAGCAGTCCCTCGGGGTCCAGCACCTCGGCGCGCACCGTCATGCGGCGGGTGACGGGGTCCAGCCCGGCGCTGGTGGCGGTGATGCGGGCGTCGAAGCTGCGGTCCGGCAGCGCGCCGACCGCGACCTTCACCTGCTGCCCCACCCGGATCAGCGGCGCATCCAGCTCCCGCACCGCGGCGACCAGCCACATGGTCGACAGGTCGGCGATGGTGAAGACCGGATCGGAGGCCCCCGTCGAGAGCCATTGGCCGGGGCCGACCCGGCGCTGGGTGACCGTGCCGCCGATCGGTGCCGGCACCGGCACCACCGCATCGACCATGCGGGTCTGCTCGATCCTGGCGATCTGCTCCGGGCTGCGGCCGAGCACGCGCAGCTTGTCGCGGCTCGCCGCCAGGGTGGCCTCGGCGCTGCGCAGGTCGGAAGACGCGCCCATGGCGGCGACCCGGGCCTGTTCGACATCGCGCTGCGAGGCGGCGCGGGCGGAGAACAGGCTGACCTGGCGGGCTTCCTCCCGCTTCGCCTGGTCCAGCGTGGCGCGCGCCTTCATCGCCGTATCGGCAGCGGAAAGCAGATCATTGGCGGCGCCGGCGAGGTCGGTGGTCTCGATCTCCAGCAGCGGGTCGCCGGCCTTCACCGTATCACCCAACCGGGCCAGGGCACGCACGACGCGGCCATTATAGGGGGAGAAGACCGGCGTCGCGCGGTCGTCATTGTAGGCGATGCGGCCCTCGGCGACGCGTTCGGCGCGGAAGTCGCGCAGGTCCATCGGCTCGATCCGCAGCGCCCGCATCTCGTTATCCGAGAGGCGGAATTCACCCTGCGAGAGCGGCTCGGTCACGCTGGCCGCCGGCGAGGTCGGCACCGCGCGTTCGCGATGGGTGTAAAAATAGGCGGCGGCACCACCGGCGGCGGCCAGCAGCATCAGGCCGGGAATCCACAGGCGGCGCGGCGCGGGCGGGGCATCGGCGGCGGGCGGGTCGAGCGCGGCCTCAACCGTCGGGGGCGCGGCGGTGGTCGCGGTGGCAGGCGCAGGCGGGGCCGGCGGCAGGGTAGTAGTCTGCACGACAGGCCGCACGACGGTCTCCTCCGGCAGGGGGTGCGGCTGGTGAATCATGTTCATGTCAGATCTGGACTCGCCATCGACCGCATTGCCGTTCGCCCCCCACCCCGCATCGCGTCGTAGCAATAGCGGCGGGCCGGGCCAATCACCTGACCCAGCCGCGGCAACATGCGCCCCGGCATCTTACGCGGACATTGCGCGAAACCTGAACGCTAGGAAAGTCTGATCGGCGCAGATCGTCCCATGCTGCGGTACAGCATGACAGGAAATCGACAGCGGCAGCGGGCGGCCCTGTCAGATCATCAACTCGATCAGGAACGGGCCGGGCCGGGCGAAGGACTGGGCCATCAGGTCGCCCAGCGCATCGAGCGTGCTGGCCTGCGCCGCCTCGACCCCCATCGAATTGGCCAATTGTACCCAGCCGATGTCGGGGTTGCCGAGATCCAGCATGTCCATCGCCGTCCGGCCCGGATTGGCGCCGACATTTTGGTACTCGCCGATCAGGATCTGGTACTTGCGGTTCGACAGCAGCACCGTGGTGACCGGCAGCTTCTCCCGCGCCTGGGTCCAGAGCGCCTGCGGCGTGTACATGGCGCTGCCATCCGCCTGCAGGGCGATGATGCGCCGCCCGCCGGCGCCGATCGCCGCGCCCACCGCGACAGGCGGGCCGTAGCCGATGGCGCCGCCACAATTCTGCAACCAGTCATGCGCCGGCGCGGCATAGGTGCCGGGGAAGAAGCCGCGACCATAGGTCACGGATTCGTCAACAATGACCGAGTCGTCGGGCATCAGCGCCGCGACCGCCTGGGCCAGGCCCTCCGGGCTGAGCGCGCCGCGCGGGGCCTCGGGCCGCGGCCCCGGATTCGGCATCGCGACCTGCGGCGCGCCGAGCGCATCAGCCAGCGCCCGCAGCGCGCCTTCCGCATCCTGGTCGAGCCGGGTGAGCAGGTGGAGTTCGGCCTCCGGCGGCCAGAAGCGGCTGGGCTTGCCGGGATAGCCGAAGAAGCCGATCGGCTCCTTGGCGTTGACCAGCACCAGGTGCTCGACGCCCGACAGCGCCTTCACCGCCAGCTCGTTCACATACGGCACGCGGTCCAGCATCAGCCGGCCCTGGCCGCGCTGAATGCGGGCATTCGATCCCTCGGCCAGCAGCCGGCAGCCAGTGGCGGCGGCGATCCGGTTGGCCTGGATCTGGGCGCCCTCGCGCAGCGCCAGGCCGCCGAGCAGCAGCAGGACATTCTTCTTGCCGCGCAGCACCCGCGCCGCCTGTTCCACCTGGTGCGGATCGGCCTGCGGGACGGCGGGGACGGTCAGCGGCGCGGCGACCACGCCACCCTCGTTCCACGAACTGTCGGAGGGCAGGATCAGCGTCGCCACCTGGCCGGGCGAGGTGCGCGCCGCCTGCACCGCCATCGCCGCATCGGCGCCGACATCCTCGGCGCGCGATGAGGTGCGGACGAAGGCGGAGACGCCGCGCGCCCAGCCCTCGGCATCCGCGGTCAGCGGCGCATCGAAGGGCCGGTGGTAGACCGCCTGGTCGCCAACCACGTTGACGATCCCCGATCGCGCCCGCCGGGCGTCGTGCAGGCCGGCGAGGCCATTGGCCAGGCCGGGGCCGCAATGCAGCAGGGTGGCGGCCGGCTTGTCGGCCATGCGCCAGTAGCCGTCGGCGGCGCCGGTGACGATGTTCTCCTGCAGACCGAGGACGCAGCGCATGCCCGGTACGCGGTCGAGAGCCGCGACGAAATGCATCTCGCTGGTGCCAGGATTGGCGAAGCAGACATCGACGCCGCTCCCGAGCAGCGTCTTGACCAGGCTTTCGGCTCCGTTCACGGCGGTTTCCTTCCCTCGCATTTCCACGGCAGCGTGCGCGGGCGGGCGACGGGCCGCAAGATGCCCGGAGCGAGG
>JBMOJU010000472.1:0-3502 GCA_049315625.1 Paracraurococcus sp.
GAGCAGTCCGGCCATATCCGTGAGGTCGGCATCGAGCTGTATCAGCAGATGCTGGAGGATGCGGTCAACGAGATCAAATCCGGCCAGCACGGCAAGAAGAAGTCCGAGGCCGACTATGCGGGGGCCTGGACCCCCAACATCAACCTCGGCCTGCCGGTGCTGATCCCGGAGGGCTACGTGCGCGACCTGCCGGTCCGGCTCGGCCTCTATCGTCGGATCGGCGCGCTGGCGACCGAGGCGGAGATCGAGGCGATGGCCGCCGAGCTCGCCGACCGCTTCGGCCCGCTGCCGGGGGAGGTCGAGAACCTGCTCCAGGTGGTCGCCATCAAGGCGCTCTGCCGCGGCGCCGGTGTCGAGAAGGTGGATGCCGGGCCGAAGGGCGTGGTGCTGAGCTTCCTCAGGAACAACTTCCGCAACCCGGCCGGGCTGGTGAATTGGGTCGCGGCGCAGAAGGGCCTGGTCAAGCTGCGCCCCGACCACAAGCTGGCCCTGCTGCGGGAGATGGAGTTGGCCCAGCGGGTGCGGGTGGCGAAGGATCTGCAGGTGGCGCTGGTGAAGGTGGCGGGGCAGGGGCGTGCATCCCCAGGGTGATTTTCGACGCCCTGTGTTCGCGTTGCACTAGCGGCAGGCGCCGGCGCTGCCGCATTCGGGTGGCATGTCCGCTACCCCCGCATCCCGTCGCACCGATCTCGACCTGCTCCGCATCCTGGTCTGCGGCGCGGTCATCCTGGCGCATGCGCTGCTGATCTTCGCCGCCGAGCCGCGCTACCACGTGAAAAGCGCCGAGCCCTGGGCGGTGGCGACGGTGGCCTATGAGGCGATGCGCATCGCCACGCTGGCGATCTTCTTCGTCCTGGCCGGCTGGTCGGCGGTGGCGTCGCTGCGGCGCCGGGCGGCCGGGCGCTACATCCGGGACCGCGTCGCCCGGGTGCTGTTGCCGCTGTTCGCCGGCATCCTGCTGCTGGGCCCGGTGATCAAGTGGATCGAACTCGGCCAGGGGCGCGACCTGCGGCTCGGCGGCTTCCGGCTGGTGCCGCCACCGGATTACGGCTTCCTGGAATTCCTGCCGCGCTACCTGACCCGGCTGAACCTGATGACCTGGAGCCACCTCTGGTTCCTGGCCTACCTGTTCCTCATCTCGCTGGCGCTGCTGCCGCTGCTGCAATGGCTGGCGCGCCGGCCGATGGAGGCGTCCGTGCCGGGGCGGGCGATGGGCTATGCGCCGGCGCTGCTGCTGGCGGCGCTGGTGGCCGGCACCGGCGGCTACTGGCCCTTCCTGCCGAACCTGGCGCAGGACTGGGCCAACCTGGCCTATTTCGCCGCCTGCTTCGCCATCGGTGGCGGCCTGGCCGCCTGGCCGGGGCTGGAGGCGCGGCTGCGGGCCGAGGCGCCGGGGCTGCTGGCACTGTTCCTGGCCGGGCTGGCGATGGTGGTGTGGTTCGGCCCTTCAGTACCGGGGCGGATCGGCGTGGGGCTCTGCGCCTGGGGGGCGATCGGCGCGGCGCTGGGCTATGCCGGGCGGCATCCGCCGGCGCCGGGGCCGGTGCTGGCCTGGCTGGGGGAGGCGACGATGCCGGTCTATGTGCTGCACCATGTGCCGGTGCTGGCGTTGGGGGTGCTGGTGCTGCCGCTGGGCTGGGGAGAGCCGGCCTCGGTGCTGGCGATCTGGGTACCGGCGACGGTGGTGTCGCTGTTGGCGTATCGGTGGCTGGTGCGGCCGTGGCGGGTGGCGCGGGTGATGGTGGGGATGGGGGCGCAGCTGGGAAGCCCAAAAGCGCAACAGCCGAGGGCGTGATCGCTTACGGCGGAATCGCCGGAAAGCCGGAATAGCACGACAAAACAATGGCTAAGGCGGGATACGTGAGCGAACCCGAACGTGTCCCGCCCTGGCGTCGGAAATCTTACCCCTTGCCAAACGCTGCGTCTGTCGTTGCGAATAGCCGGGCTTGGGCCCCCGGGGTCCTCGCGTTGACGATTCGATCCCGCGCAGGTCATCTTGTTGCGTAACAGTTGAGATGGGCTATGTGCCTGGGCGAAGGATGTATCGCGTGTCTCAATTTTCTGCGAACTCTCGTATATTCACTCCCCCTGCTGGAGCAGCAACGCCAGTTTCAAACTTTATTCAAGTAGCTGCTGCATATTTTAGCGGTGAAGCGGCGCCGCTGATTAGGCCAGACCTGTCAAATGGCCATGATTCCATACATAAAAGAGCAAGCGGAGATGTGCCGCCGCAAGGGTTTCATTGTCTCAAAGACGCTTTGGTAGGACACGAAGGTATCGTATATTCTTCAGACAGAAGAATATTCGCGCCACCTGACGTTATGCCAGCCTTCCCGCTGGACGTTCTTCATCAGCGCATTGCTCGAAACGATGATCAAGACCCGGCAGTCGCGGTCTTCGCGGCACCGCCATCCTCTTTTCGAGTTCTGGATGAAAATTTTACTTATGTTCTGGTAACAAAAGCAGGGGAGTCCGTCTATGGTCATTGGATCATAGATATGATGCCAAGGATTTGGCTGTTCCAAAAATATGCGCATCTCTTTCAAAAGCCATTTCGCTTTCTTGTCACCAAGCAATCACCCGAATGGGCCTTCAAGATGATGTCCGATGGGCTCGGTATCTCGCATGACATGATTGAGGTCTGGCATGACCGGATGGAGACCGTGCACGTCCGGGATCTCGTGGTTCCATCCATATTGAGGACGGATTTCGCTTTTTCGCCTCTGGTGAACCTCTTTGCCGACTCGGTAAGGCAACGCCTGCAGATATCGGAAGACCCCGGAGAACCGCACCGCTTCTTCATCACCCGGGAGAACGTCCATTCCTGGAGTCCGCGCGCCATAGGGAATCGGTCAGATATTCTGGACGTGCTGCAACAACATGGTGTTGAACTCCTGGACCCGGCCGCCTTGCCATGGCCAGAACAGGTTCAACGCTTCAACCAGGCGACCCTGGCCGCGGGCGAATTCGGCAGCGGACTCCATACCACCCTGTTCGCAGGCCGCCGGACGGCAAACCTTGTCCTCGCATATTCGCACATGAACGCGTTGCAGAGCGCAATTGCCGCCGTGCGCGGACAACCCATTGGCTACCTTGGCCCCACGCATGAGGAGGTGCGTGACGGTTGTCGCGTCTGCACCTACGATCCGAACGCTCTGAGCGACATGCTGACTGCGTTGGCGGAGGCGACTGCCTGATCCGCGCGGCTACCTCGTCTCGATTATGTAAGTCATCGAATCCGCATTTGCGTAAAGCGCGGTACCGCAGCCGCATTTTAAAGCGGTGTAGTCAAACTCATCACTCTTACAGTGCCAACAACTAAGCGGAAGTTGCGTTCGCTTGAAGAGTGTTGTTTTCGCAATTCTGGCGTCCAGTCGGCGAATCTGCTCGGCGTTAAAAAACTCAGGTGACGAGAGTTGATCCACGACCTGATCGGTCAACGCCTTCTTCCTGTCCCGGAGATGCTGCAAGGCGAGCAGCACGTTCAGGGCGTTCGGCATAT
>JBMOJU010000473.1:0-3488 GCA_049315625.1 Paracraurococcus sp.
CGGCGCTGCGGTGACGGCAACCGACCAGCGGCTCGGCATCGGCGACGGCGGCGCGTCGCCAAGGAAACCGGTGACGGCCGGTAGCACCACGGCTTTCTCGGCGGCGGTGAGGCGGCGCGTCAGCGTGACGTGGAAGCGCCATTCCGCGAAGACATAGGGGTAGCCCCAGCGCGCCAGCAGCGCCTCCTGCCGCGGGCTCAGCCCGGATCGGCGGCGGCGAGCCAACTCGGCCTCGCCCGGCGGGGCGCGGCAGGGATCAAGTGCTTCGACGCAGGCATCGGCCAGCGCCTGCAACGCCGGGCAGGGCGCCGTCTCGCGCAGCGCCAGGAAACCGTCGAGGTCGTGCACCGCCAAAGGCGGCAGGTCGAAGGGGGCCAGGCGGCCGGCGAGCGCCTCGGCCGCGGCCATCGCCTCGGCCCAGGACACGGCGAGGCGAAAGGGCGGCTTCAAGGTGGCGTGCAGCCCGTAGCCGCGCGGGTCGGCGGTCAGCGCGGCGATATCGAGACCCGGCAGCGCGGGCTGCGGCAGCGCCGCGCCTGTCTCCGCATCCCGCCCCAGCCAGGCGGAGGCCAGCGCATGCAGCGGGTCGTCGAGTTCGGGCGCCCAATAGAGTGCGACGCGCGCCTCCGGCCGTGGCGCCCCGATCAAGAGGCTTTCCCCCGCGCGTCGTTCACGCGACCCGCTCCCCCGCACGCCAGACCTGCCGGGTGAAGGCCAGGCTGCCGGCCATGCCGATGCGCGCGAGGTCGGCGCGCAGCCCGGCCTCGATGCGGCCGCGGTCGACGAGCCGGACCATGCGCGCCGGTGCGTCGGTGATCATGGCGACGGCGGCGGGCAGGGGGATGCCGGCCTCCGCCACCGCGCGCCACGCGCCCTCGACCAGCGCCGCGGGGACATAGTCGCTGGCCAGCGCATCGACGGCGCCGGCGCGGATCATGTCGGCGGCAGCGACGTTGCCGGAATGGCTGCCGCCGCGGACCAGGTTGGGCGCGCCGGCGATGACAGCGACGCCGATCCGCCGCGCCTCCAGCGCCGCTTCCATGACCACCGGGAATTCGCTGATGCGGATGCCGTCCGCGGCGTTGCGCGCCACGTCCGCGGCATTGTCGTCGTCATGCGAGGCGAGCGGCAGGTCGCGATGCGCCAGCCGATCCAGCAGCCAGCGCCGCTGCGGCTCCCGCAGCCGGGCGCGCTGGTCGAGCAGTTCGGCGATCCGCTGGCTGATGGCGGCGTCAGGCAATTGCATCTGGCGTTGCCGCATGGCGCGGTAGCGGTCGATGTCGCGGTACTGGCCGACGCCGGGGGAGTGGTCCATCAGGCTGGCCATCAGCACGCGCGGATGGTCGGCGACGCTTTCCAGCGATTCCGGCATGTCGCGTGCCGGCAATTCGCAGCGCAGGTGGAGGAAGTGCTCGGCCTTCAGCAGCCCGGTCTCCGCCAGCGCGTCCAGATCCTGCACGCCGTCGCGGAAGGTCTGCACCCGGCCGACATCGAAGCCGAGATCGCCGAGGCAGAGTGCGTCCAGCACCGTGGTCACGCCGGCGGCGGCGCATTGCGCGTCATGCGCCAGCATCGCCGAGCGGCTCGGCCAGCGGGCATTGGCGCGCGGCAGCACCTGGCGTTCCAGGTTGTCGGTATGGACGTCGACGATGCCGGGGATCAGGTGGTCGCCAGCCAGGTCCTCGGCGCCGGGCAGATGGCTGCGGCCGGGCTGGATTTCGGCGATCGCCGCGCCGCGCAGCACCACGGTGCCCAGCACCACCTCCGCCGGCAGCACCAGCCTGGCGTTGGTCAGGATGGTTTCCTTCATGCTGCCGCCTGCATCGGGAGAACCTCGAAAAGCCGGTCGGCGACCCGGTCGCGGACCTCGGTGTCGTGGAAGATGCCGATGATGGCGGCGCCGGCGCGCTTCGCCTCCTCGATCAGCCCGATGACCACGGCGCGGTTGCCGGCGTCAAGGCTTGCCGTCGGCTCGTCCAGCAGCAGCACCGGATAATGCGGTGCGAAGCCGCGCGCCAGGTTCACCCGCTGCTGCTCCCCGCCCGAGAAGGTGGCCGGCGGCAGGCCGTGCAGCCGGGCGGGCAGGTTGAGGCGCGTGAGCAGCGCGGCGGCGCGGGCGCGCGCCTCATCCCGCGCCACGCCGCGTGCGGTCAGTGGCTCGGCGACGATGTCGAGGGTCGCGACGCGCGGGATCACGCGGAGGAATTGGGAGACGTAGCCGAGCGTGTCGCGCCTGATCTCCCGCACCAGCCGCGGGTCAGCGGTGGCGAGGTCCACCGGCTCGCCCTGGTGGCGCAACAGGATGCGGCCCTCCCCGGCGCCGTAATTGCCATAGAGGCAGCGCATCAAGGTGGATTTGCCGGCGCCGGAGGGGCCGGCCAGGGCGACGCATTCGCCGGCCGCGACCTCGAGCTCCACCCCGTGCAGCACCGGGATTCGGGTGCCGCCCTGCAGATGCAGGGTGAAGGCCTTGCCGAGGCCTTCGGTCCGCAGCGCCCAACTCATGCCGCCAGCACCGAGGCGACGAGGAGCTGGGTGTATTCGTGTTGCGGGTCGTCCAGCACGCGGTCGGTCAGCCCTTCCTCCACCACCTTTCCCTGGCGCATCACCAGCATGCGGTGTGCCAGCAGGCGGGCGGCGGCGATGTCGTGCGTCACCAGCAGGACGGCGAGGCCGAGATCGGCGACCAGCGCGCGGATCAGGTCGAGCAGCCGGGCCTGGACCGAGACGTCGAGGCCGCCGGTCGGTTCGTCCATGAAGACGAGGCGCGGGTGGGTGACCAGGGTGCGGGCGATCTGCAGCCGCTGCTGCATGCCGCCCGAGAAGGTGCGCGGCAGGCCGTCGATCCGGGCCGGGTCGATCTCCACGCGCTTCAGCCATTCGATGGCCTCGGCACGGATGGTGCCGTAATTCCGGGCGCCGGTCGCCATCAGCCGCTCGCCGATATTGCCGCCGGCGGAGACTCCGAGCCTGAGGCCGTCGCGCGGGTTCTGGTGGACGAAGCCCCAATCGGTGCGGTGCAACCGGCGCATCGCGGCTTCCGGCATCGCGTGCACGGCGTGCGGGGTACCGGCCGGGTCGCGGTAGGTGACGCTGCCGGCATCGGGCCGCAGCAGGCCGGAGAGCACGCGCAGCAGCGTGGTCTTGCCGGAGCCGGATTCGCCGACGATGGCGACGACCTCGCCCGGCCAGATCGAGAGACCGACATCGTCGAGGGCCGGGACGGCGCCGTAGCGGAGGGAGAGGGCGCTGGCGGTGAGGAGGGGGGAAGAAGCGCCCCCATGCTCGACCACACCCCCAGCCCAACCCTCCCCCGCTGGCGGGAGGGGGCCGGGGTGGGGGAGGCCGGTGGGAGGTGCGGGCGGCGGGTCCATCGCCATCACTCCGCCGCCTCCCGTGCAGCCTGCCGCGTGCCGCAGTAATCCGTGTCCGAACACACGAACATCCGCCCGCCGGCATCATCCGTCACCACCTCGTCCAGGTAGCTC
>JBMOJU010000474.1:0-3488 GCA_049315625.1 Paracraurococcus sp.
CTGGTCGCGGGATTCAGCGTTTTCGGCGATTCCGCCTCAACGCATCCCGCTCTAGCCGTAGGTGACGGCGGTGTCGGTGCCGCGGCTGAGCGCGCGCGGCACCGCCTGGCCGGTGGCGACGAGGGCCAGCGCCTCCGCCACCCGGATGCCGTCGACGCCGGCGGAAAGGATGCCGCCCGCATAGCCCGCGCCCTCGCCGGCGGGGAAGAGGCCGGCGGTGTTCAGGCTTTGCAGCTCTGGCCCGCGGCGGATGCGGATCGGGCTGCTGGTGCGGGTCTCGACGCCGGTCATCACCGCGTCGGGGCGGGCGAAGCCGGGGATCTGGCGGTCGAATTCCCGCAGCGCCTCGCGCATTGCGGTCACCGCGAAATCGGGCAGGCACAAGGCAAGATCGGTCGGCGTGACGCCGGGCTTGTAGCTGGGGGCGATGTCGCCGAGCGCGGTGCTGGGGCGGCCGGCAAGGAAATCGCCGACCAGCTGCCCCGGCGCGCGGTAGTCGCCGCCGCCGGCCTCGAATGCCAGGCTTTCCCAGTGCCGCTGGTAGTCGACGCCGGCGAGCACGTCGCCCGGATAATCCTCGGGCGAGATGCCGACGACGATGCCGGCATTGGCGTTGAATTCGGCGCGGCTGTACTGGCTCATCCCGTTGGTGACAACGCGGCCGGGCTCGGAGGTCGCGGCCACCACGCGGCCGCCTGGGCACATGCAGAAGCTGTAGACGCTGCGGCCGTTCGCTGCATGGTGCACCAGCTTGTAGTCGGCGGCCCCCAGCAGCCGGTTGCCGGCATTGGGGCCGAAGCGGACGGCATCGACCATCGCCTGCGGGTGCTCGATGCGGACGCCGATGCTGAACGGCTTGGCTTCCAGGTACACGCCGCGGTCGCGCAGCATCGCGAAGGTGTCGCGCGCGCTGTGGCCGATGGCGAGCACGACATGGTCGGCGGCGAGCGTTTCGCCGCCTTCCAGCACGACACCACGGATGCGGCGGGCGCCTGCCGTCTCCTCTATCGCCAGGTCCACCACCTTGGTGCCGAAGCGGTACTCGCCGCCGAGCGCCTCGATCTGCGCACGGATGCTCTCGACCATCGTCACCAGGCGGAAGGTGCCGATGTGGGGCTTGGAGACATAGAGGATTTCTTCCGGCGCCCCGGCGCGGACGAACTCCTCCAGCACCTTGCGGCCGAGGTGGCGCGGATCCTTGATGCCGGAATAGAGCTTGCCGTCGGAGAAGGTGCCGGCACCGCCCTCGCCGAACTGCACGTTGCTCTCGGGCGAGAGCACGCCGCGGCGCCAGAGCGCCCAGGTGTCCCTGGTCCGCTGGCGGATGATGGTGCCGCGGTCGAGGATGATGGGGCGGAAGCCCATCTGCGCCAGCACGAGCGCCGCCATCAGCCCGCAGGGGCCGGTGCCGATGACGATGGGGCGGGTCGCGTTCGCCGGGGCGTGGGCGACGAAGCGGTACTCGGTCTCGGGGGACGGGCCGATGCGCGGGTCGGCGGCATGGCGGGCAAGCAGCGCGGCTTCGCCTGCCACCGCCAGGTCCAGCGTATAGACCAGCATGATGGCGCGCGGGTTGCGGGCGTCGTAGCCGCGGCGGAACACCCGCACCGCCTCCAGCGCCGCATCGGCGATGCCGAGGCGGGCGAGGATGGCCGGGCGCAGCGCGGCCTCGGGGTGGCCCAGCGGCAGGCGGAGCTCGGTCAGGCGGATCATGGTCACCGGGGTGAGGTGGACCCGCCGGAAGGGGCGGGCGATGCTGCCCCCGATAGCCGGGAGGGGCGAAGGATGGAACAGCGCGTGCTGGGGCGGACGGGGCTGCGTGTCTCCGTGCTGGGCTACGGGGCCGGGGCGGTCGGCGGGCTGATGGTGCGGGGGACGGCGGCGGAGCAGGAGGCCTCGCTTGGCCGGGCCTTCGACGCGGGCGTGAATTACGTCGACACCGCCGCCTTCTACGGGATGGGCGAGTCGGAGCGGAACCTCGGCCGGGCGCTGAAGGCGATGGGCGCGAACCCCACGCTGGGCACCAAGGTGCGGCTGCCGCCGGCGACGCGGGGCGACATCGCCGGTGGGATCGCCGCTTCGCTGGAGGCGAGCCTGACGCGGCTGGGCCGCGACAGCGTCGACCTGTTCCAGCTGCATGACGAGATCGGCACGCCGGAGGGCATGACGGTGGCGCAGGTGCTGGAGGAGGCGGTGCCGGCGCTGGAGAAGCTGCGGGCGCAGGGCAAGTGCCGCTTCCTCGGCATCACCGCGCTGGGCACGGTGCCGGCGCTGCGGCAGGTGCTGGAGAGCGGTGCCTTCGATACGGCGCAGACCCCGTTCAACGCGCTGAACCCGAGCTGGCTGGCGCCGGCGCATGCCGGCGTGGTGGCGCAGGATTTCGCGCGGCTGGGGGATGTGGCGGCGGCGAACGGCGTCGGGCTGATCGGCATCCGCATCCTGGCGGCGGGGGCGCTGTCCGGGGCGGCGGCGCGGCATCCGGTGGCGATGCCGGAGGTGGCGCCGATCGCCTCCGCCGACAGCTATGCGGCGGACCAGGCGGCGGCGGCGCGGCTGCTGCCGCTGGTGGCGGAGGGCGCGGCGGGGTCGCTGGCCGAGTTGGCGATCCGCTACGCGACTTTCGCGCCCGGGATGGGCTGCGCGCTGATCGGGACCGCCTCGGTCGAGGAGCTGGAGGTGGCGCTGGCGGCGGTGGCCAAGGGCGCGCTGCCGGCCGAGGTCGTGGCCCGGGTGGGCGCGCTGCTGTCCTGATGCAGCGATTGCCGCTGCGGGGCTTCGGGTACCTGTCCATCACCGCCACGGCCTGGGGGCTGAACTGGCCGGTGATGAAGCTGCTGATGCGGGACTGGCCGCCCTATGCCTTCCGCATCTTCGCCGCGCTTGGCGCCGTGTCGCTGCTGGTGGCCTTCGCGGCGGTGCAGCGCGACAGGCTGTTGCCGCAGCCGGGGCAATGGGGGCGGCTGGTGGTCTCCGCCGTGCTGAACGTGAGCTCCTGGTCCGTGGTGGCGCCGCTGTCGCTGTTCTGGCTGGACGCGGCGGAGGCGGCGATCATCGCCTATACCATGCCAGTTTGGGCCACCGTGCTTGCCTGGCCGGTGCTGGGGGAGCGGCCGACCCTGCCGCGCGTGGGCGGGCTGGTGCTGGGGCTTTCGGGCGTGACGCTGCTGATGGCCGGCACGGTTTCGGACAGTGGGGTGGCGGCGCTGTGGGCCAAGCTGCCGGGCGTGGCGGCGATCCTGGGGACGGCGCTGATGTTCGCCACCGGGGTCGTGCTGACCAAGCGCTACCCAGTGCAGATGCCGCCGGTGCCGATGGTGGCCTGGCAGATCATCTTCGGCACGCTGCCGGTGTGGGTGATCGCGTTCTCCTTCGAAACGCTCGACCTCTCGCGCGTGACGCCCACCGGATGGTTCTGCCTGTTCTACCTGGGCCTGATCGCCCAGTGCGTGGCCTACCTCGCCTGGTTTCGCGCGCTGCGCAGCCTGCCG
>JBMOJU010000475.1:0-3479 GCA_049315625.1 Paracraurococcus sp.
ACCGGATGCGGCTGACGCCGTGCCGCAGGTTCACCCGGTAGGTCCCGCGCCCGCCCTGCACGGGCCGGTTGTGCACGGCGAAGACCACCGCCTCCCCCTGCCGCAGCGGTACCACCTCGGCGCGGGACTGCATGCGGGGACGCTGCTCGGTCAGGACGAATTCGCCGCCCTGGAAATCTCGCCCCGGCTCGCTCAGCAGGAGGGCTCCCTGCAAGGGGAAGACCATCTCCCCGTACAGATCCTGGTGCAGGCAATTATAGTCACCCGGCCCGTAGCGCAGCAGCAGCGGCGTAGGCTTTGCCTGCCCCGCCGCGTGGCATTCGGCGGTGAAGGCATCCAGCCCCGGCGGGAAGCGGCGCGGCAGGCCCATCGCCGCGTTCCAGGCATTCGCCACCGGCGCCAGGCGCGGATAGAGCCCGGCGCGCAGCCCTGCGACCAGCGGCGGCAGCGGGTCGGCGAAGTATTTGTACTCGCCGCGGCCGAAGCCGTGCCGGGCCATGACGACTCGGCTGCGGAACCCGGCCCCGGCCGGATAGAGCGCCGCCAGGGCGGCGCAATCCGCCGGCGTCAGCAGCGGGCCGGTGGCGGCGGCGCCGAAGGCGTCGAGTTCGGCGGCGATCCGCGCCCAGTCGAGCGCGGCGATGCGGGATTCGATCGTCATGCCGCGGCTTTTGCCATGCCCGACCGCCGGGTGCCTCCCGCGCGTTGCGCCGGCTTCGGGTCAGCCGCCGGCCGCATCCACCGTCGGCGCCCGCAACAGCAGCCGGCCGCCGAAGCGCCAACCGACCACCACCACCACCGCCAGCGCGCCGCCATGCCAGACCAGCACCATCAGCGCCGCCTCCAGGTGGTGGAACAGGCTCAGCCCGGCCGAGCACAGTGCCGCCGAGGCCAGGCCGCCGAGCAGCAGCACCGGCAGCGGCCGCACCGGGCCGGCATGGCGCAGCAGCACCAGCAGTGCCGCGGTCAGCGGCGCGCCCATCAGCACGATGAATTTCAGGCAGCCCCAACTGGTGCCCATGGTCCAGGCCGCGGGACCCATCCGCGCCAGGTCGGCAAAGCAGCCCCAGCCCAGATTACCGAGCCAGAGCACCAACGGCAGCACCGGCACCAGCGCCCAGGCCGCCGAGCGGTCCGGCCGCGCCAGCATGGCCGCCGCCAGCGCCGCGGCGATGCCGGTGGCGATGCTGGCGAGGAATTGCCCGACCTCCGCCGGCAGCAGCATCCGGTCGTGCAGGTCGGGGCGGACGCCTTCCAGCGCCACCGCCAGCGCATTCACCAGCACCGCCAGGGCGATCCAGAGCAGCGCCTGCAACCCGGGCGGCGGCAGGCGGCGCACCGGCCGCAACTCGGTCGCCAGGGATTCGATCAGCCGCTCGCTGTCCACCTACTCCTCCACCCCCAGGCGCTTCCGCAGCGCCTTCACCGCCCGATGCGTCGCCACCTTCAGCGCGCCGACCGACATGCCGGACCGGGCGCTGGCTTCCGCCAGCGACAGATCCTCCAGCTTCGCCAGGCCCAGCGCGGTGCGCTGCGCCTGCGGCAATTCGGCGACCGCGGCCCGCAATTCGGCCGACGCCACCTTGGCCTCCCCCTGGTTCGCCCCAGGGGAGGCCAAGGTTTCACCGAAATCGTCGATCGGCGTTTCGCGCCCCTGCCGGCGGCCGCTGCGGCGCAGGCGATCGATCGCCCGGCGTTCGCAGATGGCGGTCATCCAGGGCCGGATCGGCCGGGTCGGGTCATAGGCATGGCGGAGCTGGTGGATGGTCAGCATGGCGTCCTGCACCGCGTCCTCCACCTCCGCCGGGTCGCGGATGCGGCGGCGGGCGACGCTGCGCAGCAGCGGCAGCGCGGCGCGGAGGAGGGAATCATAGGCCCTGGCGTCGCCGGCCTGCGCCGCGACCATCCAGGCCTCCCATTCTCCCTCCCCCACCATGAGCGTCGTTATGCCACGAGCGCGGGCCGTTCCGCACGCCAGGCATGCGCTGCCTCATAGGCCTGGCCGGCGCGGAACAGGGTCGGCTCGGCGAAGGGCTTGGCCACCAGTTGCATCGCCACCGGCAGGCCGCCCTCGCCGAAGCCGGTGGACAGCGTCAGGGCCGGCCAGCCGGTGACGTTGAAGGGCATGGTGAAGTTCGGCTTCTCCAGGAAGCCCCATTTCGGCACGGCGTCGATCCGCGGCGCCTCGCCCTGCGCCGAGGCGGTGAGCAGGATGTCGACATCGGCGGTCGCCGCCAGGGTCGCGGCGATCAGCGCGCGCCGCGTCTTCTGCGCCGCCAGGTAGTCGCCGGCCGAGAGCAGCCCGCCCAGCACCAGCCGGTCGCGCAGCAGCTCGCCATAGAGGCCGGGGTCCCGGCGCATCCATTGCTCGTGCACCGACCAGGCCTCGGACAGCAGGATCATCCAGCCGCAGGCATTGTAGGCGGCCAGGCTGGGCAGCGTGATGTCGCGGACCTCGGCGCCCTCGGCCTTGAAGAAGGCGGCGGCGGCCTCGATGCCGGCCAGCGTCGCCGGGCTGACCGGGTTGTCCACCTCGTGGAACTGGCGGACCAGGCCGATGCGGAGGCCCTTCACGCCCTGGCCCAGGCCGGCGGTGAAATCCGCCACCGGGCGGTCGGCGGAGGCGGGGTCGGACGGGTCGTGGCCGGCCATGGCCTGGAGCAGGATGGCGCAATCCTCCACCGTCCAGGCCATCGGGCCGGTATGGTCGAGCGATTGCGCCAGCGGCAGAACCCCGGCGCGGGAGCAGAGGCCATAGGTCGGCTTGATGCCGGTAATGCCGCAGAGCGCCGCCGGGCCGCGGATGGAGCCGCCGGTATCCGACCCCGTGCCGCCGAGGATCATGCCGGAAGCGACGGCCGCGCCGGTGCCGGAGGAGGAGCCGGCGGGGAAGTGGTCAGGGTTCCAGGGGTTGCGGGCGGGCGGCCAGGGCAGGTCGAAGCTCGGCCCGCCGAAGGCGAATTCATGCGTCGAGAGCTTGCCCAGCATGACCACGCCGGCCTCGGCCAGCTTCGTCACCACCATGCCGTCGGCGGTGGGCACGTGGTCCTGCAGCACCTTGGAATGCGCCGTCGTGGGTATCCCCGCGGTGCAGTAGATGTCCTTGTGGGCGAAGGGGATGCCATCCAGTGGCCCACGCGGGCCGGAGGCCATGATCCGCGCCTCGGCCGCCTTGGCCTGGGCGCGGGCGCTGTCGGCATCCAGCCGGATGAAGGCGTGCAGCGTACCGTCCAGCGCCTCGGCGCGGGCCAGACAGGCCTCGGTCAGTTCGACCGGCGAGAGGGTCTTGGCCGCGATCGCGGCCGCGGCCTCGGCGATGCTCGGGATCGTGCTCATCGGCCGGCCTCGGTCGAGAAGGTGGTGGAGGGCTCGGCCTCCGGCGCCGGCGCCGGGGTGCGGACCAGGGCCTGCATCGCCTCGATGCCGCCCCAGACGGCGTGGATGGCGGCGACCGGTCCGGCGCTGATCGGGATTCCGGC
>JBMOJU010000097.1:0-15494 GCA_049315625.1 Paracraurococcus sp.
CCGCGCGCAGCGCCGCCAGGATGTTGGGGGAACGGCCGGAGGTGGAGAGGGCGAACAGCACGTCGCCCGGCGCGCCCAGCGCCTCCACCTGGCGGGCAAAGACCCGCTCGTAGCCATAGTCGTTGCCGATTGCCGTGAGGATGGAGCTGTCGGTGGTCAGCGCCACCGCCGCCAGGCCCGGCCGGTCGTAATGGAAGCGGGAGACCAGCTCGCCGGCCCAGTGCTGCGCATCGGCGGCGCTGCCGCCATTGCCGCAGAACAGCAGCTTGCCGCCGGCGGTGAGTGCGGCGACCGAAAGCTCGACGATGCGGGCGATGGCGGCGACGGCCTCGGCATCCGCGGCCAGGCGTTCCAGCGTGGCGGCGGAGGCGAGGATGGCGTCGCGGATCTCGGTGGTCATGCGGGGCCTGCCGGTTGCACGCCGGCGGTCTAAAGCAGATCGCCGAAAGGCGGAACCACCCGGGCCACGCGGCGCGGCCTCAGGCCTCCGCGGTGCCTTCCGCCAGGGCGGTCAGGGCGGGGACGTTCAGCATTTCCACCCGGTGGTGCACCGGCTCCCGGATCCAGCCGCGCTTGCGGAAGGCGGTCAGGCTGCGGCTGACGGTTTCCAGGGTCAGGCCGAGGAAATCGGCGATGTCGGCGCGCGTCATCGGCATCTCCAGCACCGGGCGGGAGGCGCCGCGCCGGGTCGCCGCGGCGACGAGGGAGATGAGGAAGGCGGCGACCCGCGCCTCGGCCGAGCGGCGGCCGACGGTGACGAGCTGTTCCTGCGTGTTGGTCAATTCCTGGACGCAGAGGTCGAGCATCCGCCGCTCCAGCTTCGGGTAGCGGCGCAGCATGCCGTCGAGCTGCGCGCGGTCGAGCCGGCAAAGCCGCGCATCGGTCAGCAGCTCGGCATCGAAGGGGTAATTCTTCAGCGTGGTGTAGCCGATTACGTCGCCGGCGAAGCGGAAGCCGACCACCTGCTGCTTGCCGTCCGGCAGCAGCCGCGACAGCTTGGCGAAGCCGTCGATCAGGGTGAAGACGCGGCCGGCGGGATCGCCTTCGCGGAACACCGCGGCATGCGCCGGCAGCGTCATCTGATGCGCCTCGGCCGAGATCTCATCCAGGGCCGCAGCATCCAGCGGCTGGCACAGCCCGGCGACGCGGCTGCCGCAGCGGGCGCAGATCTGCACGGCGGCACTGACCTCAGGCATCTGGCGCGGGGCGTCGAAGGGGTTCAAGACACTCTCCGGTCCTTGGCGCCAGGGTACCCGAGCAAGGTTGTCGGATACAAGCGGTTGCTCGAGCAGTCCTGGCGCAGGCCATCGGCGATACACGCATGCCGCGTCCAAGGGAAGGCCGGGGCGGCGCGCTGATCCGCGCGCCGCTCCCGCTGCCGGGTCAGGCCGCGCTCAGCACCAGCGCCGCGGCGTTGAGCGTCACCGTGCCGGCGCCGGTCACCGCGGCCGGCTGCGCCAGCGCCGACCAGGTCAGCGGATTGCCGCCGCTGGCCGCATCGAACAGCCCGACATGCGTCAGCGTGCCGGCCGAGGTGGTGAAGGTGAAGCGGATGGCGTCGGTGTTCTGCTGCGCCCCGGTGCCGGTGAAGGTCACCCGCTGCCGCGCATAGCCGTTGCCGGCGGGCTCCCCGGTCAGGCCGGTGGCGTCGGCGCCGCCGGTGCCGAGGCCGAGGAAGACCTGGCTGGGCAGCGCCGGAACGCGGGCGCAGAGCGCGCGGCCGAGCAGGTTCTTCGCGTAGTCGGTCAGGTCGGGCATGCGTCTCTCCTCTCAAGGATTGCAGGCGGGATCAGGCGTTCTCAGCGTCGGCGAACCAGACGGTGCCGTCCTCCGCCGGCCGCGCGCGGGCGGCGGCGTAGAGCGCGGCGCTGGTCACCGCGTGCAGGTCGGGCAGGCCGAGCTCCGCCGCCGTGGTGCGGTAGAGCAGGCCGGGCAGCGGCGCCTTGCCGGCGGCGCGCGCGACCGCGTCCGGCCAGCCATGCAGGCGGAATTCGGCGATGCCGGCGGCGTGGTCGATCTGGCAATGCGTCAGCCGCCAATAGGCGGCGACGAGACCCGTGTTGCGGATCTCGATCGGCTTCGACAGGGCCATGGATGACGTCTCCGTGGGGTGGATGGGGCTCAGCCGACGACCTCGACCGAGAGGATGCGGGCGACCCAGTTGATCGCCTTGTTGGCCTCACCGGTGACGGCGATGACGATGCCGCCATTGGCGGTGTCGGCGGAGAAGGCGATGCGCCAGGCGGCCGCCGCGGTGTCGTTGAAGCCCGGCGCGATGGCGGTGGCGGTGCCCGGGTTGATGGCGACCGTCGCCGCCGCGGTGGCGCCGCGCTTGAACAGGATGTCGCGGGTCCAGCCGGCGCTGTCGCCGGCGGTGCCCGCGGTGCCGCCGGTCTGCCGCGCCACCACCAGGACGCGGGCGCAGTAGGTCCCGCCATTGGGCAGGTTGACCAGGTTGGCGGTGCCGGCGGCCTGGCCATCGGCGGTCAGCGTGGTGGCGGTGGCGTCGGTGGTCTGCCGGCGCAGGACGAATTCGCCGGCTTGCGCATCGCCGGCGCTGGCGAAGCGGCCGGCGGCCCAGGCGGCGCGGCCGTAATGGCCGCGCGCATCGGCCTGGAAGCCGCCCGGCACCCAGGCATATTGCCCGCCGGCGGTGTTGCCGCTGCCGCCGGCGACGGTCGCCGCGGTGGCGGAGGCGGTGTTGTTGCCGCCGCCGCCGATCGTCGCCTGCGCGCCCGAGGCGACCTGCGTCGCCAGGCTGCGGCCGCCCTGCCAGTCGGTGGCATTGGCGCCGCGCGCATTGCCGCCGGCGGCAGTCGTGTCGGCGAGCTGGAGCTGCGCCGGGCGCGACCAGGCCCAGGCGGTGGTGGCGAGCGCGGTGCTGCTGTCGGCCGCCGCCGGCGTAGGCGCGGTCGGGCTGCCGGTGAAGGCCGGCGAGGCGAGCGGCGCCGCGCCGGCGATGTCGGCGAGGGCGAGGGTGACGGCGCCGGTGCGGCCGGCGACGGAGACGACCGGAGCCGCCACCGCCACCGCCGTGGCGAAGCCGCCGATATCGGCGGTGGTCAGCGTGACCGTCCCGGTCCGGCCGGCGACGGAAGCGACCGGTGCCGCCGCCGCCGCGGCCGAGGCGAAGCCGCCGATGTCGGCCGTGGTCAGCGTGACGGCGCCGGTGCGGCCGGCGACGGAAGCAACCGGGGCTGCCGCCGCCGCCGCCGTGGCGAAGCCGCCGATATCGGCCGTGGTCAGCGTGACCGTCCCGGTGCGGCCGGCAACCCGAGTGACCGGCGCGGCCGCCGCGGCGGCCGTGGCGAAGCCGCCGATATCCGCCGTGGTCAGCACCACGTCACCGATGCGGCCGGCCACGCTGGTCACCGGCGCAATGCCGCCGCCGGCCTGGGCGGTCGAATAGCCCTGCGCCCGGACCCAGGCGGTGGTGGCGATGGCGGTGGAATTGTCGCCCGCCGCCGCCGTGCCGGTGCGCACCAGCCCGCTGCCCTTGGCGACGACGTAGAGGTCGATGTTGGCATCGGCGCCCTGCGCCTGCACGCCGCCCGCCGCGCCGGCGCTGCCGCCGGCGACGACCACGCGGTTGGCACCGGCGATCGGCGTCGCCACCTCCAGCGCATGGCCGCCGGGCGCGGCGCCCAAGGTCACCGCGCCGGCGGCGGTGGCGCGCAGCACCTCCGCCCCGCCCGCCGCCGCGGCCAAGCCGCCGCCGGCCGGCTGGAACAGGCCGGTATCGGTGCCGCCCAGCGCCAGGCCCGGCCGCGCCGCCCGCCCCGCCGGGGCGCCGAGGGCGAACACGGCGTTGGTCCCGCCGGCATCGGTCAGCGGGCCGCCATTGCCGGCTTCCAGCAGCGGCTGGCTGCCGAGATAGACCGCGTTCGGCGCCGCGGCGCCGCTATCGGCCACCTGCACGGCGACGGCACCGTTGTTGCGGGTATTGTAGCGCACGCAGCGCAGCGAGAAGACGTCCAGCCGGTTGCCGCTGCCGGTCAGCCGGATGGCGTTGTCCTCCACCGCGTCGATCCGCAGGTTCGCCGCCTGGATGCGGGTGTTGGAGGCATTGACGCAGAGGCCGACGCCGCCGGCCAGCGGCGGGCCGCCGGCGTTGAAGATCTCCCCCTGGTGGGTCAGGCTGCCGATCTGGCCATCCGTGCCGTTGGCCTCGACCAGCACGCCGTACTGGCAGAAATCGGTATAGGCCTGGGCGATGTAGAATTTCGTCGTCACCCCGCTGGCGGAGGCGGCGAAGCGGAACATGCTGCGGTAGCCGAGGGCGAAGGCCTGGTCGATGAAGACGCCGTCGCAGCGGCGGAAGACCATGGCGTCGCCATTGGCCTGCTGCCAGCGGATGATGTTGGTGTCGCTGCTCCAGAACGGCCAGAAATGGACGCTGTGGAGGCGCGGGATGTCGTAGCACTGGTCGATCTCGACGCCGGTGCGGAACACCTGGCCGCGCAGCCGGCGGATATCGAGCCGGCCGGAATTCCGCGCATAGATGCCGCGGGCGACGTTGCAGAGGAAGACGTTGTCGAAATCGACGCCGCCCAGGCAATCCTCCACCCGGAAGACGAAGTCGTAATCGGTCGGCGCCCAGGCGGCGTTCTGCGCCGCGGTGTGCGGCTGCGCCACGGCGATGTCGCGCACCGCAGCACCACGGGCATAGACGCCGGTGAAGGTGAAGGGCGTGAAGCCGGTGCCGTCGACCAGCAGCCAGGTGCCCTGCGCCGGCGACGGCCCTTCGGTGAAGCCGGCGCCCTGCAGCCGGATGGTGGCGTCCGAGAGCACGATGGCCGAGGCGATGCGGTAGATTCGCGGGCCGAAGCTCAGCGTGCCGCCGCCTTTGGTCTTCAGGTCGTTGATCGCCGCCTGGATGGCGGGCGCATCGTTGGTGACGCCGTCGCCGACCGCGCCGTAGTCGCGCACGTGCGCGCCGCGGTCGGCCAGTACCGCATTGCGGAGCTGCGCCAGGGTGGCCCGGCGGGTCTCGAGGGCGCCGCCGCTGGTCTGCACCAGCGGCGCGAGGTCGCCATCCGCCGGCGTGGCGGCGGCGGGAAGTTCGCTGATCCTGACGTCGGGCATCGGTCTCCGGTCCGGATGGGCGCGCGTCGCCGGCCGGCGGGGCCGGGGCGGTGCGGGCGGAGGTTGCGGGGGGGCGGCGGGGCGGAGCGGCTCAGCGCTTCAGCGGATCGCCCGCCTCGGTGGCGAGGCCATTGCCGGATTCGCTCAGCAGGTGGGCGATGTCGGGCGCCACGCTGAAGCTGCGGGAGGTCTGGGCGATGGCCGGGTCGGCGGCATCCTCCACCCGGATGCGGTAGCCGCTGCCGATGGGCGGGGCGGCGAAGCTGGTGGCGGCGACGCCGCCCTGCACCGTCACCGCCCGCACCGGCGGGATGATGGCGCCGGTCGCGTCGCGCAGGCTGAACACCACCTGGCCGATCGGCCCGGCGACGCTGGCCGAGACGGGGATGCTGCTGCCGGCCAGGATGCCGGCGGCGATCGGCGCCAGCAGGATGGTCCGCACCACGGCGGAGGCCGCCTGGCCGAAGCGGAAGCCCTGGCTGGCGGTGCGCAGCAGGGCGATCGGTCCGACCGCGCCATCCAGCGTCACGCCGGTGCCGGGCACCGCGTTGCTGCGGAAGGGCACCAGCGCCATGGCGTCGACGGTCTGGAGGATCATCAGGTCGCCGGCCTTCAGGCTGGCGGCGACCGGGGTGAAGTAGCCGGCGGCGCTGACCACGGCGCGGGTATCCGCGGTGCGGTAGTGCCAGAGGTTGAAGGCGCTGGTCTGCAGCAAGGCGTTCAGGTTGGCCGGGCTGAAGGGCACGGGGGTCTCTCCGTTGCGGCAACGGCCGGACGCGCCGGCCACGGTGCGCGCGCGGAGGCGCGGCGCGGGGGCCGGTGCGGCAGGCTCGGAGGATGCGGGGGAGCCGCGGGCGCATCTCGGCCGTTGGCTCGGCGGGGATACCAGCGACCGGGCGCCCGTGTCAAGGAAAAATATCCCACATAGCCGCATCATGGGATTATGATCTTCGGCCGCCACCCGCGCCCTGCCGGTTGCACCGCGCGCTCGTGCCTCCGGGCGGTTCCGCCCTTCGGCGTTCTGCTTTAGCCTCCGCGCGACCCAACCGGAGCGGGATGGCGATGCGCCGACGCTTTCTCCTCGCCAGCCTGCTGGCCGTGTTTCTCGCGCTGCCCGCCGCGGCGCAGCCGGTGCTGAATGTCTACAACTGGACCGACTACATCGACCCCTATGTGGTCCAGCGCTTCCAGCAGCAGACCGGGATCAAGATCCGCTACGACGTCTACGACAGCCTGGAGACGCTGGAGGGCAAGCTCTCGGCCGGGCGGTCGGGCTACGACATCATCGTCCCGACCAGCGAGCCGACCTTCGCCCGGCTGGTGAAGGCGGGCGCGCTACGGCCCTTGGATCGGGAGAAGATCCCGAACTGGAAGAACCTCGACCCGCGGCTGATGGACCGGGTGGCGCAGGTCGATCCCTGCAACCGGCACGGCGCGATCTATTTGTGGGGCACGGTGGGGCTCGGCATCCGGCTCGACAAGGTGCGGGCGATCTGGCCGGAGGCGCCGATGGACGGGCTCGACCTGCTGCTGAAGCCGGAGAATGCGGCGAAGCTGGCCAAGTGCGGCCTGGCGGTGATGGACAGCGCGACGGATGTGCTGCCCTCCGTGCTGAAATGGCTGGGCAAGGACCCCGACACGGCGGACCCGGCCGACCTGAAGGCGGCGGAGCAGGCGCTGCTGGCGGTGCGGCCGCAGCTGCGCGCCATCCCGGGGTCCGGCGCCTTGCTCGACATGCTGGCGACCGGGGAGATCTGCGTCGCGCTGACCTACAGCGGCGACGTCATCCAGGCCGCGGCGCGGGCACGGGAGGCGGGGAAGGGCCTCGAGATCGGCTACGTCGCGCCGAAGAGCGGCGCGCATCTTTGGTTCGACCTGCTGGCGGTGCCGGCCGATGCGCCGAACCCCGACGCGGCGCAGGCCTTCATCGACTTCCTGCTGCAACCGGAGATGATGGCGGCGATCACCAGCCAGGTGCGCTACCCGAACGCGGTGCCGGCCAGCCGGCCGCTGGTGGCGCCGGCGGTGCGGGACGACGCGAATGTCTACCCGGATGAGGCGGCGCTGGCGCGCGCCTTCGTCCCCGGCACCCAGGCACCGGCCGGGGAGCGGGCGCGCACCCGGCTCTGGAGCCGCTTCCGGGCGGGGCGGTAGGGGTTTGGCGGCGCCGCTCCAGGCCTTCGGGGCGGGCCCGGCGGAGGACCCGCCCGCGCCACTGCTGCGGATCGAGGCGGTGACCAAGCGCTTCGGCGCGACCCTGGCGCTGGATGCGCTGAGCCTGGATGTGCAGCCCGGCGAATTCGTCGCGCTGCTCGGCGGCAGCGGGTCCGGCAAGTCGACCCTGCTGCGGATCGTCGCGGGGTTCGAGGCGGCGGAGCAGGGCCGCGTGCTGCTGCGCGGGCGGGACATCGGCGCACTGCCGCCGCATGCCCGGCCGGTCAGCATGGTGTTCCAGAGCTACGCGCTGTTCCCGCATCTGACGGTGTTCGACAACGTCGCCTATGGCCTGCGCCGCGACGGGGTGGCGAAGCCGGAGATCGCCCGGCGGGTCGGGGAGGCGCTGGGCCTGGTCGGGCTGGCGGGGCTGGAGGGGCGGAAGCCGGCGCAGCTTTCGGGCGGCCAGCGGCAGCGGGTGGCGCTGGTCCGCAGCCTGGTGAAGCGCCCGCCCCTGCTGCTGCTGGACGAGCCGCTGGGCGCGCTGGACGCGGCGCTGCGGGAACGGACGGGGCTGGAATTGCGCGCGCTGCAGCGCGCCACCGGCGCCGGCTTCGTGATGGTGACGCATGACCAGGCGGAGGCGCTGGCGCTGGCCGACCGGGTGGCGGTGCTGGAACGCGGCCGGCTGGCACAGTACGGCCCGCCGCAGGCGCTGTACGACCGGCCGGCCAATCGCCACGTCGCCGAGTTCCTCGGTGCGGCCAACATTCTGGAAGGCTGGATGCGGCCGGACGGCACGGTGGAATGCACCGCCGGCTGCGTCCTCCGCGCCGCCACCCCGACCGGCCGCGCGGCGGGGGAGGCGGTGGCCCTGGCGCTGCGGCCGGAGCGGATCCGGATGGTGGCCGAGGCCCCGGCCGAGAACGGCGTGGCGGTCCGGCTGAAGGATCTGGCCTATCGCGGCGATGGCTGGCTGGCGGTGGTGGCGCTGCCGAACGGGGCGGAATGGCGGCTTTCCCTGCCCGCCGACACGCCGCCGCCGCTGCCGGGGACGGAACTGGCGCTGGCCTGGGCGGCCGAGAGCCTGGCGCCGCTGACCGATTGATGCGCCGCGCGCTGGTCCTGCTGCCGCCCTTCCTGTGGCTTCTCGTGCTGGTGGCGGCGCCGGTGGCGATCCTGGCCGGGATCGCGCTGAGCGAGGCGGCGCCGGGCGTGCCGCCCTTCCGGCCGCCCGTCTCCTCGACCGGGGGCTGGCAGGGCAGCTTCGCCAACCTGCTGACCCTGGTGGAGGACGGCTACTATGCCGCGGCCTTCCTGCGGTCGCTGGTGGTGGCCGGCATCTCCGCGGCGCTCTGCCTGGCGCTGGCCTATCCGATGGCGCTGGGGATCGCCGCCGCGCGGGAGGGCTGGCGGGTGCCCTTGCTGGCGCTGGTGCTGCTGCCGTTCTGGACCGGCTTCCTGCCGCGGCTGGAGGCCTGGGTGGGGCTGCTGCGGGATGGCGGCTGGGTGAACGGGGTGCTGCTGGGGCTGGGGGCGACGGAGGCGGCGCTGCCGCTGCTGTACTCCGACAGCGCGATGTATCTGGGCATGGTGCATGCGTACCTGCCGTTTGCCGTGCTGCCGCTGACCGCGACCCTGCTGCGGCGCGACCTGAGCGTGGAGGAGGCGGCGGCGGATCTGGGGGCCAGCCCCTGGGTGGTGTTCCGCAGCGTGACCCTGCCGCTTTCGGCGCCCGGGGCGGCGGCGGCCTTCCTGCTGGTCTTCATCCCGGCGGCCGGGGAGTACGTGATCCCGGAATTGCTCGGCCCGCCGGAGGCCTTGCTGGTCGGCCGGGTGTTGTGGTCCGAGTTCTTCCAGAACCGCGACTGGCCCCTGGCCGCGGCGCTCGCCGTGGCGCTGCTGGGGTTGTTGATCGTGCCGATAAGGTTGTTCCAGCGCCTTGAAGAAGGGGGGTCTCGAAGGGGGGCTTCGCCCCCTTCGCGGGGTTCGGGGCAGCGCCCCGGGGTGGTGCCATGAGGCGGCTGGGACTGATCGTAGGGCTGGCCTTCCTCTGGCTGCCGATCCTGCTGCTGGTCGGCTACGCCTTCAGCGACGCCCGCATCCCCTTCCAATGGGGCGGGTTTTCGTTCCGCTGGTTCCGCGCCCTGGCGGCGAACGACCGGATGCTGGAGGCCGCCTGGCTGTCGCTGCGGATCGCCGCCAGCGCGGCCACGCTGGCGGTGCTGCTGGGCGGCATGGCCGGCTGGGTGCTGGCGCGGCATGGCCGCTTCCGCGGCCGGGCATTGTTCGGGGCGCTCGCCGGCGCCCCGCTGGTGCTGCCGGAGGTGGTGACCGGCCTGTCCCTGCTGCTGCTGTTCGTGGTGCTGCAGGGGGCGGCGGAGGCGGCCTTCGGCTGGCAGGTGGGGCGCGGTGCCACCACGGTGCTGCTGGCGCATGCGACGCTGGGGCTGGCCTATGTGGCGGTGGTGGTCCAGGCGCGGCTGGCCGGGATGGATCCGGCGCTGGAGGAGGCGGCGGCCGACCTGGGTGCTGCGCCGTTGACCGTGTTCCGCACGGTGACGCTGCCGCTGATCGCCCCGGCGCTGGTGGCGGGGTGGCTGCTGGCCTTCACGCTGTCGCTGGACGACGTGGTGGTGGCCAGCTTCGTCTCCGGCCCGGCGGGGACGACGTTGCCGATGCTGGTGTTCTCCCAGTTGCGGGTGGGGCTGACGCCGGAGATCAACGCGCTGGCGGCGGTGGTGCTGGGGGTGGCGGGCCTGGCGGTGGGGGTGGCGGCCGCCATTCTCGGGCGGAATGGCCGGGGTGGCGCCCGCGCGGGTTGAAGCGACGGGGGGCGGCCTGTAGGGTCCCCGCCCTTCGCCAGACCACAGGCCCCGTTCCCATGAAGCTCATCGCCGACCGGCTCGACCGGATCTCCCCGTCCCTGACCATCGCCATGACCAGCAAGGCGCGGGCGCTGAAGGCGGCGGGCAAGGACGTCATCGGCCTGGCCGCCGGCGAGCCCGACTTCGACACCCCGGAAAACGTGAAGGAGGCGGCGATCGCCGCCATCCGGCGCGGCGAAACCAAGTACACCGACGTCGCCGGCACCATGGTGCTGCGCCAGGCGGTGGCCGCCCGCTTCAAGGCCGACCACGGGATCGACTACAAGCCGGAGGAGATCCTGGTCGCCACCGGTGGCAAGCAGGTGATCTTCGACGCCTTCCTCGCCACCATCCAGGCGGGGGACGAGGTCATCATCCCCTCCCCCTGCTGGGTCTCCTACCCCGACATCGTCGAGCTCGCCGAGGGCAAGCCGGTGATCGTCCGCGGTGACGAGAACATGGGCTTCAAGCTGCGCGCCGAGCAGCTGGAAGCCGCCATCACCCCGAAGACCAAGTGGTTCCTGCTGAACAACCCGTCGAACCCGACGGGCGCCGCCTACAGCGCCGAGGAGCTGAAGGCGCTGACCGACGTGCTGATGCGGCACCCGGATGTCTGGGTCTTCACCGACGACATCTACAACAAGCTGGCCTATGACGGCTTCCGCCCGGCCACGGTGCTGGAGGTCGAGCCGCGGCTGCGCGACCGCACGGTCACGATGAACGGCTGTTCCAAGGCCTATGCGATGACCGGCTGGCGGATCGGCTATGCCGGCGCGCCGGCGCACCTGATCAAGCAGATGGACAAGCTGCAGAGCCAGTCCACCAGCAACACGAGCAGCATCAGCCAGGCCGCGGCGGTCGAGGCGCTGACCGGGCCGCAGGACAGCATCGACACCATGAAGGTGGCCTACAAGCGCCGCCGCGACCTGGTGGTGGAGATGCTGAACGCCGCCCCGGGCATCCGCTGCCAGAAGCCGGAGGGTGCCTTCTACGTCTTCCCGTCCATGCAGGGCTGCCTGGGCAAGACCACCAAGGCCGGCAAGCGGATCGAGACGGACGAGGATTTCTGCATCGCTTTGCTGGAGGAGGAGGGGGTCGCCTGCGTGCATGGCGCCGCCTTCATGTATCCCGGCTATTTCCGCATCAGCTACGCCACCAGCGACGCGCAGCTGGTCGATGCCTGCACGCGCATCCAGCGCTTCTGCGAGGGCATGCAGTAAGGCCATGCCCGACCTCGCCCACCGCCTGTCCAACGTTCGCGTCTCGCCCTCCGCCGCCATGGCGGGCAAGGCGCGGGAGATGCGCGCCAGGGGCATCGACGTCATCAGCCTGGCCAATGGCGAACCCGACTTTGCCACGCCGCGCCACGCGATCGAGGCGGCCTACCAGGCCGCACTTGCCGGCGACACCAAGTATCCGCCGCAGGGCGGCACGCCGGCGCTGAAGGCCGCCGTCGCGCGTAAGTTCAAGCGCGACAACGGCCTCGATTACACGGCCGACGAGATCATCATCGGCAATGGCGGCAAGCAAGTCATCTTCAACGCCTTCATGGCGACGGTCGACCCGGGCGACGAGGTGGTCATCCCCTCCCCCTTCTGGGTCTCCTACGCCGACATGGCGAAGGTCGCCGGCGGCGTGCCGGTGACGGTCTCCTGCCCGCAGAACAACGGCTTCAAGCCGCGGCCGGAGGATATCGAGGCGGCGATCACCCCGCGCACCAAATGGGTGATGCTGAACTTCCCTGGCAACCCGACCGGCGCGGTGCCGTCGCGCGCGGAGCTTGCCGCGATCGGCGAGGTGCTGCTGCGCCACCCGCATGTCTGGGTGCTGTCGGACGACATGTACGAGCACCTGCTGTACGACGGCCACAAATTCAGCACGATCGCCGAGGTCACGCCGGGGCTGAAGGACCGCACGCTGACGGTCAGCGGCTGTTCCAAGACCTATGCGATGACCGGCTGGCGGATCGGCTTCGGCGGCGGGCCGGCCGCGCTGATCAAGGGCATGTTCAACATGCAGGGCCAGGCGACGGCCGGCGTCTCCTCGGTCGGCCAGGCGGCCGCCGTCGCCGCGCTGGACGGGCCGCAGGAGCTGGTCGAGGGGATGCGCGCGACCTACGAGCAGCGCCGCGACATGGTGGTGGAGATGCTGAACGCCGCCCCCGGCATCACCTGCCACAAGCCGGAAGGCGCCTTCTATGTCTTCCCGAACCTGGCCGGGTGCCTCGGCAAGGTGACGAAGGGCGGGCGACGGATCGAGACCGACACCGACTTCGTCGCAGCACTTCTGGAAGAGAAGCACGTCGCCGCGGTGCAGGGCGCGGCCTATGGCATGTCGCCGCACATGCGCATCTCCTACGCCACCGATACCGCGAGCCTCGTCGAGGCCTGTGGCCGCATCCAGGAGTTCTGCCGGGAGCTGGCATGACGATCCTCCGCCCCGCGACGGATGCCGATGCGGCGGGCTTCATCGCCCTGATCGGCGCCGCCTGGGGCGAGTATCCGAACCTCGTGCTGGACGTGGACAAGGAGGTCCCGGAGCTGCGGGCGCTCGCCACGTATTTCGCCGGGTCGGGCGGCATGCTCTGGACCGCGGAGCGCGACGGCGCGGTGGTGGGCATGGTCGGCACCAGGCCGCTCGGCAGCGACCAGGCCTGGGAGATCTGCCGCATGTATGTCGCGAAGTCGGAGCGCGACAGCGGCCTGGCGCATCGGTTGCTCGACATGGCGGAGGCGCATGCCCGCGCCGCCGGCGCGCACCGCATGGTGCTGTGGACCGACACGCGGTTCGACGCCGCGCACCATTTCTACGAGAAGCGCTCCTATGTCCGGCAGGGCGCCATCCGCATCCTCGACGACCTCTCGAAGTCGCTGGAATTCCGCTACGCCAAGCCGGCGCGCGGCCTGGTGGTGGAGGCGCTGGACGCCGCCGCCGCCGGCAGCGCGGAGCGGCGGCTGAGCGAGATCCTGATCGCCTGCGTCGCGGCCGGCGCCAGCGTGTCCTTCCTGCCGCCGCTGGCCCCGTCGGTGGCGCGCGACTTCTGGCGCAAGGTCGCGGCGGACGCCGCCGCCGGGCGAAAGCTGCTGCTCGGCGCCTGGCGGGATGGCGTGCTGGTCGGCACGGCGCAGCTCATCCTCGACATGCCGCAGAACCAGCCGCACCGGGCCGACGTGGCGAAGGTGCTGGTGGACCCGGCGGCGCGGCGCGCCGGAATCGGCCGGGCGCTGATGCAGCGGGTGGAACAGGCCGCGCAGCGCATGGGCCGCCGCCTGCTGGTGCTGGACACGCTGGCGGGCGATGCGGGGGAGCAGCTCTACCGTTCGATGGGCTGGCAGGAGGCCGGCACCATCCCCGGCTTCGCGCTGGACGAGCACGGGGCGGAGCACGCGACCATCTTCTTCTGGAAGCGCCTGCCTACTCCAGGGTGATGCCGTTCTCGCGGATGGTGCGGCCGAGCGTCTCGATCTCCCGCCGCGCCACCATATCCATCTCGGCGATCGTCAGCGGCCGCAGCAGCACCCCGCCCTCCTCGGCGCGGCGGCGGAGATCGGGCAGCGTCGTCGCCTCCCGCATCGCGTCGTTCAGCCGCTGCAGGATCGCCGGCGGCACGCCGGCGGGGGCGAAGATGGCGAACCAGGCGTCGATGGTGAAGCCGGGCAGCCCGGCCTCCGCCGTGGTGGGCACCTCCGGCAGCGCGGCCACCCGCTCCTCGCTCGCCATCGCCAGGGCGCGGATCTGGCCGCCCTGCACCAGGCCGATGGTGGAAGACGGCGTGGTGATCATCAGCTCCACCCGCCC
Source organism: Paracraurococcus sp. (assembly GCA_049315625.1). Classification (GTDB taxonomy): domain Bacteria; phylum Pseudomonadota; class Alphaproteobacteria; order Acetobacterales; family Acetobacteraceae; genus Paracraurococcus. Next base: position 13,905 of record JBMOJU010000097.1, read on the forward strand.
GCCGGCCACGTCCTGCAGCGCCGGCGCGGCGCCGCGATAGGGCACGTGCACCATGGGCACGCCGATGGCGCGGGCGAACAGTGCGCCGGCGATGTGCTGGATGGAGCCATTGCTGGAGGAGGCGTAGTTCAGCGCCCCCGGCCGCGCCTTCGCATAGGCGATGAACTCCGCCAGCGTCTTCACCGGCAGCGAGCCGGGGACGAAGATGCCGTGCGGCGCGACATCCGCCATGCCGACCGGCGCCAGATCCTTCACCGGATCCCAGCCGAGATTCTTCACCATGGCCGGGTTGCCGGCATGGTAGCCGCTGTACTGCATCAGCAGCGTGTAGCCGTCCGGCGCCGCGCGCACCGTGGCCTGGATGGCGATGTTGCCGTTGGCGCCGGGCCGGTTCTCGATCACCACCGGCGTGCCGAGCAGCTTCGCCAGCGAATCCTGGTAGAGCCGCGCGGCGAAATCGGTGCCGCCGCCGGGCGGGTTGGGCACCAGCAGGGTGATCGGCCGGCTCGGCCAGGATTGCGCGCGGGCCAGGCCGGGCAGCGAGAGCGCCGCGCCAATCGCGGCGCGGCGGGTGGTCTGGGACATGCATCCTCCCGGGGATTGGTTTCCCGTCAGGATGCCGCGATCAGAGGAAGCGGTCGAGCGCCGCCAGCACCTCCTCCGGCGCCTCCTCGGCCAGATAGTGGCCGCTGTTCACAGCGTGGCCGTCGACCGGGCCGGCGGCGTAGTCGCGCCAGATCGCCAGCGCGTCGTACCAGCGCGGGATGGCGCCCTTGCTGCCCCACAGCGCCAGCAGCGGCGCCTGCACGCGCTCCCCGGCGGCGCGGCTGGTGCGGTCTTGGTCGAGGTCGATCGCGGTGGCCGCGCGGTAATCCTCGCAGATGGCGGCGACGGTGCCTGGTTCGCGCAGCGCGGCCAGGTAGTCGGCGCGCGCCTCCGGGTGGAAGAAGGACTTGTCCTTCGGCTCGCGCGAGGTGTGCAGGTCGAACCAGTCCTCGGTGTCGCGCAGGATCATGCGTTCCGGCTTGTCGTGCGGCTGGGCCAGGAAGAACCAGTGGTAGTAGCCCATAGCGAATGCCATGTCGGTGCGCTCGAAATGCGCGAGCGTCGGGATGATGTCCATGGTGCAGAGCTTCTCGACCGCGGCCGGGTGGTCCAGCGCCAGCCGGTGCGCGACGCGGGCGCCGCGGTCATGCGCGACGACGCGGAAGCGGTCGTGCCCCAGGTCGCGCATCAGCGCGGCGAGGTCGGCCGCCATCTCCCGCTTGGCGTAGTGGCGGCTGTCCGGCGTGACCGGCGGCTTGGCGGAAAAGCCGTAGCCGCGAATATCGGGCGCGACGATCGTGAAGCGCTGGGCAAGCACGGGTGCGACCTTGTGCCACATGGCGTGGGTCTGCGGGTTGCCGTGCAGCAGCAGCAGCGGCGGGCCGCTTCCGCCGCGGCGCAGGCGGACCTGCTGGCCGTTCGCCGTGCGGGTTTCAAGCGTGAAGCCTTCGAAGAACATGGGCGCCTCCCTTCCCGCCATCCTGCTACGGCGCGGCGGCAGGCACCGCGGCCCAGCGCGTGCCGTCCCAGGCGCGGGCGAAGACA
>JBMOJU010000476.1:0-3459 GCA_049315625.1 Paracraurococcus sp.
AGGACCCGGCCGCGACGGCCGTTTGCAGCCTGGGCTGTTGGTTCCCTAAGAGATGCTGCGGCCGTTGTGATGCGCGCCCACAACCGGGCACGTCGAAGGCTCAGAAGTGGTAGCGCGCCGCGACGAATACCGTGCTGGCAAGGGAGCCGGGCACCGTATCGTGGTTGTTGCCGAACTTGTTGAGCCAATACTGGTAGCCGAGCGAGACGTCCAGCTTGTTCGGCTTGTCGAAGGCGATCGCCCCGACATCGAGCGTCAGGCGTGGCTCGGTGAGCACTTCGGTCTTGGTGTTGGCACCGAAGCCGTCGCGGCCCTTGGGTGCAACCACGTTGAAGAAGCCCTGGAATTTCAACGGCAGGCCGGTGAAGGCGAGCGGGATCGCCCAGACCATCTCGGCCTCGAAGGTCGTGTCGAATTCGACCGACTTGCCGACGATGCCGTTGTAGTTCCACTCACGGGCGACGTGCAGGGCGATGTTGAGGAAGCCCGGGACGTTGAAGTGGAAGTTGGGACCGAAGGTCACCAGCTTCTTCGCCGGCGCGAAGGCGGTGTTCTTGGTATTGGCGTCGAAGCCGATCTGCATCGAGACGTCGCGGAGGACCGGATTGAGGGTGAAGGCGCTGGTGCCGAAGGCGCCGTTCAGGCTGAGGTCACCGCGGTAGATGCCGTACAGCTCGACCGCCTGCTCACCGCTCTTGGTGGAGCCCTTGGTCGGGTCGTTATCGGCCGAGAAGAGCAGGTCCATGTTGACGAAGTTGGACCAGAGCGAGCCGCCATCGACGTGGGTCAGCGTCAGGATGTGCTTCGGCACATAGCCGCGAATGCCTGGCTCTCGATAGTTCGGGCCGTAGCGATATTCCGCCGAAGTGTCGCTGAAACCCTGCGCGAAAGCCGAGCCGGCCATCAGGCTCAGCGCGGCGCCGAGCGCATAACGAATGATCCGCATAATCCGTCCTTCCCCCGGGGGGTGTCCACCGGCCCCGGGGTGCCGGGACCGCGGCGCACGAGCAGCGCCGGGGGAAGGCACCGCAACATCCATGCCACAATTATGCGTGACACACGGCAACGTAGATTGATGACTCTGCCGGCAAAACGGGCAGTCGCCGCCGCGGTGCTCTCACACCCGCGCTTTGGCACGCGGGTTGCAAAATCGCCCGCCTTGGGGGCCGGCGTCCGGGCCGCGCCCGGGAGAGCGATGCCCATGACGATCCGCCACGACCTGTCCCGCCGCAGCCTGTTGCAGGGCGCCGCCCTCGCGGCGCCCGCCCTGGCCCTGGGCGTCAGCCCCGCCCAGGCGGCGACCACGACGATCGGCTTCATCTATGTCGGCCCGAAGGACGACTACGGCTACAACCAGGCGCATGCCGAGGCCGCCGCCGCGCTGAAGAAGATGAAGGACATCAAGATCGTCGAGGAGGAGAAGGTCGCCGAGACCGCCGACGTCGAGCGCACCATGGAGAGCATGATCAAGCTCGACGGCGCCTCGCTCGTCTTCCCGACCAGCTTCGGGTATTTCGACCCCTACATGCTGCGCATGGCTGCCAAGTATCCGAAGGTACAGTTCCGCCATTGCGGCGGGCTCTGGACCAAGGAGAAGCACCCGATGAACACGGGCAGCTACTTCGGCTACATCGGCATGGGCCAGTACCTGAACGGCGTGGTCGCCGCGCATGCGACGAAGACCAAGAAGCTGGGCTTCATCGCCGCCAAGCCGATCCCGCAGGTGCTGATCAACGTCAACAGCTTCGCCATGGGTGCCCGCTCGGTCGATCCCTCCATCACCGTGCAGGTCATCTTCACCGGTGAGTGGTCGATGCCGGTGAAGGAGGCCGAGGCCACCAACAGCCTGGCCGGCCAGGGCGTCGACGTCGTCACCTGCCACGTGGACGGCCCGAAGGTGGTGATCGAGACCGCCGAGCGGCGCGGCATGTTCACCTGCGGCTACCATGCCGACCAGTCTAAGCTGGCGCCGAAGGGCTACCTCACCGGAGCCGAGTGGAACTGGATCAAGGTCTATGCCGACTTCGCCGAGGGCATGAAGATCGGCAAGGCGCCGGGCAATTTCGTCCGCGGCGGCCTGGCCGACGGCTTCGTCAAGATGTCGGGCTATGGGCCGAGCGTCTCGGCCGCCGCCAAGACCCGCGCCGAGGCGGTGAAGGCGGAGATCGTGAAGGGTGGCTTCGCCGCCTTCAAGGGCCCGCTGAAGGACAACAAGGGCAACACCGTCGTCGCCGCCGGCAAGGCGCTGGTCGAGACCGCGGTCGAGCTGGAATCGACCAACTGGCTGGTCGAGGGCGTGATCGGCGCCATCGCGTGAGCACGGCCGCGGGCGTTGCGACCAGCGCCGTGGCGCCGGAGGCGGCGCCTGTGGACCGTTGGTACCCCTGGCGGCGGGCGGCGGAGGCGGGGCTTGCCCCGCTTCTGGCCCTGCTCGCTGCCTTCGGCGTCTTCGCCGTCTTCCTGCTGCTGCTGGACAAGTCGCCGGTCGAATTCCTGGAACTCGTCTGGCGCGGCGCCTTCGGCTCCTGGTTCTCGCTGCAGAACACGCTGCAACGCGCCGCGCCGCTGCTGTTGACGGCACTCTGCGTCGCCATCCCGGCCCGGCTCGGCCTGGTCATCATCGGTGGCGAGGCGGCGGTGGCGCTGGGCGGCCTCGCCGCCGTCGCCGCCGCGCTGCCCATCCTCGGCGCGCCGTCGCTGCTCGTCTGGGTGGTCATGGCCATCGCCGGGGCGGCGGCCGGCGCGGGCTGGATCGGCCTTTCCGGCTGGCTCCGGGCGAAGCGCGGGGTGAACGAGACCATCGCCTCCCTCGTGCTCGCCTATATCGGCCTGGCTCTCTTCAACCATCTGGTGGAGGGACTGCTGCGCGATCCCGCCAGCCTCAACAAGCCCTCCACCTGGGGCATCGGCGACGCGCTCATGCTGCCGGCGATGCCGGGGACCGACGTGCATCCCGGCCTTGTCATCGGGCTGATCGCCTGCGGCTTCGCCTGGGTGCTGATTTCGCGCACCGCGCTCGGCTTCGCCGGCCGCGTCACCGGCGGCAACCTCCGCGCGGCGCAGCTGCAGGGCCTGCCGGTGCAGAAGCTGATGATCGGCGCCTGCCTGCTGGGCGGCGGCTTCGCCGGGCTGGCGGGAATGATCGAAGTCGCCGCGGTGCATGGCCGCGCCAATGCCTCCCTCATCGCCGGCTATGGCTGGTCCGGCATCCTCATCGCCTTCCTGTCGCGCCATAACCCGCTGGCCATCATCCCGATGGCGGTGCTGCTTGGCGGGCTGGGTGCCGCCGGCGGGCTGCTGCAGCGGCGGATGGACATGCCGGATGCGACCGTGGTGGTGCTGCAGGGCTTCATCTTCGTCGCGATCCTGGCCAGCGATACGCTGCTCGGCCGCTACCAGTGGTTCCAGCCGCGAAGGACGGACAGCTGATGGACGCCATCACCACGGTCCTCGTCGCCA
>JBMOJU010000098.1:0-15475 GCA_049315625.1 Paracraurococcus sp.
GTGGCGCAGCGTGAGCTGCGCCATCGCCTGCTCCACCGGACGGCCCTGCAGCAGCAGCCACAGCCCGGCCGCGAGGCCGGTGCGGTCGGCGCCAGACTTGCAGTGGATCAGCACCGGCTCCGGCACGCTGGCGTAGATCTCGGCCAGGCGCAGGATGCGGTCCTTGTGCGGGGCGCCGCGGCTTTCGAAGGGCGCATCGACATGCACCAGCCCGGCCGCCGCAGCCGCCGCGCGGCCCAGCCGGTCGGAGCCGCAATCTACCCGCTCACCGCGCAGGTTGATGACGGTCCGCAGGCCGAGCCGGCGCTGCGCCGTGCGGATCTGCCAGGGCAGCGGGTGGTTCGAGCGGTACAGCCGGCCCGGCTCGACCACGCCCCAGTTGCGCCAGGAGATGCGCAGCACGGCATGGTCGACGAACAGGCTGTTCAGCCAGGCGCGCCGCGCGGGCATGGCGCCGGCCTCAAGGGGGGTGGCGGACATGGGCGCCGGTATGGGGTGCCGCGGGGCCGAACGCCAGGGGGGCGGCGGCGCCCGCCCCTATTCCATCCGCGCGCCGCTGACCTTCACCATCTCGGCCAGCATCGGCCGCTGCCGGGCGGCATGCGCCACCGCATCCTCCGGCGTCGACCAGACGCATTTCGCCCCGGTCTGCAGGAAGCGCTGCTGCACCGCAGGGTCGGCGGCGATCTCCTTCAGCGCGGCGTTCACCTTGTCGACGATCGGGCGCGGGATGCCGGCCGGGCCGACCCAGGTGCACCACGACGTGATGACGAAATCCGGCACCCCGGCCTGCGCCATGGTGGGGATGGCGGGCAGCGTCACCCAGCGTTCCGGGCTGGTCACCGCATAGGCCTTCAGCCGGCCTTCGGTGATCACCGGGATGTAGCTGGCCAGGTTGTCGATGGCGAAGGTCAGGTCGCCCGAGAGCATCGCCGGGATGATCTGCGCCGCGCCACGGAACGGCACGTGCTGGCCATCGATCTTGAGCCGGTCGCAGAAGCCGCTGCCGGAGAGATGCGCGGTGGTGCCGACGCCGGGGCTGCCATAGCTGACGCCCTTCGGCCGCGCCCGCGCCCATTCGATGAACTCGGCCAGGGTATTCGGCGGGGTGAACTGGGCCGGGGCGACGACGACGTTCGGCAGCTCCCAGTGCATCGAGATGACGGAGAAGTCCTTCTCCGGATTGAACGGCAGCCTGGCGTAGAGGAATTGCGCGATCGAGAGGTTGGCGATGGTCGCCGGGCCCTGGGTGTAGCCGTCCGGCGCCGCTTTCGCGATCGCCTCCATCCCGATATTGCCGCTGGCGCCGGGCCGGTTCTCCAGCACGAAGGGCTGGCCGAGCCTGTGGGAAAGCTGTTCCGAGACCAGCCGCGCCAGCACGTCGGTGGAGCCGCCGGGTGGCCAGGGGATCACCACGCGCACCGGGCGGTTCGGCCAGTCGCCGGCGGTCTGCGCCAGGGCGGGGGCGGCGAGCGGAGCGCCAAGGGGGATAGCGGTGGCACCCAGCAGCAGGGTGCGGCGATCGAGCATGCGGTTTCTCTCCCGGCGGTCGGACCGGCCGTTCCATGGCACCGAATGACGTGCCGGCAAAGGGTTGGCCGCGCCCCGGCATCCCGGCCAGACTGCCCCAGAGGGGTGAAGGGGACGCGCATGACACCGGAGGAATTCCGCCGCGAGGGCCACCGGCTGATCGACTGGATCGCCGATTACCGCGCCACCATCGCCGACCGCCCCGTCATGGCATCGGTCGCCCCGGGCGAGGTCCGCGCCGCCCTCCCCGCCGCGCCGCCCGAGGACCCGGAGCCGATGGATGCGGTGCTGGCCGACCTCGATCGGGTGATCATGCCGGGGATCACCCATTGGCAGTCGCCGCGCTTCTTCGGCTATTTCCCCGCCAACGCCCCGCTGGCCGGGGTGCTCGGCGACCTCGTCTCGACCGGGCTCGGCGTGATCGGCCTGTCCTGGCAATCCGGCCCGGCGATCACCGAGCTGGAGGAGGTGGTGACCGACTGGGTCCGCCAGATGGTGGGCCTCTCAGCCGCCTGGAGCGGCGTGATCCAGGACACCGCCTCCACCAGCAGCCTCGTCGCGCTGCTCTGCGCGCGGGAACGATCCAGCGGCTACGCCATGGCGCGCGGCGGGATGCAGGCACCGGGCGCGCCGCTGCTGGTCTATGCCAGCGCGCAGAGCCACAGCTCGGTCGAGAAGGCGGCGCTGCTGGCCGGCTTCGGGCGGGACCACCTGCGGCTGGTGCCCTGCGACGCGCAGCACGCGATGCGCGCGGACACCTTCGCCGCGATGGTCGAAGCGGACCTCGCCGCCGGGCTGCGCCCCTGCGCCGTGGTCGCCACGACCGGCACCACCGCGGTCACCGCCATCGATCCGATCGCAGCATTCGCCCCGGTCGCGTCCCGGCACGGGATCTGGCTGCATGTCGATGCGGCGATGGCCGGCAGCGCGATGATCCTGCCGGAATGCCGCCATCTGTGGGAGGGCGTGGAGGCGGCGGACAGCCTGGTGCTGAACCCGCACAAATGGCTCGGCGTGCCGTTCGATGCGTCGCTGTATTACGTGCGGGACCCGCAGCACCTGGTGCGGGTGATGTCCACCAACCCGTCCTACCTGCAGAGCGCGACGGATGGCCAGGTGAAGAACCTGCGCGACTGGGGCATCCCGCTCGGCCGGCGCTTCCGCGCGCTGAAGCTGTGGTTCGTGCTGCGCGAGCAGGGCGTGGCGGCGCTGCGGGCGCGGCTGCGGCGGGACATCGAGAATGCGCGCTGGCTGGCGGCGGAGGTCGCTGCCACGCCGGGCTGGCAGGTGTTGGCGCCGGTGCCCTTGCAGACGGTCTGCGTCCGGCACGCGCCGGCGGGGCTGGAGGGCGCGGCGCTGGATGCGCACACGACGGCATGGGCGGAGCGGCTGAACCGCTCGGGCGCCGCCTATGTCACCCCGGCCACGCTCGACGGGCGCTGGATGGTGCGGGTTTCGATCGGGGCGGAGACGACCACGCGGGCGGACGTGGCGGCGCTGTGGGCGGCGATGCGGGCGGCGGCGGAAGCCGGCTGACGGCGCCGCGCGCTGGTCGCCCGCCGGGGGCGGCTCAGCCCGCTGTCGCGGCCGCGATCATCGCCCCGGACAGCAGCGTATAGGCGGCGGTCCAGGCCGCCTCGACCTCCGGCGTGAAGGCCTCGCCCAGCCCCTGCCCAAGCGTCCAGAGCAGCGCCGCGCCGACGCTGGCGTAGTGCGCCTCCGTCACCCCGTAGCCGACATGCCGCCGCGCCAGCGCCTCGGCGGCCGGCACCACCGTCTCCAGCCGGGTCAGGCCCGCCACCACGAAGCCGAGCGTCGCCATCAGCTTCTGCCCCTGCGCCGCCATGTCGCTGTGGGCGAAGAGCGGCCTGGTGCCCGGATCGATCTCGAACAGCCGGTTGTAGAACAGGCCGGCCGCGGCCTCCTTGATCGGGACCACCTTGGCGAAGCTGTCCTGGACGAGGGTCACCTGGGTCGGGGTCATCGGCGTCGTCTCCGGCGTCGGCGACCATGAAAGCCCATTGCATGTGCATTGAACAACCGCGGCCTGGAGGTCGAACGGGGCGGCGCCGTCCCCGGCACCGCCCCGCTGGATCGCCCGCACCGAAGGGTCAGCGCCGGCGCGGCCCGCCAGGGACCTGCGGCGCGGGGCCTTGCGCCAGCATGCTTGCGGATGGCTGCGGCTGGCTGCGGATCAGCGTCCGGTCATCGCCGCCGCCCGACAGCGTGGCGACGGCCGACTGCCCCTGGGTGGTCGCCGGCTCGTAGGTCAGGCTGCGGTCCTCGCCGCCGCCCTGCAGCCGGGCGGTGCCGCCGCCGGCCAGGTTGTCGCGCGGACCGCCGGTCCACTGAACCTCGAAATTCTCGCCGCCCTGCAGGACCTGCATGTCATGGGCGGCGGCAACCTGGGTCAGGCCGAACAGGGTGGCCAGGGCCAGGGCGTGGGTGAGCGTGCGCATCATTGTCTCTCCTCGGACGGCGGCCGGAAGGGCCTTGCCGGTGCGGGAGGTTCTACGATTTGTATGCTGTATCCGATGTGCTTGCGAACACAGGACACGCCGCCCCTGGTGCCGCCGGCGCGTGCCGCGCAGGATGCGCAGGATGATGCGGTACGGAGGGGCGATGCGCCCGCTGGAATTCGGCTGGTACCTGCCCAGCAACGGCGACACCACGCGCTACGCGGATGGCCACAACGTGGTGCCCGCCGGCACCCCGATGTTCGACCGCGTGGTGGCCGCGGCCGAGGCAGCGGGGTTCGAATACCTGCTGGTCCCGGTCGCGGTGCCCTGCTGGGAGGCCTGGGTCACCACCGCCTTCATGGCCGGCCGGTCGTCCTCCATCCGCATGCTGGTCGCGGCGCGGCCGGGCTACATCAACCCGGTGATGCTGGCGAAGATGGTGACGACCTTCGACCAGCTCACCGGCGGGCGGATCGCGGTCAACCTGATCGCCGGGCAGTCGGAGGCGGAGAATGCCGCCGACGGCATCCGCCACGGCAAGGAGGACCGCTACGCCCTGATGGCGGAGGAGGTCGGCATCATGAAGGCGCTCTGGGCGGCGGAGCGCCCGATCGACTGGGACGGCGCCTTCCACACGCTGCGCGGCGCCCGCGTCATCCCGCCGCCCTTCCAGCGGCCGCATCCGCGCTTCTACCTCGGCGGCGGGTCGCACCAGGCCTGGGCGATCTCGGCCGCGCATGCCGACGTGCACCTGTTCTGGGGCGACCGGCCGGAGACGATCGCCACGCAGATGACGGAGATCCGCGCCCTGGCCCGGTCGGCGGGGCGGGAGGAGGCGCTCGGCTTCGGCATGCGGCTGCAGATCATCTGCCGGGAGACCGAGGCGGAGGCCTGGGCGGCGGCGGCGGCGCTGGTGGCGGATGTCGGCGCGGACCGCAGCGCGGCGGTGCGGGCCAACGTGGCGAATTCGGTGGCGAACCAGCGGGTGCAGGCGCTGCTGGCGGAGAGCAATGCGCAAGGCGGGGACGGGCTGATCGCGCCCAACCTCTGGGCCGGGCTGGCGAAGGTGCGGCAGGGCGCCGGCGTCGCGGTGGTGGGCGATCCGGGGCAATGCGCCGCGGTGCTGCAGCGCTTCATCGACATCGGCTGCCACAGCTTCTGCCTCTCGGGCTACCTGCACGACGAGGAGGCGGAGCGGTTCGGGCGGCTGGTGCGGCCGATCCTGGTCGAGCGGAATCCGGGGCGGATGGCTTAAGCAAGCAAGGCCGGGGAGGAAGTATCCTCCCTGGACCCTTCTCTATTTCTCTGATCCGGCACCCGCCGCGCGGCAGGTGCCAACCCACAAAAAGCAAAGGAGGGGTTCGGGGAGGAAATGCTTTTTCCTCCCCGACCTTGCCCCCTTGCCGCCGACCACGCTACCGCTTCACCGAAACAACGGGGCGGGCCATGGACCAGCGCTACGACATCGCCATCGTCGGCGCCGGCATCGTCGGCCTCGCCCATGCGCTGGCCGCCATCCGTGCCGGCCTCCGCACCGTGGTGGTGGAGCGCGAGGCGCGCGCCGTCGGCGCCTCCATCCGCAATTTCGGCTTCGTCACCGTCACCGGCCAGGAGGCCGGGGATTGCTGGCGCCGCGCCCGCCGCGCCCGCGACATCTGGGCGGAGGTCGCGCCGCAGGCCGGCATCGCCATCCACCAGCGCGGCCTGGTCTTCGCCGCACGGCGGCCGGAAGCACTGGCCTGCCTGGAGGAATTCGCCGCCGGCCCGATGGGCACGGGCTGCCGCATGCTGACCGCAGTCGAGGCGGCGGCGTCCGGCGCGCTGCACCCCAACCTGGCCGGCGCCATGCACTCGCCGCACGAGTTGCGGGTCGAGAGCCGCGACGCCATCCCGCGCCTGACCGCCTGGCTGGAAACGCAGGGCGTCGAATACCGCCGCTACACCGCCGTCACCGGCATCGAGCCTGGCCGGCTGCACACCACTGCCGGTACCATCACGGCGGAGCGCATCATCGTCTGCCCCGGCACCGACCTGCGCACGCTGTTTCCCGAAAGCTTCACCCGCCGCGGTGTCACGCTGTGCAAGCTGCACATGCTGCGCGTCGCCGCCCCGGGCTTCGCGCTGCCGGGGGCGGTGATGAGCGATCTCGGGCTGGTGCGCTACCTCGGCTACAAGGACTGCGCCTCCCTCCCCCGGCTCGGCGCCCGGTTGCGGGCCGAGCAGGCCGCGGAACTGGAGAACGGCATCCACCTGATCGTGGTGCAGGGCGCCGATGGCTCTCTGGTGGTCGGCGACAGCCATCACTACGCCGACAGCCCCGATCCCTTCCAGCCGGCCGACGTGGACGACCTGATCCTGGCGGAGCTGTCCGCGGTGCTGAACATCCCGCGGCCCGCGGTGCTGGAGCGCTGGGTGGGCGTCTACCCCTCCGGCCCCGACACCGCCTTCATCGAGGCGCCGATGCCGGGCGTCCGCCTCGTCTCCGTCACCAGCGGCACCGGCGCCAGCACCGCCTTCGGCCTGGCGGAAGACACCTTTGCGGGTTGGGAGAACGCGGCATGAGCGACTGGCGTGCGCCCTACACGGGGCCGGTGAAGGCGGTGATCCTCGACTGGGCGGGGACCGTGGTCGACCATGGCAGCCGGGCGCCGATGGGCGCCTTCCAGCGTGCCTTCGCCGCGCTGGGCGTCGAGATCTCGATCGCCGATGCGCGCGGCCCGATGGGCATGGCCAAGGCGGATCATATCCGCCTGGTCGGCCAGGCGGTGAACGAGGCGTGGCGGGCGAAGCACGGCCACGACTTCAATGAAGCCGATGTCCAGGCGATCTTCGAGATCTTCGAGCCGCTGAACGTCGCCTCGGTGAAGGACCATGCGACGCTGATCCCGGGCGTCGGCGCGGCGCTGGCGGCGCTGAAGGCGCGCGGCATCCGCATCGGCTCCACCACCGGCTATACGCGGCCGATCATGGCCGAGCTGGCGCCGCTGGCCGCCGCGCAGGGCTTCGTGCCGGACGTGATGGTTTGCGCCGGCGACCTTGCCGCCGGCCGGCCCGCGCCCTTGCAGATGTGGCACGCCATGGCGGCGATGGGCATCTGGCCGGCCGCCAGCGTGGTGAAGGTGGACGACACGCCGCCGGGCATCGGGGAGGCGCGCGCCGCCGGCTGCTGGGCGGTGGGGCTGGCGCTGACCGGCAACATCGCCGGCTGGTCGGCCGAGGAACTGGTCTCCGTGCCCGCGGCCGAGGTCGCCGCCGCCCGCGCCCGCGCTACGACCGAGCTGGAAGCGGCGGGCGCGCATCTGGTGATCGACAGCGCCGCTGACCTGCCGGCGGCGATCGCCGCCATCGAGGCCCGGCTGGCCCGCGGCGAAAATCCGCAGGCGTAACGCATTAACTTCTTGAAACACATTCCCCAGGCGCCATCTCCCGCCATGCATATGGCGCAGGTCTGACCTGCGCCGAAAAGGCGCCGCCCCGCGAAGGGGCGCCGGGGAGACCGACGAGATGACCGCATTCCAGCCACGGCGCCGGGCCCTGCTCGGCGCGACCGCCACGCTCGCCACCGCGCCGCTGCTGGCCCGGCCGGCCATCGCCCAGGGGACCTGGCCGGACCGGCCGATCCGCTTCGTCGTCGGCTTCGCCGCCGGCGGCCCGACCGACGTGCTGGCCCGCCGGGCCGCGGCCGGCTTCCAGGAGATCCTCGGCCAGCCGGTGGTGGTGGAAAACCGCCCGGGCGCCGCCGGCAACCTCGGCTCGGAACTCGTGGTCCGCGCGCCGGCCGATGGGCACACCGTGCTGATCGCCAATTCCGGGCAGGTGGTGATCAACCCACACACCTATGAGCGGATGAGCTTCGACCCGACCCGCGACCTGATGCCGGTCTCGGCCATGACCACCGGGCCCTTCCTGTTCTGCGTCAACGCCCAGCTTGGCGTCTCCACCCATGCCGAATTGCTCGCCTGGCTGAAGCGCCAGCCGGACACCACGAAATACGCCAGCACCGGCGCCGGCGGGATCACCCATGTGGTCACCGAAATGTGGCGTGCCCGGACCGGCGCGTCGGTGGAGCCGGTGCATTTCCGCGGCACAGCAGCCGCCGTGCCGGACCTGCTGGCGAACCGCACGCCGCTGTTCTTCGACGGCATCCAGATGCTCGGCCAGCATGTCCGGTCCGGTGCGCTGCGGGCGATGCTGCTGACCAATGCCACCCGCGCCCCGGTGATGCCAGAGGTACCGACGGCGGCCGAGGCGGGCCTGCCCGACTTCAACGTGCAGAGCTGGTTCGCGATGTACGCCCCGCGCGGCACGCCGCGGCCGATCATCGAACGCCTGGCCGCGGTGAACCGCCAGGTGATGAGCGCGCCGGCGATGACAGAACGATTCGACACCGATTTCATCCAGACCATTCCCTCCTCGCCGGAGGAATTGGCCGATCTCGGCGCCCGCTACTTCCGCATGTTCGGCGAGGCGGTGAAGGCCGGCAACATCCGCGCCGACGCCTGAACGGGCGCCCTTGGCGATGGGCAGGGAATCAGCGTATCGAAACCGGCAGGATTCCTGCCTGCCGGCCGGGATCACCCGCCCCGACCGGCGGCCAGCCCATGCCATGAAACGGTCACGTCTCGGCGGGCGAAGGCTGGATTAGGAAGGGGTGCCAGCCTTGGAGACGTCCATGCTTCGCCGCGCCTGCGCCCTCACCCTTGGGCTGTCCCTCGCACTGGCCATCGCGCCGGCCGAGGCGCAACAACGCACCCGCCTGACGGTCTACACCGCGCTGGAGAACGAGCAGCTCGCTCCGCTGAAAGCGGCGGCCGAGGCCGCGGTGCCCTCCATCGAGATCGCCTGGGTGCGGGACAGCACCGGCGTCATCACCGCCCGGCTGATCGCCGAAAAGGCGAACCCGCGCGCCGACGTGATCTGGGGCCTTTCGGTCTTCTCCCTGCTGCAGATGGAAGCGCAGGAGATGCTGGAGCCCTACTCGCCGAAGGGCGCCGAGGCGCTGCGGCCCTCGATGCGCAGCGACCGCAGCCCGATGAGCTGGACCGGCATGGACGCGTTCGTCTCGGCGATCTGCTTCAACACGGTGGTGGCGAAGGAGAAGGGCCTGCCCAAGCCGGCGGTCTGGACCGACCTGCTGAACCCGGCCTTCAAGGGCCAGATCGCCATGCCGAACCCGGCGTCTTCGGGCACCGGCTTCCTGACCGTGGCCGGCTGGATCGGCACCAAGGGCGAGGCCGCCTGGGACTTCATGGGCAAGCTGCACGAGAACGTCCAGGTCTATACCCACAGCGGCAGCGCCCCGTGCAACAACGCCGCCCGCGGCGAATACGGCGTCGGCATCTCGCTCGACATGCGGGCGGTCACGCTGAAGAACCAGGGCGCGCCGATCGAGATCATCGTGCCGACCGACGGTGTCGGCTTCGACCTGGAAGGCACCGCCATCCTGCGCGGCACGAAGAACGCCGAAGCCGCGCAGAAGCTGGCCGACTGGACGGTCTCGAAGCCGGCGATGGAGCTGTACGGCAAGTGGTACGCGGTGCTGGCGCTGCCCGGCGTAACGCCGGCGGTGAAGGGCTACCCGGCGGAGTTCGAGCAGCGCCTGGTCACCCAGGATTTCCGCGCCGTGGCGCTGAAGCGGGACGAGATCCTGAAGGCCTGGTCGGCGCGCTTCGACGGCAAGTCGGCCCCGCGGAACTGAGCCGGTGAGCGACGCGCTCGAACTCTCGCGGCAGCGGACCGTCGCGGCGGGCGCGCCCTACCTGATCGTCGAGCAGGTGTCGAAGAGCTTCGGCACCTTCCAGGCGCTGCAGCGGGTGAGCCTGTCGGTCGCGGCGGGGGAATTCGTCTCCTTCCTCGGCCCCTCCGGCTGCGGCAAGACCACGCTGCTGCGGGCGATCGCCGGCCTCGATCCGGCCACCAGCGGCCGCATCCTGCAGAATGGCCGCGACATCACCGGCCTGCCGCCGTCGCAGCGCGATTTCGGCATCGTCTTCCAATCCTACGCGCTGTTCCCGAACCTGAGCGTCACCGACAATATCGGCTACGGGCTGCGTGGTGCTGCCTGGCCGCGCGCCCGGCGGCAGGACAGGGTGACGGAGTTGGTCGCCCTGGTCGGGCTGGCCGAGCACGCCCACAAATACCCGGCGCAATTGTCCGGCGGCCAGCAGCAGCGCGTGGCGCTGGCCCGCGCCCTGGCGAACGAGCCGGGGCTGCTGCTGCTGGACGAACCGCTCTCGGCGCTGGATGCCATCGTCCGGCTCCACCTGCGGCAGGAGATCCGCGCGGTGCAGCGGCGGCTCGGCATCACCACCATCATGGTCACGCATGACCAGGAGGAGGCGATGGGCGTCTCCGACCGCGTCGTCGTCATGTCGCGCGGGAAGATCGAGCAGGTCGGCACGCCGGAGGCGATCTACACCGCGCCGGCCACCGCCTTCGTCGCCGGCTTCGTCGGCCGCAGCAGCCATTTCGAGGCGGTGGTGGACAGCCCAGGCGGCACGCTGCAGCTCGACGGGCTGCGGCTGCCCTGCGATCGGTCCAATGGCATGCTCTACGGCACGCGGGTGCAGGGCTTCGTCCGGCCGGAGGGTGTCCGGCTCGGCGCGGAGGCCGCGGCGCTGCCGGGCGCCTTCGACGCGGAGGTGACGCACCTCGAATTCCTTGGCCCGGTCTGCCGGCTGTCGCTGGAAGCCGGCCGGCTGCGGCTGGAGGCCGACGTGCCGCCCGATGCGGTGCGGGCCCTGGGTGCGCTGCCCGGCATGACCCTGCCCGCCGCCTTCCCGGCCGGGCGCATCATGGTCTTCCCCATCGATGAGTGACGCGGCGCTCGACCGCCCGGTGCGGGTCGCGCTGCCGGCGGATGTTCGGCTGCTGCGCCTCGGGTTGTGGCTGGCGGCCGCCGTCCTGGCGGTGGGACTCGTCCTGCCGCTTGGCACGTTGCTTCTGCGCGCCTTCGAGGATACCGACGGGCGTTTCGTCGGGCTGGCGAATTTCATCGCCTATGTGACCACGCCGGCGCTGCTGATCTCCGCCTGGAACAGCGTCTGGACTGCGGCGGTGACGACCGTTCTGGTGGTGCCGCTGGCCTTCGGCTTCGCCTATGCGCTGACGCGGTCCTGCATCCCGGCCAAGGGCGTGTTCCGCGCGGTGATGCTGCTGCCGGTTCTCGCCCCGTCGCTGCTGCCGGCGTTGGCGCTGATCTACCTGTTCGGCAACCAGGGGCTGCTGCGTGGCCTGCTGGGCGGCGGCAGCCTTTACGGGCCGGGCGGCATCATCGCCGCGCAGGTCTTCTACTGCTTCCCGCATGCGGCGCTGATCCTGGCGGTCGCTTTGTCCACCGCCGATGCGCGGCTGTACGAGGCGGCCGAGGTCCTGAAGGCCGGCCGCGCGCGCATCTTCGCCAGCGTGACGCTGCCCGGCGCGCGCTACGGGCTGGTCTCGGCCGCCGTGGTCGTCTTCACCCTGGTGGTCACCGATTTCGGCATCCCCAAGGTCATCGGCGGGCAATTCCCGGTGCTGGCGACGGATGTCTACAAGCAGGTCGTCGGGCTGCAGAATTTCAGCATGGGCGCGGTGGTCGGGCTGGTGCTGCTGCTGCCGGCGATCGGCGCCTTCCTGCTGGACCGCTGGGCGCAGAAGAAAGCCTCCGGCACGCTCTCGGGCCGTGCGGTGCCCTATGTGCCGAAGCCGCGCGCGGGGCGCGATGGGCCGCTGCTGGTGCTGTGCATCACGGTGGCCTTCGCCCTGGTCGGGCTGGTGGCGGTGGCCGCCTGGGGCTCGTTGATCCGGTTCTGGCCGTACAACCTCTCGCTGACGCTCGATAATTACGACTTCAGCCGGTTCGACTCGACCGGCTGGGGCGCGCTTGGCAATTCGCTCCGCATGGCGGTGCTGGCGGCGATCTTCGGCACCACGCTGGTGTTCTGCACCGCCTGGCTGATGGAACGCGGCGCCCGCGGCGGCTGGCTGAACGCGGGGCTGCGATTCGTCGTCGCGGTGCCGCTGGCGGTGCCTGGCCTGGTGCTCGGCCTGGCCTTCATCCTGTTCTTCAACCACCAGCTGAACCCACTCGGGTTTCTCTACGGCACGCTGGGCATCATCGTGCTGAACAGCGTGGTGCATTTCTACACCGTGGCGCACCTGACCGCGGTGACGGCGATACGCCAGCTCGATCCGGAATTCGAGGCGGTGAGTGCCTCCCTCAAGGTGCCGGCCTGGGTCACCTTCCGCCGGGTGACGGCGCCGATCTGCCTGCCGGCCATCCTCGACATCGCCGTCTATATCTTCGTCAACGCGATGACGACGGTGAGCGCGGTGATCTTCCTCTACGGCCCCGACACCAAGCTGGCCTCGATCGCCGTGGTCCATATGGACGAGGCAGGGCAGGTCAGCGCCGCCGCCGCGATGGCGGTGGTGATTCTTGGCGTGACGACGGCGGTGAAGATCGGCCACGTGGCGCTGGGCGGGGTGGTGAACCGGACGACGCAGGGGTGGCGGCGGCGGTAGATACCGCGAAGGCCGCGCCAGCGGGCCTTGCCGCCCGACGATGTCAGCCCACGGGCCTGAAATCGTAGGTCCCGACACCCTGCAGGATGGCGAAGCGTGCCCGGCCGCCATCCTGGCCGGTGACGCGATGCGCGGTCTGTGGCGGCACCGCGTGCATCTGGCCCGGCTGCAGCACCGTCACCGTCGCCGGCGCCCGCGTCTCGATCACCATCGGGCCGTCCATGCACCAGAAGGTGTCGGTCACCTCGGAATGCCAATGCCACGGCACTTCCTGGCCGGCCGCCAGGGTCAGGATCTGCATGCGCAGGCCCGGCGCCTCGGCGACCAGTTCGCGCTTCTCCAGCGGGTACATCGCGGTCACTCCGTCGGCGGATGGGTGGCGAGCCAGTGGCGGGCGATCTCGGCGCGGCGGCAGACCCAGACGTCGCGGTGGCGCGCCACGTGGTCGAGGAAACGCTCCAGCGCCGCGGCGCGGGCCGGCCGCCCGGCCAGCCGGCAATGCAGCCCGACCGACATCATCTTCGGCGTCTTCGCACCCTCGCGCATCAGGAAATCGAAGCTGTCCGTCAGGTGCTGGGTGAAGCCGTCATTCGCGGTGAAGCCCGGCGGCACCGCGAACTTCATGTCGTTGTTGTCGAGCGTGTAGGGCACCACCAGCAGCGGCTTGCCGGCGCAGCGGACGTAGTAGGGCAGGTCGTCGGCGTAGCTGTCGCTGTCGTAGAGGAACCCGCCATGCTCGGCGACCAGGCGGCGCGTGCGCAGGCTGATGCGGCCGGTGTACCAGCCGAGCGGCTTCTTGCCCGTCGTGCGCTCGATGGTCTCGACGCAGCGGGCGATCTCGGCGCGCTCGACCTCCTCCGGGACATTCTTGTAGTCGATCCAGCGCCAGCCATGCGAGGCGACCTCGTGCCCCGCATCCGCGAAGGCGCGGGCGACGGTGGGGTTCAGCTCCAGCGCGCGGCCGACGCCGTAGACGGTGAGCGGCAGGCCGCGTTCGGCAAACAGCCGCAGCACGCGCCAGACGCCGGCGCGGGCGCCGTATTCGAATTGCGTCTCGGTCGAGAGGTCGCGCTCGGGGCGGGCGGCACCGCCGGGGACCTCGTGCAGGTATTGCTCGCTACCGGCATCGCCGTTGAGCACGGTGTTCTCCGACCCTTCCTCGTAATTCAGCACGAAGGAAAGGGCGAGGCGGGCGCCGCCGGGCCAGCGCGGGTCGGGCGGGGTGGCGCCGTAGCCCAGGAAGTCGCGGGGATGTTCGGTGTCGGCGGCGAGGATGTGCGGGGCATCGGTCATGGCCGGAAGAGTCGGCCCGCGCAGCGGTCGCGGTCAAGCCGTCGGCGGCAGGTCCTTGGCGAGTTCGAGCGCGTAGGGGCGGAAGCCGGCGGCATGATAGGCCCGCTCCGCGAGCCCGTTGCCCGCCAGCACCCCGATCATGATGCGCGTCGCGCCCTGCGCGGCGGCGAAGGCTTCCGCCTCGGCCAGCAGGGCGCGGAACACGCCGCGCCCCCGCTCCGCCTCCCGCACGAAGGCGTCGGTGACATAGGCGACGGCGCGCCGGTCCACCGCCACATAGGCCGGCATGGTGTCGAGGGTCAGGCAGAGATAGCCAATCACCTCGCCCGCGACCTCCGCCACCCAGGCGGCACCACCGGTCGCGGCGACCCGGCCGAGGACGTGGTGGAGGCTGGCAGCGGCTCCGTCCGGCGCCAGGTTGCGGTCGCCGGAGAAAGCCTGCTCATACGCGTTCAGCGCTGCCGCATGCTCCAGCAGTGTGGCGCGGTCGGCCGGCAGCAGGGGGCGGACCAGCACCAGCGGTGCCGCCCCCTGCGCCATCTCAGTTCTTCGCCTTGTCGACCAGGGCGTTCTTCTTGATCCAGGGCATCATGGCGCGCAGCTTCTCGCCCACGTCCTCGATCTGGTGCTCGGCGAGCTTGCGGCGCGTCGCCTTGAAGCTGGCCTGGTTCACCTTGTTCTCCAGCATCCAGTCGCGGGCGAACTTGCCGGTCTGGATGTCGGAGAGCACGCGCTTCATCTCGGCCTTGGTCTCGGCGGTGATGATGCGCGGGCCGGTCACGTACTCGCCGTACTCGGCGGTGTTGGAGATGCTGTAGTTCATGTTGGCGATGCCGCCCTCGTAGATGAGGTCGACGATCAGCTTCACCTCGTGCAGGCACTCGAAATACGCCATCTCGGGGGCGTAGCCGGCCTCGACCAGCGTCTCGAAGCCCGCCTTGATCAGCTCGACCAGGCCGCCGCAGAGGACGGTCTGCTCGCCGAACAGGTCGGTCTCGCATTCCTCCTTGAAAGTGGTCTCGATGACGCCGGCGCGGCCGCCGCCGATGGCGGAGGCATACGAGAGCGCGATCTCGAGCCCGTTGCCCGACGGGTTCTGGGCGAGCGCCACCAGGCAGGGCACGCCGCCGCCGCGCTGGTATTCGGAGCGCACCGTGTGGCCCGGGCCCTTCGGCGCGATCATGAAGACGTCGAGGTCGGGGCGCGGGTCGAGCAGGTTGAAGTGCACGTTCAGGCCGTGGGCGAAGGCAAGTGCTGCGCCGTCCTTCATGTTCGGGCCGAGCGCCTCGCGGTAGATGTCGCCCTGCAGCTCGTCCGGCGTCAGCACCATGACCACGTCGGCCCACTTCGCCGCGTCGGCCGGGGTCATGACCTTGAAGCCGGCGGCCTCGGCCTTGTTCCAGGAGCCACCCTTGCGGATGCCGATGGCGACGTCGGCGCAGCCGCTGTCGCGCAGGTTCATCGCATGGGCATGGCCCTGGCTGCCGAAGCCGATGATGGCGACCTTCTTCGACTTGATCAGGTTCACATCGGCGTCGCGGTCGTAGTAAACGCGCATGGCTGCGCTACTCCCCTTCTCTCTTCAGGATAGGCGTGTCAGGCCAGGGCGCCGGCGCCCCGCGCGATGGCGACGACGCCGGTGCGCGAGACCTCGGTCAGCCCGATCGGCCGCATGAGTTCGATGAAGG
>JBMOJU010000477.1:0-3447 GCA_049315625.1 Paracraurococcus sp.
GACCGGCCGGCTGCCGCCGGGCGTCATCCCGCCCGCGCCGCCGCGCCCGCCGGCGCCGCCCGCGCCGCCGCTGAACCTGGCGCTGACGATCAGCGCGCCGCAGAGCGGCTACATCCGCGGCCGCGGCATCGATGTCGAGCTGGGCGGCGAGGTGCGGGTCGGCGGCACCGCGGCGGCACCGGTGCCGACCGGCAGCCTCAACCTCCGGCGCGGCACGCTGAACCTGCTGGGCCGGCAACTGACCTTCCAGAAGGGGACGATCGGCTTCCAGCCGGGCTCGCTGATGCCGGCGCTCGACCTCAGCGCCCAGACGACGACGAGCAGCACGACGATCACGGTCGCCGTCCAGGGGTCGCCTGCGGCGCCGCAGGTCAGCTTCACCTCCTCCCCCGAATTGCCGCAGGACGAGGTGCTGGCGCGGCTGCTGTTCGACCGCTCAACCAGCAACCTCTCGCCCTTCGAGATCGCCCAGATCGCCGGGGCGGTGGCGCAGATGACCGGCATCGGCGGCGGCGCGGCCAATCCGCTGGACAAGGTGCGCGGCCTGCTCGGGCTGGACCGGCTTGGGGTCGGGTCGGGCAGCCAGACCGCCGGCACCGCGGGCAGCCAGCAGGGCGGCCAGGCCGGCCCGACGATCGAGGCCGGGCGCTACGTCGCCCCTGGCGTCTTCCTCGGCGTCCGCCAGGGCACGCAGGGCGGCCAGACCGGCGTCGGGGTGCAGGTCGAACTCACGCCCCGACTCAAGCTGGAGGGCCAGACCGCGACCGGGCCGGCCGGCGACAGGCTCGGGCTGTCCTATGAATTCGAGTACTGACGCGGCCGGATTGGCGTAGCCTCGGTGTCACCATGGCCAAGAACGATATCGTCAAGGTCCTCGACGGCTACGATGCCTGGCTTGGCCGGCATTGCGCCGTGATCCCGCAGGCACTGGCCCGCAAGCGCCAGTTGATGGCGGCCGACCCTTTCCCCTTCCTGCGCGGCACCGCCTTCCGCTTCGCCGCACAATTCGCCGAGCTGCTGCCCAAGCTGGCCGCGGCCCGCCGCGTGCCCTCCTGTGGCGACGCCCATCTGCAGAATTTCGGCACCTGGCGGGACATCGAGGGCAGGCTGGTCTGGGGCGTCAATGACCTGGACGAGGCCGCCGCGCTGCCGTTCACGGCCGACCTCGTGCGGCTGGCGACCAGCGCGTTGCTGGCGCGCAAGGCCAAGGCGCCGCCTTCGGCTGAGATCGCCGCGACGCTGCTGCGCGGCTACGCCCGCCACCTGGCGGCGCCGGCGCCATTCGTGCTCGATGAGGCGCATGCCACGCTGCGGGCCTTCGTCTCGCCGGACCCGCCGGCCCGCGCCGCCTTCTGGGCGAAGATGGCGGCGATGCAGCCTGACGCGCCACCCGCAGCCTGGCAGGCGGCGCTGGCGGCCGCCATGCCGGATGGCGCCGGCCCGGCAAGCTTCGCGCCGCGGGAGGCCGGCCTCGGCAGCCTCGGCCGGCCGCGCTTCGTCGCGATTGCCGAATGGCGCGGCGGCAAGGTGGTGCGGGAAGCCAAGGCCCGGGTGCCCTCCGCCTGGATCCAGGCGGACTTCCCCGGCGCGGCGGAGATCGACGTCACGCAACTGGCGGGGTGCGCCAACCGCGCACCGGACCCATGGTTCCGCCTGCCGCCCGGCCTGGTGGTGCGCCGCCTGGCGCCGGACAGCCGGCGACTCGAAGCGATCGGCGGCAACGCGGACGCGCTGTTGGAATTGCTGGAGGCGATGGGCGGGGAACTCGGCAACCTGCACGCCGCGATGGGCGATGGCCCGGCGGTGCTGAGCGCGCTGGAGGATCTGCCCGGCGACTGGTTGCGCGACGGCGCGCGGATGATGGCGGATGCGGTGCGGGAGGACCAGACGACGCTGGCGAAGGCGGTGCAGAAGAAGGCCTGAGCGGCCGCCGCTGAGGCGGCGACGCCTTGCCACGGATCACGCGGCCGCCGAGGCACCACCCACTGCGCGCGGTGGCGGCCAGCCCGGCGCATGCAGCGATGGATTGCGCTGGATGCGTTTGGTCACACCGGTTTAGTTGCGCGCCTGCTAGCATGCCCGCGTACGGAATGGGGGCCGCGATGGGCTGGCTGGGCAACCTGGCGGAGGCGGGACGAATTCGCCTCGCACATTACGGCGCGGCGCTGAGCGCAGGGTCCGCGCTCGCGGGCCCGTTCCTGGGCGGGATCGCCGGTGGCGCGGCGGGCAAGGCGAAGCTTGGCGCGACCCTCGGCTCGCCTGCAGGTCAGCGGCAGCTCGCGGCGCTGCAGCGCGCCTTCCTGCCCAACGTGCTGAAGCCCGGCCGCGGCATCGCCGCCTACGACAACAATGGCACCGCCATCGTCACCCGGCACGCCGACGTGATCGAGGTGTTGGAGCGCGAGGCGGATTTCGCCGTGGTCTACGAGCCACGAATGCGCCGGCTGACCGATGGCGAGAACTTCTTCCTCGGGATGCAGGACGGCCCGGCCTATACCCGCGACGTGACCAACATGCGCGCCGCGGTCCGCCGCGGCGACCTGGCCGGCATGGTGGTGCCGCTGGCGGCGCAGCGCGCGGCGGAGATCGTCGCCGCGGCGCCCGGCCGGCTGGACTTACCGGTCGATCTCGCGCGGCGCATCCCGCTGCATCTGCTGGACCGCTACTTCGGCACGCCCGGCCCGTCGGAAGCCGAAACCGCCGAATGGATGACGGTGCTGTTCTGGTACCTCTTCGCCGATCTCGACGCCGACCCGGCGATCGAGGCACGGGCGATGGCGGCGGCCGCCTCACTGCGAGTGTATCTCGACGGCGCCATCGCGGCCCGCAAGGCGGCCGGCGCCGGCGGTGACGACATCCTTGGCCGCTGCCTGGCGCTGCAGGCGGCGGGCCAGCCGGGGATGGACGACCTCGGCATCCGCAACAACCTGATCGGCCTGCTCATTGGCTTCGTGCCGACCATCGCCAAGGCGACGACCCAGGCGCTGGCGCAGCTGCTGCAGCGGCCGGCTGCGCTGGCGGTGGCGCAGGGCGCCGCCCGCGCGGGCGACGATGCGCTGTTGGGCATCTGCGTGTTCGAGGCGATGCGCTTCGATCCCGGCAATCCGCTCATCTACCGCCGCGCGGTGCGGGATACCGAGATCGCCCGCGGCACGCTGCGGGCGTTGAAGATCCCGAAGGACACCATGGTGCTGGCGGCCAATTTGTCGGCGATGTTCGACCCGCTGGCCTGGCCGGCGCCGGAGGAATTCCGCATCGACCGGCCCTGGGCGCAGTACATCCTCTGGGGCTGGGGGATGCACACCTGCTTCGGCGAACACATCAACCGCGCCATCATCCCGCAGATCCTCAAGCCGCTGCTGGCAAAGCCCGGCCTGCGCGCCATTGGTCCCATCGACAAGGGCGGCACGCCCTTCCCCGTCCACTACCCCGTCACCTGGGACGCCG
>JBMOJU010000099.1:0-15411 GCA_049315625.1 Paracraurococcus sp.
GACGCACTGCGTCCAACAGGCGGCCGCCCTCGCGCTGGCGCAAGTAGGTGGCGTCCAACCAGAGATACGGCCAATCGCGCTCCAGCGGGCTGGTCGAGGAAGGCCATCACCCGCTCGTCAATATCCTTGCATAGCTTGGAGACGGTGGATTTGGAGATGCCCGACAGGCCCATGGCCTGCACCAGCTCGTCAACCCGGCGGGTGGAGACGCCGCCGATCCAGGCCTCTTGAATGACGGCCACCAGGGCCTTTTCGGAGGTTATGCGGGGCTCCAGAAAGGGCGGGAATTAGCTGCCCTGGCGCAGCTTGGGAATGCGCAGCGCCAGCGAGCCCAGCCGGGTGTCGAGCGTTCGGTCGCGAAAGCCGTTGCGGTGGTTCAGCCGCTCGCCGGTGCGTTCGTGGCGCGCGGCACCGATCTGTCCTTCCACATCGGCCTCCATGATCAACTGCAGCACCGCCTCGGCGGCGGCGCGCAGGAAGTCGGCATCGCCGGTCTTTGCCAGCAGCTCGGCCAGCGGCAGTCTGTCGTCGGTCATCGGGTCCTCGTTCGGTTCGGTGTGGGGTGTCGCAACACCACCCTAGCCGCAGGAGCCGGTGACCACCTCAAGCCCGCCGTTTTGGTGGGGGTCGGACGCTGCGGCCGGCTACGCCGGCCTTCGCGCCCACCCCCCACCAAAAGATCGTGTCCCACTGCGTGGTGTAGGAGTTTTGCTCCTTGGCGGGCTGGTCCGCCGCGTCATCCTGCCACGGCGGGCAGGCTGACGGTGGGATTGTCGCTCACGGAGCCGATGGTTTCCAGCGTCATGTATCGGGCGCGCTGTGTGGCCCATTCATCGGACTGTTCCAACAGGATGGCGCCGATCAAGCGGTTGATGGCGCCCTCATTGGGAAAGATGCCGACGACATCGGTGCGGCGCTTGATCTCGCCGTTCAGCCGCTCGATCGGGTTGGTGCTGTGGATTTTGGCGCGGTGCTCGCGCGGGAAATCCACGTAGGCCAGCACGTCCTGCTCAGCGGCGTCCATGAGCGTGGCGAGCCGTGGAACCTTGGGGCGGAGCTGGTCGGCGACGGTGCGCCACTGGGCATGGGCTGCGGGTGCGTCGGCCTCGGCAAAGGCGGTGCCGATCCACGCCGAGACGATGCGGCGCTGGGTCTTCCCGGCATGGGCGATGGCGTTGCGCATAAAATGCACCCGGCAGCGCTGCCAGGTGGCGTGTAGAACCTTGGACACGGAAGCTTTGAGCCCCTCATGGGCGTCGGAGATCACCAGCTTCATACCGCGCAGCCCGCGGCGCGTCAGGCTGCGCAGAAACTCGGTCCGGAAGGTCTCGGCCTCGGACGGGCCGAGTGCCATGCCGAGCACCTCGCGCCGTCCGTCGCCGTTGACGCCGACCGCGACGGTGACGGCCACGGAGACGATCCGGCCCGCCTCGCGCACTTTCACGTAGGTGGCGTCGAGCCAGAGATACGGCCAGTCGCCTTCGATCGGGCGGGCGAGGAAGTCTTTCACCCGGCCGTCGATCTCGCCGCAAAGCCGGGAGACTTGGCTCTTGCTGATGCCCTCCATGCCCATGGCGCGGACCAGATCATCGACCGAGCGGGTCGACGCGCCTTGGATGTACGCCTCCTGGATGACCGCAGTCAGCGCCTTCTCGGCGGTCCGCCGGGGCTCCAGGAAGGCCGGGAAGTAGCTGCCCTTCCTGAGCTTTGGGATCCGCAGCTCGACGGTGCCAGCCCGGGTCTCCCAGTCCCGCTCGCGGTAGCCGTTGCGCTGGTTCAGGCGCCCGGCGCTGCGCTCGCCATGGGCGGCCCCAGTCAGCCCGCCGACCTCCAGCTCCATCAGGCGCTCAGCGGCGAAGCCGATGATCTCGCGCAGGAAGGTGGCGTCAGAGCCCTTCTCCAGCGGCTCGCGCAGGGCGATCGTGTCGTCGGTCATCGTGGTCGATCCTCAGGTCAGAGTTGCGTCTCGCAACCCAACCCTACCGAGGATCACCGCGGTGGCCGCTGACCGGCCCGCCGCCGCCAGACTACTGGCGGTCGCGGCGGCGGGCCGCTCACCAGCCTGCTACACCACGAGCGGGGACACGATCCGCCGGAGTTCCGGCCGTAAATCGGCATGCTTGTTCGACGCCGATCGGCGCGGCAAGTCGTTGGTGTTCATTAATGCAGTAGGGTCCCGCTTGGACGCTTTTTCACAAACTGGCCGCGAACGCCTAACATGCCTTGCCGACACGTGCAGGCGGCGCCTGTCTTTTCGGGAGCGCCGCCTTTTTCTTGTCCGCCGCGGGCCTCAACAGCCGGACCTCCTCGAACGGCTCGTCGAAGCCCCAGGTGGCCTGCCCGACCGGCTTCCCGTGCTGGCGCGCCACCGCCTCCATCAACGCGTCGGTCCATGCCTCGATCGCGGCCCGGCGCTTCACCCATAGCTCGCTGCGCTGGTAGACCGCCATCACGCCCGAAAGGGTCGCCGCGGTCGAATGGTTCAGCAGCGCGTCCGCGACCTGCGGGTCAAACCCCAGGTCGCCCAGCGCCGAGACGATGGTGCGGCGGAAGTCGTGCAGCGTCCCCTCCGTGACGCCAGCCCCGTCCATCAGGAGCCGGCGGATCAGGGTCCAGTCGCCCACTAGCTTGCCGCCCCGCCCCGCGAAGATCAGCGGGCTCGGCCCGGCCTCGGTCTTCCTAGGCGGGAGCCACCCGAGCAGCGCCACGGCGGGCGGCGAGAGCGGGACCCGATGCGCCTGGCGGTTCTTAGTCAGACGGGGCGGCTGCTGCCAATGCGCGCCGCGCACCGGATCCTCATGCACGATATGGGACCACTGGACGGTCTGCGCCTCGCTGCGCCGGCAGCCGGTCAGCAGCATCCACCGGATCAAGGCACCACGCCGGCCCAGCGCCCCGGCCGCAACCCAGATGCGGGCCGCCTCATCCAGATCGAAGCGGTACTCGCGCGGGATCGACCTGCCATGCACCATGAAGCCGGTCGGCCACTCGACCCCGACGCCCTGCAGCGTCATCCGGTCGTTCGCCCAGGTGATGAACCGCACCAGCGCGGCTCGCAGGTTGCGCGCGTTGCTGGGCGATACCAGCGACCGGATCAGCGCCTGGAAACGCCTCGGATCAAGCGACGCGACCGTGTCTGCCCCGATCGCGGGCCGCAGCGTGGCGCGCTCGATGCGGAGCAGTTCGCGCTCGTATCGCGGCACAATGCCCTGCGCCTCTCGGGCCGTCATGGCGGCCACCACGCTGGCGCGCCACGCGTCGAGCAGGTCGGCCACGGGCAGGCTGCCGCGCGCCTTCGCGTCCCGCTCCGCCTCGAGCCGCTCCTGCTCCGCCTGGCGCTCGCCCAGCAGATTACGCCCGAGCCGCGCCGCCGACTTGATCTGACTGGCCTCATCCCTGGCTCGCTCGGCCCGGGTCGATGGGAAGTCGCCCAGCGTGACAAGGCGTTGCCGCTTTTCCCCCTTCACCCGGTACCGCAGCACGAAGGAGACGTGGCCGGGCGAGTTGAGCCGCGCGCCGAAGCCCGGAATTTGCTCATCCCAGAACGTGGGCCGCCCCTCGACCTCACCCTTCGGCATCGCCGCCAGGGCCTCGCACGCCGCCTTTGTCAGTCGCATCCACGCCCCCGAAGGACAAGCCCCCGCCGGTCCTCACCGGGCGCTCGTCCCGGCTATCACCGGGTTATCACATGAGGCGCGCAAAACAGTCAGCGGGAGAATGCGCGACGTATCGCAAAACACCATGATCGCCCGCGGTGTGTAGCAACGTAGCAGGTGTTTTCAGAGGCTTAGAGAGGGGATGGCGCCGATTATGTCGGACGGTCTGGCGCGCCCGAAGGGATTTGAACCCCTAACCCCCAGATCCGAAGTCTGGTGCTCTATCCGGTTGAGCTACGGGCGCCCAAGGGGAGAGGTAAGAGCGAAGGTAAGGAAAAGAATGGCGCGCCCGAAGAGATTCGAACTCCTGACCCCCAGATTCGTAGTCTGGTGCTCTATCCAGCTGAGCTACGGGCGCGCAGTCCGCCTTGCGGCGGGGTGGGCGAGATAGCGGAGGCGGCGCCGCGGCGCAACCCCCCTTTTCCCGCCCGGGGGTGGCTCAGGCGGAGAGCTTCTCCAGTTCCCGCAGCACCGCCTCGCCCATCACGCTGGTGCCGACGCGGGCCATGCCCGGCTGCATGATGTCGGCGGTGCGCAGGCCGCCGGCCAGCACCTTCTCGATCGCCGTCTCCAGCAGCCTGGCGTCCTCCTCCAGCCCGAAGGACCAGCGCAGCAGCATGGCGAAGGAGAGCATCTGGGCGCAGGGGTTGGCGACGCCCTTGCCGGCGATGTCGGGCGCCGAGCCATGGATGGGCTCGTACAGCGCGTAGCGCTTGCCGGTGGCAGGATCCACGGCGCCGAGCGTCGCCGATGGCAGCATGCCGAGCGAGCCGGTCAGCGCCGCCGCCAGGTCGGACAGCACGTCGCCGAAGAGGTTGTTGCCGAGGATGACGTCGAACTGCTTCGGCCGGCTGCACAACTGCATCGCGCAATTGTCGGCGTACATGTTCTCCAGCTCCACATCGGCGAATTCGGCCTTGTGGATCTCCCCCACCACGGCGCGCCAGAGCCGGCCGGACTGCATGACGTTGGCCTTCTCGACCGAGGTCACCTTGTTGCGGCGCTTGCGCGCCAGATCGAAGGCGACGCGGGCGACGCGGGCGATCTCGTCCTCATGGTACACGTCGGTGTCGAAGGCGCGGCGCTTACCGTCGGGCAGCGTCTCGGTGCCGCGCGGCTCCCCGAAGTACACGCCGCCGACGGTCTCCCGCACCACCATGATGTCGACGCCGCGGACGATGTCGGGCTTCAGCGAGGACGCATCGGCGAGCGGGTCGAGCACCACCGCGGGGCGCAGGTTGGCGAACAGGCCGAGATCCTTGCGCAGCCGCAGGATGCCGAGCTCCGGCCGCTGGTCGAAGGGCAGGCTGTCCCATTTCGGGCCGCCGACGCTGCCGAACAGCACGGCATCGGCCGCCTTGGCCTTGGCCACCGTGTCGTCCGGGCAGGGCGAGCCGACGGCGTCGATGGCGGCGCCGCCGACCAGGCCTTCGGTGATGTCGAAGGTCAGGCTGCGGCGATGCTGCATCCAGTCGATGACGCGGCGGACTTCGTGCATCACCTCGGGGCCGATGCCGTCGCCCGGCAGGACCAGCAGCTTCTTGTTGGCAGGCATGGGCGTGTTCCTCGGTGTCGGCTCAGCCGCCATTCAGCCAGGGCTGCGCGGTCTTCTGCTTCGCCTCATAGGCATCGATGGCGGAGACGTGCTGCAGGGTCTGGCCGATGTCGTCGAGGCCGTTGAGCAGCAGGTGGCGGCGCAGCGGGTCGACCTTGAAGGGGATTTCCTCGCCGTTCGGGCGGACCACCACTTCGCGCTCCAGGTCCACGGTGATGCGGGCGTTCTCGCCCATCCGCGCATCCTCGATCAGCTGCTCGCAGACCGCGCGCGGCAGCTTCACCGGCAGCACGCCGTTCTTGAAGCTGTTGTTGTGGAAGATGTCGGCGAAGTCGGGGGCGATGACGCAGCGGATGCCGAAATCCAGCAGCGCCCAGGGCGCGTGCTCCCGGCTGGAGCCGCAGCCGAAATTCTCGAAGGCGACCAGCACCTCGGCCTTCCGGTAGGGTTCCTGGTTCAGGACGAAATCGGGGTTCTCCGTCCCGTCCGGATTGTAGCGGAAATTGGCGAACAGGTTCTTGCCGAAGCCAGTGCGCTCGATCGACTTGAGGAACCGCGCCGGGATGATCTGGTCGGTGTCGACATTGGCCTTGGGCAGCGGCGCGGCGATGCCCGTCAGGGTGGTGAAGGCCTGCATCACACACTCTCCTTCGGCTGGTAGTCACGAACGTCTGCGAGATGGCCGGCGATCGCCGCCGCCGCCGCCATGGCGGGGCTCAGCAGGTGCGTCCGGCCGCCCGGGCCCTGGCGGCCCTCGAAATTGCGGTTCGACGTACTGGCGCTGCGCTGGCCCGGCGTCAGCTTGTCCGGGTTCATGCCGAGGCACATCGAGCACCCCGCCTCGCGCCACTCGAAGCCGGCCTCGGTCAGGATGCGGTCGAGCCCTTCGGCCTCCGCCTGCTTCTTCACCAGGCCCGAGCCCGGCACGACCAGCGCGCGGACATGGTCGGCCACCTTCCGGCCGCGGGCGATCGCCGCAGCGGCGCGGATATCCTCGATCCGGCTGTTGGTGCAGCTGCCGATGAAGGCGACGTCGATCCGCAGGTCCTGCAGCCGCTGACCCGGCGTCAGGCCCATGTATTCGACCATGCGCTGCAGCTGGGCGCGGCGCGCCTCATCCGTCGCAGTGGCCGGGTCGGGCACTACGCCGGTGATCGGCAGCACGTCCTCCGGGCTGGTGCCCCAGGTGACCTGCGGGGCGATGTCCTCGGCGCGCAAGGTAACGACGGTGTCGAAATGCGCGCCGGGATCGGTCGGCAGCGACTTCCACCAGCGCAGCGCCTGCTCGAAGGCCTCGCCCTTGGGGCCGTCCGGGGTGTTGCGGATATACTCGAAGGTGGTCTCGTCCGGCGCCACCATGCCGGCCCGCGCGCCGCCCTCGATCGCCATGTTGCAGAGCGTCATCCGCCCCGCCATGCCGAGCGCCCGGATCGCCTCGCCGGCATATTCGATCACGTGGCCGGTGCCGCCGGCGGTGCCGATCTTGCCGATGACGGCCAGGGTGATGTCCTTGGCCGAACACCCGACGGGCAGCGTACCGTCCACCTGGACGAGCATGTTCTTCGCCGGCTTCTGCAGCAGCGTCTGCGTCGCCAGCACATGCTCGACCTCGGACGTGCCGATGCCGAAGGCGAGCGCGCCCATGGCACCATGCGTGCTGGTATGGCTGTCGCCGCAGACGATGGTCATGCCCGGCAGCGAACGGCCAAGCTCCGGCCCGATGACGTGGACGATGCCCTGGCGCTCATCCAGCAGCGGGATCAGCGGCATGCCGAATTCGGCGGCGTTGCGCTCCAGCGTCTCGACCTGCAGCCGGCTCTCGGGGTCGACGATGCCGGTATACCGCGACGCGTCGGTGGCGATGTTGTGGTCGATCACGCCCAGCGTCGCATCCGGCCGGCGCAGCTTTCGGCCGGCGGCGCGCAGGCCGGCGAAAGCCTGCGGCGTCGTCACCTCATGCGTCAGGTGAAGGTCGATGTAGAGCAGCGCCGTGCCGTCCGGGAGCGTGTCCACCACATGGGCGTCCCAGATCTTGTCGAATAGCGTGCGCGGCTTCTGCCCTGACATCGTTTTCCCCCAACCCTTCGTCGTATCCCGCGCCTGGCGGCGCGGGAAGTCCAGATCTCAGTCCTGCGCGGCGGCCGCCGGGGCCTCGACCGGCGCGGCGGCAACCGCGGCAGCGGCCGCGGCCGGCACGTCCCGGTTGACCACGCGCTCGGCGATGCGGGCCGACTTGCCGGTACGGCCGCGCAGGTAATACAGCTTCGCCCGGCGCACCTTGCCGCGGCGGACCACGGCGATCTCGGCGATCGACGGGCTGTACAGCGGGAAGACGCGCTCGACGCCCTCGCCATAGGACAGCTTGCGGACGGTGAAGTTGCTGTTCACGCCGCGGTTGCTGCGGGCGATGCAGACGCCCTCATAGGCCTGGGTGCGGGTGCGCTCGCCTTCGACCACCTTCACCATCACGCGGAGCGTGTCGCCGGCGGCGAATTCCGGCACGGCGCGGGCGGCGAGGAGGCGGGCCATCTGCTCGGCCTCGAACTGCTGCAGCAGGTTCATCGTTTCAGTCCTTTCCTTGATATCTAGGCGGCGGCCGGGCGGCCGTCCATGGCCCCCGGCGCCGCGGCATGGGATGAATACTGCGCCCACAGGTCGGGGCGCCGTTCGCGGGTGATCCGTTCCGCCTCGGCCTGGCGCCAGCGCGCCACCTCGGCATGGTGGCCGGAGAGCAGCACGGGCGGGACGGCGCGGCCCTGCCATTCGGCCGGCCGCGTGTAGTGCGGGTATTCGAGCAGGCCCCCCATGGGACCTGATGAGAAGCTCTCCTCGACGCCGCTCTCGGCCGCGCCCATCACGCCGGGCAGCAGCCGCACGCAGGCGTCCAACAGCACCAGTGCCGCGGGTTCGCCACCCGACAGCACGTAGTCGCCGATCGAGACCTCGATCAGGCCGCGCGCCTCAATGACGCGCTCGTCGATCCCCTCGTAGCGGCCGCAGAGCAGCACCACGCCAGGGCCGGCGACGAAGTCGCGCACCATGGCCTGGTCCAGCCGTCGCCCGCGCGGCGTAAGATAGACGGCGGGCCGGGTCATGCGTGCGGCCGATTCACGCTCCGCGCCATCCGGCGCTGCGCGATCGGACGCATGCGCCGCGTCCAGCGCCGCATCCAGCACGTCCGGCCGCATCACCATCCCGGCGCCGCCGCCGAAGGGCGTGTCGTCCACCGTCCGGTGGCGGTCGGTGGCGAAGCCGCGGATGTCCAGCGCCTCGATCGCCCAGCGCCCCTCGCGCAGCGCACGGCCGGCGAGCGACTGGCCGAGCGGGCCGGGGAACATCTCGGGGAACAGGGTCAGGACGGAGGCGCGCCAGGTCATGCCGCGTCCTCCTCACCCGAAGCGTTGCCGGGCGGGGGCTGGACGATGACCTCCTCCGGCAGCACCACGACCAGCCGCCCGCCGGCGATGTCCACCACCGGCACCACGGCGCGGGTGAAGGGCAGCATGCGTTCGGGCGGGCCGTCCAGCACCAGGAAGGCGCCGGCGCCGTGGTCCTCGACCTCACGCACCCGGCCGAGCGGCGCGCCCGCGGCCGTTTCCGCGCGCAGGCCGACCAGGTCGGCGAGGTAGTATTCGTCGTCCTCCGGCGGCGGCAGGCGGTCGCGCTCCACATACAGGCGCGTGCCGGTCAGCTTCGCGGCGGCGTCGCGGTCGACGATGCCGTCGATCCGCGCCAGCCCTTCGGCCAGCACGGTCAGCGGGAAGCGGTGTGCACCCGTCTCGTCGGTCAGCGGGCCGTATTCGGCGATGGCGGCGGGATCGGCGGTGAAGCTGCGCAGCTTCACCAGGCCGCGCACACCGTGCGGCCTGCCGATCTCCCCCACCAGAATGCGCGTGGCGCCCATCGCCTATGGCCCGTGACGCGTCGGATCAGCCGGCGGCGGCGGCCGCGGCGGCGCGTTCCTGCGCCTTCTTCTTCGGCGCCGACTGCTTCGGTTGCTCCGGGAAGACGGGCATCGGCGCCAGGCCGGCATGGCCGAGGAACTTCGCCACGCGGTCGGTGGCCTGCGCGCCGTTGCCCAGCCAATGGGCGATGCGCTCGGCTTCCAGCTTCACGCGATCGGCGTGCTCGCTCGGCAGCATCGGGTTGTAGCTGCCCACCTTCTCGATGAAGCGGCCGTCGCGCGGGCTGCGGCTGTCGGCCACCACGATGTGGTAGTAGGGGCGCTTCTTGGCGCCGGCGCGCGCGAGGCGGATCTTCAGGGCCATGGTCTCAGGTCACTCCGTGTAAGAATTGTTCAGAAGGGTTTGCGGCCGCCGGGGAGTTGCATCCCCTTGGGCATCAGGGCGCCGAGGCCACCCCGCATCAGCCCCTTCTGGCCGAGCTTGTTCATCCGCTTCATCATCGCGGACATGTCGTCGAAATTCTTCAGCAGCTTGTTGACCTCCTGCACCGAGGTCCCGCTGCCGGCGGCGATGCGCTTCTTGCGGCTCGCCTTGATGATGTCGGGGGCACGGCGCTCCTTCGGCGTCATGCTGCCGATGATCGCCGCCTGCCGCTTCAGCATCCCGTTGTCGAGGTTGGCGCCCTCGATCTGCTGCTTCATCTTGCCCATGCCGGGCAGCATGCCGAGGATGCCGGAGAGCGAGCCCATCTTGCCGATCTGCTTCAGCTGGCTCGCATAATCCTCCAGGCTGAACTGGCCCTTCTGCATCCGGGCCGCCATCTTCTCGGCCTCGGCCTGGTCGATGGTCTCGGCCGCGCGTTCGACGAGGCTGACGATGTCGCCCATGCCGAGGATGCGGCCGGCGATGCGGTCGGGGTGGAAATCCTCCAGCGCATCCAGCTTCTCGCCGGCGCCGAGCAGCTTGATCGGCGCGCCGGTGACGGCGCGCATCGACAGCGCGGCGCCGCCGCGTGCATCGCCATCGATCCGGGTCATGACGATGCCGGTGACGCCGACCTGGTCCTGGAAGGACCGGGCGGTGTTCACCGCGTCCTGGCCGGACATGGCATCGACGACCAGCAGCACCTCGTGCGGCTTGGTCGCCAGCTTCACCGCGGCGACCTCGGCCATCAGGACCATGTCGATCGCCAGCCGGCCGGCGGTATCCAGGATGACCACGTCGAACAACTCGCGCCGGCCGAGATCCATGGCGCGCTCGGCGATCTGCAGCGGCGTCTGGCCGGCGACGATCGGCAGCGAGGCAACGCCGACCTGCTTCGCCAGGGTTTCGAGCTGCAACTGCGCCGCCGGGCGGTGCACGTCGAGCGAGGCGAGCAGCACCTTCTTCTTGTCGCGCGTCTTCAGCCGCAGCGCGATCTTGCCCGAGGTCGTGGTCTTGCCCGAGCCCTGCAGGCCGACCATCAGGATCGGCACCGGCGACGGCGCGTTCAGGTCGAGGCCGCGCTGCCCGGTATCGCCCTCGCCGCCGCCGAGCGCCTCGACCAGCGCGTCGTTGACGATCTTGATGACCTGCTGGGCGGGGGAGACGCTCTTCAGCACCTCGACGCCCACCGCGCGCTCGCGCACCCGGTTGGTCAGGTCCTTGACCACCGGCAGGGCGACGTCAGCCTCCAGCAGCGCGACGCGGACCTCGCGCAGCGCTTCCTGGACGTCGGCTTCCGAGAGCGCGCCGCGGCGGCGCAGGCGGTCGAAGACGCCGTTCAGCTTGCCGGACAGGGCCTCGAACATGCGGCCTGGGTGACCCTTCGCGCAGCGGAGGCGGGCATGCCCCCAAAAGGAAACGCGCCGCTGCGCGAGCCTTCGCGGAGCGACGGAGCCCCCTGCCTGGCAGGGGACCGCAACCCGGGAAGCCCGGGGGAGCGTGCTGCTACGCCCGGGCAGGTGCGACGTCAAGCAGAATTGGCAGGAGAGCGTCTATTTGCTTCGGCTGAGGTAATAGCCAAGCACTAATGTTGTCAAAGGCAATATCGCAGTCTTGATAAGCTCCACCAAACCTGCAGAAAGCTCCTGCGGGCGAGTTAACGCCGTGGCCACCACGTAGGCAATCAGAGATGTGGCCCAGACCAGCAAAACGATCCTTGTGACAAAGCGGCGACTGGTCGCAGCCTCTCTTGCATCTTCCTCATTGGCAATGACTTCTTTTGAACTTGCCTCTGCCGTTTTCTCGACCGCCTGCAGACGGGCGGAGAGCTCATCGCTCACCAGCTTTGCCGGATCGTCTCAGCCAAGGTTCGGCCAGACCGGCGTGCGGATTCAGTCAGGCGCTCGCTGATTTCAGCAAGTTGCTCTACTGCGGCACGGGCTGCGTTCGCCTCAACGATTTTGCCATCTTGTTCCAACTGCAACCGAAGGGCGTTCAGCTGCTTTGCAACACCCACCACGTCAAGCGACGCCCGGAATTGTTGGTCGATGTTCGCCTTAAGATCAGCCAACTGCGCCATCAAAGGTCCTCAACCGCTTGAGGTGTCCATCAGCCTGCGACTGCCCTACCCGCAGAACCCCGTGAAGACGCATCGGCTCACCGGGACTCACCACATCTAGCATGATCACATGCTCCGATGGACTTCTAAGAAGGTCGCCGTTCGCGTTCAACACGCCTGCATTGGGCACGGCATCAAGAGGGTCGAAGGTGATCACTGCCTCGATTCGCTGATCGGCCATCCACCTCAATTGGCCACGCCAAACCACGCCAAGAGCGTCCTGTCCCAGAAGACGATGACGCCAGATGGTCAAGAAGGCCTGACGGGGCACGTTACTGAAGTCGTCGACGTCGATATCCTGTTCGCCGGAAGTAAACTGGAAAGTAACTTCCCAGGCGCCGTCCAAATCGAACAACGCCGTAGCGATGCTCTGCATCTTGGCGTTCACGGAACCAGAGGACATGAGCACTCCTCACCGTTCGCAGGCAGCGGCGACGCAGTCCAGCGTCGCCGGCCACGTCTATTCTACTTCGGCGCCAGCACCATGATCATCTGCCGGTTCTCCAGCCGCGGCATCTGCTCGACCTTGATGGTCTCGCCGAGCTCGACCCGGATCCGCTCCAGCACCTTGATGCCGAGATCCTGGTGCGCCATTTCGCGGCCGCGGAAGCGCAGGGTGACCTTGACCTTGTCGCCCTCGCCGATGAATCCCTTCATCTGCCGCATCTTCACGTCGTAGTCGTGGTCGTCGATATTCGGACGGACCTTGATCTCCTTGATCTCGACCACTTTCTGCTTCTTGCGGGCCTCGTTGGCCTTCTTCTGCTGCTCGTACTTGAACTTGCCGTAGTCGGTGATCTTGCAGACCGGCGGCACCGCGTTCGGGGAGATCTCGAGCAGATCCAGCCCGACCTCGAAGGCGCGTTGCATCGCCTCGCGGGCCGTCATGACCCCGATCATCTCGCCTTCCTGGTCGATCAACCGCACCTGCGGGACGCGGATATCCTCATTCACCCGCGGGCCGTCACGCGTCGGCGGCTGATTGGAAATGGGTCCTCTTGCTATGGTCGGCTCCTGTCGCTGTGGGAACGGCTTGGCCGTCTCTTATGGGGCTTGACTTATCCGACTGCAACCACGCGGTCGGCCCGATGGTCGGGCGGCGTGGCCTCGGCGGACAGCATCGCCACCGCTTCGGCCAGCGGCAGCGTCACCTGCTCCCGCCCCGGCAGGCGGCGCAACACCAGGCTGCGCTCCTCCGCCTCGCGCCGGCCGACCACCGCCAGAACCGGCACGCGCTGGTCGATATGGTCCACCACCTTGCGGTTGATCTTCTCGTTCCGCAGGTCGAGGTCCACCCGCAGCCCGGCCTTCTGCAAGGCCGCCGCCGCCTCCCGCGCGAAATCGTCCGCGTCGGAGACGATGGTGGTCACCACCACCTGCACCGGCGCCAGCCAGAGCGGGAAGCGGCCGGCATATTGCTCGATCAGGATGCCGAGGAAGCGTTCGAACGACCCCAGGATGGCCCGGTGCAGCATCACAGGCCGCTGCCGCGTGCCGTCCTCGGCGACGTATTCGGCATCCAGCCGCTCGGGCAGCACGTAGTCGACCTGCAGCGTACCGCATTGCCAATCCCGGCCGATGGCGTCGCGCAGGACGAATTCCAGCTTGGGGCCGTAGAAGGCGCCCTCGCCCGGGTTCAACTCGTATGCCACACCGGCCAGGCGGCAGGCCTCGCGCAGGCCTTCCTCCGCCTTGTCCCAGCTTTCCTCCGTCCCAGCGCGCACCGCGGGGCGGTCGCTGAACTTCACCCGGAAGCTCTCGAAGCCCAGGTCGCGGTAGATCGAGGCGAGCAGGGCGACGAAGCGCGCCGTCTCCGGCGCCACCTGATCCTCGGTGCAGAAGATATGCGCATCGTCCTGGGTGAAGGCGCGCACCCGCATGATGCCGTGCAGCGCGCCGGATGGCTCGAAGCGGTGGCAGGCGCCCATCTCGGCCATGCGCAGCGGCAATTCGCGGTAGCTGCGCAGGCCGTGGTTGAAGATCTGCACGTGGCAGGGGCAGTTCATCGGCTTCACCGCCAGGACGCGTTCCTTCTCGGACTCGTCCTCGACGGTGGCGATGAACATGTGCGGCCGGTAATTCTCCCAGTGGCCGGAAGCCTCCCACAGCCGGCGGTCGACCAGCTGCGGCGTCCGCACCTCCTGGTAGCCGGCGGCGTCGAGCCGGCGGCGCATGTAGTCCTCCACCGTGCGGTACAGTTTCCAGCCCTTGGGGTGCCAGAAGACGCTGCCGGTCGCCTCCTCCTGCAGGTGGAAGAGCCCCATCTCCTTGCCGATGCGCCGGTGGTCGCGCTTCTCGGCCTCCTCCAGCTGCAGCAGGTAGGCGTCGAGCTCCTTCTGGTCGCGCCAGGCGGTGCCGTAGATGCGGCTCAGCATCGCGTTGCGGTGGTCGCCGCGCCAATAGGCGCCGGCCACCTTCATCAGCTTGAAGGCGGTGCCGACATCGCCCGTGCCGCGCAGGTGCGGGCCGCGGCACAGGTCGATCCACTCGCCCTGGCTATAGAGGCTGATCTCCTCCGTCTTCGGCAGGTCCTGGATCAGCTCGGCCTTGTACTTCTCGCCC
Organism: Paracraurococcus sp.; assembly: GCA_049315625.1. Lineage (GTDB taxonomy): Bacteria > Pseudomonadota > Alphaproteobacteria > Acetobacterales > Acetobacteraceae > Paracraurococcus. The sequence goes on from JBMOJU010000099.1 coordinate 14,221, forward strand.
TTCGCCTTGAAGAACTCGATCGCCTGCTCGCGCGGCATGACCGAGCGGACAAAGCTCGCGTTCCGCGAGATGATCTCCCGCATCTTCGCCTCGATCGCGGCGAAGTCGTCCGGCGTGAAGGGCGCGTTGCGGGCGAAATCGTAGTAGAAGCCGTGCTCGATCGAGGGGCCGATCGTCACCTGCGTGCCCGGGTACAGCGCCTGCACGGCCTCGGCCAGCACATGCGCCGCGTCGTGCCGGATCATCTCCAGCGCCTCCGGGTCGCGGCGGGTGATGAAGCGCACGGCGGCATCGGCCGCGACCGGCGTCGCCAGGTCGCGCGTCGTACCGTCCACCTGCATCGCCAGCGCGGCCTTGGCCAGGCCCGGGCCGATCGCCGCGGCGATCTCGGTGCCCGTCACCGGCGCGTCGAACTGGCGCACGGAACCGTCGGGCAGGGTGATCGCGGGCATGGGGCGGCCTTCTCCAGGGGGAGCGAAAGGGGCCGGACCATGGGCGGGCGGCCCCGCCCGCGTCAAGCACGGCCCGCACCGCGCGTCGCTGGACAAGCGCCGTCGGCGGAATAGACAATGCACAGAATACCAGGAGATCGCATGCAGACCGCCGGACAGGCCAACGGGATCGCCCAGCGCGCCGCGCTCTACCTCGATTTCGACAACGTCTTTTCCAGCCTCGCCGCGATCGACGAATGGGCGGCCTGGAGCTTCGCCAACGAACCCGCCCGCTGGCTCGCCTGGCTGGAGGCCGGCGCCGGCGGCGCCCCGCGCCGGCTGCTGGTGCGCCGTTGCTACCTGAACCCGGCCGGCTGGTACGAACCCGAACATGGCGGCGGCCTGGCCAATTGGGTGCAGCAGCCGCGCATCTATTTCAGCCGCTTCCGCCCGGCCTTCGTCCGGGCGGGCATCCAGGTGGTGGACTGCCCGCGCCTGTCGCGCCTGAAGAACGGCGCCGACATGGAAATGGCGCTGGATATCCTCGACGCCATCAACCACCCGACCCGCTTCGACGAATTCCTCATCCTGTCGGGCGACAGCGACTTCACCCCGCTGCTGCACCGGCTGCGGGCGCATGACCGGCGCAGCCTGGTGGTCACCCACCCGCTCTCGGCCCAGGCCTTCCGCGCCTCGGCCGATGCGGTGATCGGCTTCGAGGAATTCGCCGACGCCGCCCTGGCCGACGATCCGCCGCCGG
>JBMOJU010000478.1:0-3443 GCA_049315625.1 Paracraurococcus sp.
GTGCGCTGCATCTTCCTGCCCCGCGAAAGCATCGCCGGCCATGACATCGGCGAGCGCCTGGGCGAGGTGCTGGTAAAGGACCAGCTCGCCAGTGCCGAGGACATCGAGGCCGCGGCCCTGGAGCAGCAGAAGCTGCGCGGCCAGCTTTCCGTCAATGCGGCGGCGGTGGTGCGCTACCTCTATGGCGTGCCGGTCGGCGCGCTGATCCTCGCGCTCTACCTGCTGCTCGTCGGCGGCACGCTGCCGGCGCTGAACCTCGGCTTCGTCATGCTCGCCGCGGCCGGCGGGCTCGGCCAGATCCTCGGCACCAACCTGCTGATCATGGCCTTCGGCCATCGCGGCTTCGCCGTCGGCACGGCCTACGCCAAGACCGAAGCGGTGCAGGGCGCCGTCCTCGCGCTGGTGCTGCTGGGGGAGCGCATCTCGGCGCTGGCCTGGGTCGGCATCGCCACCGGGGTCGGCGGCGTGCTCTGGCTCTCGCTCGCCGGCAAGGCGCGCAGCCTGGGCGAGGTGCTGCGCGCCACGGTGCAGCCGGCGGCGCTGTGCGGGCTTTCGGCCGGGTTCTTCTTCGCGCTGACCAGCGTGCTGGTGAAGGCGGCGAACCAGGCGCTGCCGGGCGACGACCCGATCCTGCGCGCGCTGGTCACGCTGGTGGTGGCGAACATCCTGCAGACCGGCATGCAGGGCGGCTGGCTGCTGGCGCGGGAGCCGGACCAGGCCCGCGCCGTGTTCACCACCTGGCGCACCAGCGCGCAGGTTGGCGCGCTCTCGGCCTGCGGTTCGGCCTGCTGGTTCACCGCCTTCGCGCTTGCGCCGGTGGCGCTGGTGCGGGCGGTGGGACAGGTGGAGATCATCTTCACGCTGCTGTTCAGCCGCTTCTACTTGAAGGAGCGGCCTTCCGCGGCCGAGATCATCGGTGTCTGCGTCGTGGTGGTGGGCGTTGTGCTGGTGCTGATCGGGCGCTGATCGCGACGGCGCGTGGCAATCTGTCCCGGGCTTCACCCGGCCGCAGGCTCGTCTCCACGCTGAATGCGCGCCTGCCACGTTGGCGTCGTGCCGGCCCTGCCCGCCACGTCAACGAGGCGGACGAAACCCATGCGTCATGCTCGCCTGAGCACCGCCCTGGCGCTTTGCCTGGCCGCCGGCCCTGCCCTGGCCGATGACAGCGACATCCCCGGCATGAAGCGGACCGACCCCGGCCCGCAGCGCCCGGCGGCCGCGAAACCAGGAATCAAACCCTTCATGACCGCCCCGCCGGCCGCGGCGACGGGCGCCCCCGCGCCGGCTGCCGCCCTTGCGCCACCGCCAGCAGCGGCGCCGGCGAAGCGGGCCACACTTGCCGATGTCGATGCGCTGCCGCGGCGCGCCGAAGCCGACCTGGCGGCGAAGCGAATCAAGCTGGCCGATGTCGAGCCGGCACGGGCGCAGACCGAACGGCTGAACGCCAGGGCCGCAAGGGAGGCCGTTCCGCAGGACGCCATGGCGCCGCTGGCCGAGGCGCGGGATACGCTGAAGCGCGGCCGCGCCGCGGCGGCCGAACGCGCCACCCAATCGGCCGAGCGGGTGATCGCCTCGATCCAGTAGGACGCGTCAGGGGGCGGCGGTGCCTCGCCGTCCTCATCCGGCGCGAGCCGGGGACACCGGCCGGCAGGACCGGCCGCCTCAGGAATCATCCGGCGAAGAGCGCCCGGATCGCCGCCGGGTCCACATCCTCGATCGCCGCCGGCGTCCACACCGGCGTCCCATCCTTGTCCACCAGCACGCTGCGCACGCCCTCCCGGAAATCCGGATGCCCGTTCACCACGCTGCGGCCGAGCGCCAGCTCCATCTCCAGGCAGGCGTCCAGCGTCGCCCCGGCCCCGCGGCGGATCAGCTCCAACGACACGCAGAGCGAGGTCGGCGACATCCGCCGCAGGATGGCGACCTGCTCAGCGGCCCAGTCGGTCCGCTCGGCCGCCAGCGCGGCCAGGATCGCCGGCATGGTGTCCAGGCCGAAGCAGCGGTCGATGGCGGCGCGGTGCGGCGCGAAGGCGGCCTCGGGCGCCGGCTCGGCGAAGCCCTCCAGCACGGCGACGTCGCCGCCCAGCAGCGCCTCCCGCAATGCCGGCAGCTTCGCCTTCGGCACGTAATGTGTGGCGAGGCCGGCATGCACCGAATCGCCGCCGCGCAGCCGCGTGCCGGTCAGCGCCAGCCAGGTGCCGAGCGCCCCCGGCAGCCGCGGCAGGACGTAGGAGGTGCCGACATCCGGGAACAGCGCGATCGCCGTCTCCGGCATCGCCAGCATCGCGCTCTCGGTCACCACGATCGGCGCGCCATGCACCGAAAGCCCGATCCCGCCGCCCATGCAGACGCCGTCGATCAAGGACACCCAGGGCTTGCCGAAGGTGGCGATGCCGCGGTTGACCGCATATTCCTCGGCGAAGAAGGCCTCGATCGCGGCGGCGTCGCCGTCGATGGCCAGCTGCCGGATGCGGCGCACGTCGCCGCCGGCGCAGAACGCCTTGCCGCCGGCGCCTTCCAGCACCACCAGCCGCACCGCAGCATCGTCCTTCCAGGCATCGATCGCCGCCTGGAAGCCTCGGATCATGGCGAGGTCGAGGGCGTTGAGCGTCTTCGGCCGGTTCATCAGCAGCGTGCCGGCCGCGCCTTCGCGGCGGGCCAGCACGGTCGGTTCGGTGGTCTCGCTCACGCGGCGCTCCTCGGGTCGGTTTCCTGGGGCATCGCGTAGAACGGATTGCCCGGGGGCGGCAACGCCCCCAGGCGCCGCTTCACCGCCGGGAAATCACCCCGACCACCGCCGCGGTCAGCAGCGCGCCGATCAGCCCCTTCTTGGCCGATTGGCTGCGCAGCAGCGGCAGCACCATCGCCGCCCGCGCCGTGCTGTCGCCCACCTGGCGCAGCGCGTCGTCGCGCACCCGCGTCGCCTCGGCAGCGATCGGGTCATCGGCATGCCGCGCCGCCAGCCAGCCGAGCAGGGCCACCAGCACGAAATCCACCCCCGCCACGATCAGCGCGGCAAAGACCGGGTCGCGCCCGCGCGCCAGCCAGATCAGCGCCGCCACATGCAGCATCACCAGCAGCAGCAGGAAGCAGATGGCCGCGGCCGCGCCGAGGCCCGCCTGGATGGCGTAGCCCCGGCCCGTCCGCTTCCAGCGCAGCGCCTCCGCCTGGGCGGCCAGGCGGAGAAGTTGGATCATGCGCATGCGCTACGTCCCCAGGCTCAGTGGCGGTCGCGCGGGTAGACGTAGGTGTTGCCGCCCATCAGCCGGCCGATCAGGTAGCCGGCCGCCGCGGCGATCGCGACCGTGGTCAGCGGGCGTTCCCGCACCGTGTCGGAGATCGCGTCGGCCTGGTCCTCGATGGTCTCGCGGGCACGGTGGGCGTAGTCGGACACCTGGTCGGCGGCGCCGGCCAGGGCCGGCGTCACCCGCTCCTCCATCAGC
>JBMOJU010000479.1:0-3443 GCA_049315625.1 Paracraurococcus sp.
GTGTTACCCCGAACCACGCGGAAAAACCCGGCCGCGCCTGGTGCAGCAGCATCCCCAACCCTTCCACTGCCGCCAGGCCACGCGCCCGGGCCGCGGCCAGCAGCGGCGTCTCGCGCGGGACATAGACGATGTCGGCGACCACGGCGCTGGCCGGCAGCGGCGCCAGGTCCACCGCCATGGCGGGCTGCCCCGGCATCCCCAGCGAGGTGGTGTTCACCAGCATCGCCGCCCCGGCCAGCGGCGCGGCATCCGCGACCGAGATCGGCCCACCCAGCGCCTGCGCCAGCGCCTCGGCCCGGGCCGGTGTGCGGTTGACCAGCGTCACGCCCGGGCAGCCGGCATCCAGCAAGGCCGCGGCGATGGCCCGCGCCGAACCGCCGGCGCCGAGGATCACCACCGGCCCGGCATCCGGGGTCCAGCCCGGCGCGGCCTCCGCGCAGTTCGCCAGGAAGCCCCAGCCATCGGTGTTCGATCCCTCGATGGCGCCGTCGCGGAAGACCAGCGTGTTCACCGCCCCGGCCCGGTGCGCGGTGGCGTCGACGCGGTCGCACACGGCGAAGGCCGCTTCCTTGTGCGGGATGGTCACGTTGGCGCCGCGGAAGCCGAGATCGGCGAGCGCCCGGACCGCGGTGGCAAAGGCCTCCGGCCGCACCGGCAGGGGCAGGTAGGCGCCGTCGATGCCATGGCGCCGCAGCCAGAGCCCGTGCAGCCGCGGGGAGCGGGAATGGCCGACGGGCCAGCCGAGGATGCCGGCGGTCCGGGCGTGGCCGGAAAGAAGGGTCATGGATCATGCAAACCGCGCCCGGCCGCCGGGGTCAATGGATTCGCCACAATCGGCCATCGCCGCGGTGTCGCGATCACCCATGCCGCCGGCGCCGAGGTGCGGGAGCGGGGCCGGGCCGACCGCGCGCAATCAGCCGCACCCGCCGACCCCGCGCAACGCGGGGGAGGGGCAATCGCACAGCCCGCCCCGGCTCCGCGGGGGCGGGCCGGGATGGGGGTGCCTGCCTGCCTACTCCGCCGCCGCCGGCAGCCCTCCGGCAGCCTCCGGCGCCCGCGCCCACAACTCCGGCTGCAACTCCTCCTGCCGGTTCGGAAACACCAGGGCGCAGCAGAAGGTCAGCACCCCGAACCCGGCCAGCACCAGCAGCGGCGCGGCCAGGCTGCCCGTCGCCTCATGCAGGAAGCCGATCAGCGGCGACGCCGTGGCGGCGCCGAGGAAGCCGATGGTGAAGCGGATCGAATACAGCTTGGTGCGCAGCGCCGGGGCCACGTAGCGCGCGGTCATCGTCTCGTTCACCGTCACCTGGCCGAAGACCGAAGCGGCGATCAGCGCCGAGAGCGGCAGCACCACCCAGCCATCGGCATAGGCCAGCAGCGCCATCGCCGGCACCAGCACCAGGGCGAGCGGCAGGAAGATCGACTTCAGGGTCCGCTGGTCGATCATGCTGCCCACGGTGAACTGGGTCAGCCCGCCGCAGAGCGTCGCCAGGAAGGCCAGCAGCCCGACCACCGGCAGCAGGTCCGGCGACGTCGCCAGGCGTTCCTCCATCAGCTTCGGCAGCAGCAGGGTGAAGGCGTTGAAGATCAGGCCGGACACCGCGGCGATGGTCAGCAGCACGGCGACGGCGCGGCGGACGATGGCGGGCGGGATGACCGGGAAGGGCTTCTGCGGGCCGGCCGCCTTGGCGGTGTCGAAGGCCGGTTCCCGCAGGTAGAGCAGGCCGAGCACCAAAGCGATGACGCCCGGCACCACGAAGGCGAAGTGCCAGCCCAGCCGGGCCGCCAGCAGCGCGGTGACCACCGGGGCCAACGCCACGCCCAGATTGCCGAAGACGCCGTTGATGCCGACCGCGCGGCCGACCCGGGTGCCGGCGGCTTCCACCAGCATCGCCGTGCCGATCGGGTGGTAGATGGCGGAAAACGCCCCCATGAACGCCAGCGCCACACCCAGCGGAATCGGCGACGTGGCGAAGCCGGCCACCAGCATCGAGACCCCGACGCCGAGGAAGAAGGCAGACATCAGCGCCTTCCGCCCGACGCGTTCGGCCAGCCAGCCCATCGGCAGGGCGCCGAGCCCGTAGAGCACAAACATCGCCGTCCCCAGCGCCAGGATCGGCCCGTAGTCGCGGCCGAAGGCCTCCGGCGCCTGCTGCACGATGCCGAGCACGGCGGTGGCGAGGATCAGCAGGCCGTAATGGTTCAGGGTATGCGCGGCATTGATGAAGATGATCTGCCGCCTGCCGGGGTCGTGCGTCACGGGTCCTGGTCTTTCCTCGAGCCTTGGCCTGATCCTAAGCTGGCCGGCAAACGACGTCCGGCCAATCCATGTCGCCAATCGGCCATTTCCCGCCCGCGCCGACCCGCCGCCTGCCGCAGGACACGGTGGACCGGCCGCTGGTCGGCTTCACCCGCGACTATGCGGATGGAGAGAGTGTGCCGCGCCACGCGCATGAACGGGTGCAGCTGCTCTACGCGACGCGCGGCATCATGCGCATCGCCACCGATGTCGCCGGCTTCGTCGTGCCGCCGGGCCGCGCCCTCTGGCTGCCGGCGGGCGTTGCGCATGTGACGGCGACGGAGGGGCCGACCGCGATGCGGGCGCTGTTCCTGCGCGCCGACGCCGCCCGGTCGGTGCGCCTGGGGGCGGGGCCGGCCGGGGTTGCGGTGCTCGCCGTCTCCCCGCTGCTGCGCGAGCTGATCCTGGCGGCCTGCTCCGAGCCGCTGGAATGGGACGAGGCCGGCCGCGGCGGACACCTGGCGGCGCTGATCCTGGACGAGATCGCCCGCGCGCCGAGCCTGCCGCTCGGCGTGCCGGCGGTGCGGGATGCGCGGCTGCAACGCCTGGCGGCGGCGCTGCGGGCCGACCCGGCGCGGGCCATGGACCTGGAGGGCTGGGCCGCCGAATGCGGCGCCAGCGCCCGCACCCTGACCCGGCTGTTCCGGCAGGAGACGGGCATGAGCTTCGGCCGCTGGCGGCAGATGCTGCGGCTGGCAGAAGCGGCAGTGCTGCTGTCCCAGGGCGTGCCGCCGGCGCGCGCGGCGGCGGCGGTCGGCTATGCCAGCGCCCCGGCCTTCGGCGCGGCCTTCCGGGCCGCCTTCGGCACCACCCCCGGCGCCGGACGGGACACCGAGGCGCGGTGACGCCGGGGGCTTGCATCACATCGATGTGCGGTATACGATTTATGTCAGGATGTTGCGTTCAGGCCCGCGTCGGCGCCGGTCGGGAGGAGCAAGGAATCATGCGGCAGCAGGCGGTACAGCATTGCGTCCTGGGTCTGGTCGTGGCGACGAGCCTGCTTTGGCTCGATCTCGTCCCGGCCGACGTCCTGCGCCGCGTCGCGCTGTTCACCCTGGCCTGGGCGGCCGCCTCCACCCTGCTGGTCGCCAGCGCCGGCGCCTGCATCGCCCTGATGCGGACGCGGCAGCACCGGGAACGCTAG
>JBMOJU010000100.1:0-15384 GCA_049315625.1 Paracraurococcus sp.
GCGGCGCCCTGCAGGAGCGGGTGATCCCGGTCTTCCACTACGCCCTGAAGCCGGGCGGCTGCCTGTTCCTCGGCCTGTCGGAGACCATCGCCCGGCATGGCGACCTCTTCGCCCCGGTGGACAAGGGGCTGCGGATCTTCCGCCGGCGGGACCACGCGCCGATCGCCGACATCGCCAGCCTGATGCGGCCCGGCGCTGGCCGCGCCTGGCAGCCGCCGATGCCGGCGCGGCCGCCGACCAGCAGCGCCACGGCCGACGTGCGGAGCGCGGCCGGCGCCCTCGTGCTCGACCAGTTCGCCCCGCCGCATGTCGTGGTGAACCGCGACGGCGACGTGCTGCACCAATCCACCCGGCTGGGCAAATACCTGGAGCCGGTGCCCGGCGCGCCGAGCCGGCAGCTGCTGGCGCTGGCCCGGCGCGGGCTGCGGACCGCGCTGCGCACCGCCCTGCGCCAGGTGACCACGACCAACCGCCGGGTGGTCTGCCCGCGCATCGAGGTGGAGGTCGACGACCGGATCCAGGCGGTCTCCGTCACCCTCGCGCCGATGCCGGGGCGCGATCGGACCGACCCGCTGTACCTGATCGTCTTCAGCGATCTCGGCCCGCCGGTGACGCCGGTCGACCTGATCGGGGCGGCGGAACCCGGCGACGACCAGTCCACCGCCCAGCTCGAGCAGGAATTGCGCGAGCTGCGCGAGCGGCTGCAGACGACCATCGAGGAGTACGAGACCACCTCGGAGGAGCTGAAATCCGCCAATGAGGAAATGGTCTCGGTCAACGAGGAGCTGCAATCCACCAACGAGGAGCTGGAGACCGCCAAGGAGGAGCAGCAATCCGTCAATGAGGAGCTGCGCACCGTCAACATCGAGCTGGCGGCCAAGCTGGACGAGCTGGACCGCGCCAATGCCGATCTGCGCAACCTGTTCGAAAGCACGCGGATCGCCACCCTGTTCCTCGACAGGAACATGGTCATCCGCAACTTCACCCCGGCGGTCAGCGCCATCGTCAACCTGCTGCCGACGGATCGCGGCCGGCCGCTGACCGATTTCAGCCACCGCCTCGACCAGGTCGACCTGCCGGCGGATGTCGCCCGGGTGCTGGCGGAGCAGACGCCGATCGAGCGCCGCGTGGCAATGCGGGAGAACGGGCCGCATTACCTGATGCGGGTGCTGCCCTACCGCACCGCCGAAGGCGCGCTGGACGGCGTGGTGCTGACCTTCATCGATGTCAGCGGCGTGGTCGAGGCGGAGATCCTCTCCACCATGGTGGCCGAGCTGAACCACCGCGTGCGCAACATGCTGCAGGTGGTGCTGGCGGTCTTCCAGCGCACCCTGCACACCAGCACGTCGCTGGAGGAATTCGGCAAGACCTTCCGCGGCCGGATGCAGGCGCTGGCCCGGGCGCATGAGCTGGTCTCGGCCACCGGCTGGACCCGCGTGGCGCTGCGCGACCTGGTGCAGAAGGAGATCGAGCCCTACGCCGAGGGTCTGGAGCGCATCCGGATGGAAGGCGGGCCGGTCGCGCTGTCGCCGCGCATCGCGCTCTCGCTCGGCATGGCGCTGCACGAGCTGGCCACCAACGCCTCGAAATACGGCGCGCTGTCGGTCGCCGGCGGCCTGGTCGTCGTCGCCTGGTCGGACCCGGGTGGCGCGGCGCCGCGGCTGCGGCTGACCTGGACGGAACGCGATGGGCCGCCGGTGACGGCGCCGAAGCGCCGCGGCTTCGGCAGCGAGCTGATCGAACGGACGGTGCAGCACGACCTGCACGGCAGCTGCACGCTGCACTATGCGGCGGCGGGCGTGCGGGCCGAGCTGGAATTCCCGCTGGATCGGGAGCCGGCGGCGTAGCGCGCGGCGCCGCGCGGCACCCCGCGACGTCAGAAGAACTCGGCGCGGTCGTTCGCCAGCAGCAGCGGATAGGCGCGCGGCGCGCGGTCGCCCTGGTCGAGCCGGTCGGCCAGCGCGTCCAGCCAGCCGGCGAACCAGGCGCGGCCATAATGCCCGCTGCCGGGTAACGGATTCTCCAGCACCGAGGCGCCGTCCGCGAAGGCCGCGCGGCCCGCGGCGTAGACATCGTCCGTGACGCGGAGGTTGTCCGGGTCGACCTGGGTGGGCATGCGGGGCTCCATCGGTTGCGCCGGAAGCATAGCGCACCGGCGCGGCATCGGCAGGCCGGCCTCCTGTGGTAGCCTCGGCGCGGACACACGGAGGTGACGCATGCCGCAGGCCCTGATCATCGGCGCGGGGGATGGCCTTTCGGCCTCGCTCGCGCGGCTGCTGGCGCGGGAGGGCTATGCCGTCGCGCTCGCCGCCCGCAACACCGGCAAGCTGGCGGCGCTGGCCGCGGCGACCGGTGCGACGACCCATGCCTGCGATGCCGCCGATACGGCCCAGGTCGCGGCGCTGTTCGGGGCGGTGGGGGAGGCCGAGGTGGTGGTCTACAACCCCAGCTACCGCACCCGCGGCCCGGTCGCCGATCTCGACCCGGCCGAGGTGCAGCGAAGCCTGCAGGTCTGCGCCTTCGGGGCGTTCCTGGCGGTGCGGGAGGCGGCGCGGCGCATGGTGCCGGCCGGGCGGGGGACCATCCTGCTGACCGGCGCCAGCGCCGGGGTGAAGGGCTACCCGGAAAGCGCGCCCTTCGCGATGGGCAAGTTCGCGCTGCGCGGCCTGGCGCAGTCGGCGGCGCGGGAGCTGCACCCCAAGGGCGTGCACGTGGCGCATATCGTCATCGATGGCGGCATCCGCAGCGCCCGGCGGCCGGAGCCGATGCAAGGTCAGGACACCATGCTCGACCCGGATGCGATCGCCGAGACCTACCTGCACCTGATCCGCCAGCCACGCAGCGCCTGGAGCTGGGAGATCGAGGTGCGGCCCTGGGTGGAGCGGTTCTGACCCGGTCGTGGCGCTGCGGGGCGCGCGAAACAAAGTAACCGTGACCGGTGCGTGTGATCCCGCGAGCGCAAGGGTCGAGGCGGTTACGCGGCGATGCCGAAGCATTCCAGTAGAAAATCGCTGATTTGTTAATGAGTCTTTGGCGAAGCTGCTGGAAACTGATGGCATCAGCGCCGGGCGCATGCCGCTTGCAACGAGTTCGGTCTTGCCGTGTTACCGCGTCACTAGTATGTGTGCTTACAAGGATCACATTCACCGGAGCCGCTCTATGCGCGCTGCGTCGCAGCCCCCCGAGACCGAGACCGAAACCACGGACCAGTCGGCCCTGCGGCTGATGCTGTCCTATGTCGAGGCGGAGTGCCTGCGGATGGGCGCGACCGACGCGGCGCGGCATGCCGCGCTCGCCGCCTCCCTGATGCCGGACGTGCCGAAGCCCCGCCCGCCGGCCGATGCCGCGCCGCGGGCCGCCCGCCGGCCGAAGGGTGCCCGGCTGCACTGACCCCGGCGCGACGCTCGGGCGGCGTACCGAAGCGCTCGTTCGGCGCGTCGCTCCAGCAGCCTGCTCGCCAAGCCACTTCACGCTTGCAGGCGGTTCCGCCCTGCGGCGCGTTGCTTCAGCCCCGCCGCAGCAGGAACAGCGCCTGTTCGCCGAACAGGTTGGCCAGCCAGGGCGAGCGTTTCCAGGGCGTCTTCAGCCCGCGGTCATCCACCGCCAGCCACTGCTCCACCACATAGCCTTCCAGCGCACAGAGCCGGAAGAAGTCGCGGATGGTGCAGGGGTGGATGTTCGGCGTCTCGTACCATTCCCGGTGCCAGGTCTCGGTCACCGGCATCCGCCCCTCGCTCACCAACTGCCAGCGCAGCAGCCAATGGCCGAAATTGGGGAAGGAGACGATGGCGTGCCGGCCGATGCGCAGCATCTGCCGCAGCACCTCGCGCGGCCGCTCCACCGCCTGCAACGTGCGGGACAGCACCACGTAGTCGAAGGCGCCATCGGGATAGAAGGCCAAATCGTGGTCGGCATCGCCCTGGATCACCGCCAGCCCGGCCGCCACCGCATGCGTCGCCTGCGCCATGTCGATCTCGATGCCGCGTGCGTCGGCGCCCTTCTCGGCGGTCAGATGCGCCAGCAGCGCGCCGTCGCCGCAGCCGATATCCAGCACCGTCGCGCCACGCGGGATCATCTCCGCGATCAGCCGCAGGTCGAGCCGCATGTTCTTGGCGACGTAGCGGACCGGGACATGGGTGTCGGGCATCAGGCCGCGCCGCCGCCCAGCAGGCCGGGCGTCACCCGCGCCCCCATCGCCTTTGAAAGGTCGAGTGCGGTCTGGCCCTTGGCATCCACCAGGGTGCGGTCGGCGCCGCGCGCCAGCAGCAATTCCACCACCGGGGCGCGGTCGAACAGCGCGGCGGTCATCAGCGCAGTCTTGCCGTCCGGCCCGGCGCCGTCCAGCGCCGCGCCGCCATCCAGCAGCAGCGCCACCATGCGGGCATCGCCCTGGTAGGCGGCACCGACGATCGGCAGCTGCCCCTTTGCATTCGCCAGGCCGGGATCGGCCCCCTGGTCGAGCAGCAGCTTTGCCGTGGCCTGGCGCCCGGCATAGGCGGCGACCATCAGCAGGCTGTCGCCGCGGCCATTCTGCTGGTTCGCCGGTAGGCCCTCGGCCAGCAGGCCGCGCAGCGCCTCGGTCTCGCCTTCCCGCGCCAGGGCGAAAGCGGCCTCGACCTGATCCGGGTCGTTCATGCTCACACCCCCAGGCGGTCGGCGCAGCCGGCGAGGAAGCCGCCCAGCGCGCGGTGGAAATCGGGTTCCTCCAGCAGGAAGGCGTCGTGCCCCTTGTCGGAGGCGATCTCGACGAAGGAGACGTTGACGGCCGCGGCGTTCAGCGCGCGGACGATGGTGCGGCTCTCGGCGGTCGGGAACAGCCAGTCGGAGGAGAAGGAGGCGACGAAGAACCGGGTCCGCGTGCCGCGGAAGGCTGCCGCGAGGTCGCCGCCGTGCTCGGCCGCCAGGTCGAAATAATCCATGGCGCGGGTGATGGTCAGGTAGGAATTCGCGTCGAACCGCCGGACGAAGGTGCTGCCCTGGTGGCGCAGGTAGCTCTCCACCTCGAACACGTCCTCCAGGAAGGTCAGGGCCGAGGCGCCGCGCAGCCGGCGGCCGAATTTCCGCGTCAGCGCCTGTTCGGACAGGTACGTGATGTGGGCCACCATGCGGGCGACCGAGAGGCCCTGCGCCGGGATCCGCCCATCCTCCCAATACCGGCCGCCCTTCCAGTCGGGGTCGGACTGGATGGCGGCGCGGCCGACCTCGTCGAAGGCGATGTTCTGCGCGGAATGGTAGGCGGCGGTGGCGATCGGCGCCGCGGCATAGACGGCGTCCGGGAAGGTCGCCGCCCATTCCAGCACCTGCATCCCGCCCATCGAGCCGCCGACCACGCCGAGCAGCCGGGTGATGCCCAGGTGGTCGATCAGCCGCTTCTGGGCGCGGACCATGTCGCGGATGGTGATGTTGGGGAAATCCGTCCCCCAGGGGCGGCCTAGGCCGCGCCCCGCGGCATCGGTCATTTCCTCCCGCGGGCCGGTGCTGCCCATGCAGCCGCCGAGCACATTGGTGCAGATCAGGAAATAGCGGTCGGTATCGAGCGGCTTGCCGGGGCCGATGATGGTCTCCCACCAGCCGGGCTTGCCGGTCAGCGGCTGGGTTTCCGCCACGTACTGGTCGCCGGTGAGGGCATGGCAGACCAGGATGGCGTTGCTCCGCGCCGCGTTCAGCGTGCCATAGGTCCGGTAGGCCACGGCCAGCGGCGCGATCGCCATCCCGCAGTCGAGCGCCAGGCCGTCGGCGAAGACGGCACGCTGGTGGTCCACCTGTGGGAAGGGGGCGACGGGGGCTGACATGACGGGCGAGATCCTCGGGCTGTATGCATAGAGCAGATCGCCGCCTACCGGAACCGTGCGGTGGCGCGCCACACCCGCGGGACACAGGTGGTACGGCTTCGCGAGGATTGCGCCAACGATTCATGCCCGGGGTGTTTCCAGCCGGGCCAGTCACGGGCTAAAGCAGTCCAGCAAGATACTTCGGACAATGACCTCAGCCGCCGACACCGCGCCCCCCTCCGCCCCGCCTGAAGACGCCCTCGCTGCGTTGCGGAGTGAGATCGACCACCTCGATGACCAGTTGCACGACCTGGTGATGCGCCGGGCCGATGTGGTGGCCACGCTCGCCGCCAGCCGGGTGAAGGGCGGCGCCAGCCCGTTGCGCCCGGGGCGGGAGGCGATGATCCTGCGCCGGCTGCTCCGCCGTCATGCCGGCGCCCTGCCGGCCAATGCCATGGTGCGGCTTTGGCGGGAGATCTTCGCCGCCAGCAGCGCGATGCAGGGCGGCTTCACCGTCGCCGTCTATGCGCGGGACGCCGAGCAGCTGCGGCTGGCGCGCGAGCATTTCGGCACGCTGACCCCGCTCCGCAGCATGCCGACCGCGGCCCGCGCCCTGGCCGCGGTGGCGGCCGGGGAAGCGCAGGTGGCGGTGCTGCCATTGCCGGAGGATGGCGAGCCGCTCGACCAGGCCTGGTGGATGGGCCTCGATGCGCCGCGTTTGCAGGTGGTGGCGCGGCTGCCCTTCTGGGCGGCCAATGCCGACAACCTGCCGGAGGCGCTGGCGGTCACCCCCGGTGCGCCGGACCCGAGCGGTGCCGACCGGTCGCTGCTTCGGCTGGAACTCGCCGAGGACCGTGGCCGGACCCAATTGCTCGGCGCGCTGGCCGCGGCCGGGCTGACGCCGCGCAGCCTGCTGACCCGGCGCGACGGCGCGGTGGTGCGCGCCCTGGCGGACGTGGATGGCGTGGTGGCCGCAGGCGATGCGCGCCTCGCTGCGCTGCCCTTCGACCGTGCCCTGCCGCTGGGCTTCTATGCGGCGCCTGAGAGAGGAGACCAAGGCTGATGCCTGCCCTGATGCCGCGCCCCTCGATCCTCTCGATCGAGCCCTATGTCGGTGGCGAGTCGAAGATTCCCGGCGTCAACCGCATCGTCAAGCTGTCCTCCAACGAGGGCGCCTTCGGCGTGCCGCCCAGCGTGCAGGCGGCCTATGCCGCGCTGGCGTCGGAGCTGCACCGCTACCCCGATGGTGGTGCCAAGGCGTTGCGCGAGGCGATCGGTGCCCGCTTCGGGCTGGACCCGGCGAAGATCGTCTGCGGCAACGGCTCGGACGAGCTGATCGGCGCGCTGATCCTCTGCTATGGCGGGGAGGGCACCGAGCTGATCATGAGCGCGCATGGCTTCGTCATGTACGACATCGCCGGGCGCTACGCGGGCTGCCAGGTGATCAAGGTCCCCGAGAAGAACCTGACCGCCGATGTCGACGCCATGCTGGCCGCGGTCGGCCCGCGCACCCGGCTGATGTTCCTCGCCAACCCGAACAACCCCACGGGGTCCATGCTGCCGGCCGACGAGGTCGCGCGGCTGCGGGCCGGGCTGCGGGAGGACGTGCTGCTGGTGCTGGATTCGGCCTACGCCGAATATGTCACAAGGCCGGATTACGACCCCGGCACCGCGCTGGTCGAGGCCGGGACCAATACGGTGATGACGCGGACCTTCAGCAAGGTCTTCGGGCTGGGCGGCGTTCGGCTCGGCTGGTGCTACGCGCCGCCGCACATCATCGACATCCTGAACCGCGTGCGCGGGCCGTTCAACGTGAATGCGCCCGCGATGGTCGCCGGGATCGCCGCCCTTGCCGAGCCGGGTTGGGTCGAGTGCTCCGTCGAGCACAATGAAGCCTGGCGCGCCAGGGTGACCGAAGGTCTGCGCAGCTACGGCATCACCGTGCACCCGAGTGAGGGCAATTTCGTCCTGGCCGATTTCGGCACGCCCGAGAAGGCCAAGGCGGCGGATGCGGCGCTGAAGGCGCGCGGGCTGATCGTGCGCGCCATGGGCAGCTATTCGCTGCCGCACTGCCTGCGCATCACCATCGGCAACCCCGAGGAATGCGGGATGGTGCTGGAGGCGCTGGGCGCCTTCACGCGCGGCACGGATGGCTGAATTCCTGTTCGAGCGGCTCTGCCTGATCGGCGTCGGGCTGATCGGCAGCTCCATCGCGCGGGCGGCGAAGGCGAAGGGCGGGATCGCCCGCACCATCGTCGCCCATACCCGGCGGCCGGAGACGCTGGCACGGGTGCGGGAGCTGGGCTTCGCCGACGTGGTGGAAGCAGATGCGGGCCGCGCGGTCGAGGGCGCCGATTGCGTCATCCTCTGCGTCCCCGTCGGCGCCTATGCCGGGGTGATGCGGCAGATCGCGCCGCACCTGGCGCCGGGCTGCATCCTGAGCGACGCAGGTTCGACCAAGGGCAGCGTGATCCGCGACCTGAAGCCGCTGCTGCCGGCGGGGGTGCACCTGGTGCCGGCGCACCCGATGGCGGGCACCGAGCACAGCGGCCCGGAGGCCGGCTTCGCCGAGTTGTTCGAGCACCGCTACGTCATCGTCACCCCGGTGCCGGGCGGCGATGCCGCGTCGGTGGAGCGCATCGCCGAGTTCTGGCGCCGCCTGGGCTCGATGGTCGAGCGGATGGATGCGGAGACGCACGACAAGGTGGTGGCGATCGTGTCGCATCTGCCGCATCTGATCGCCTTCACCATCTGCGGCACGGCCGACGACCTGGCGGAGGAGACGCGCGAGGCGGTGCTGCGCTTCGCGGCATCGGGCTTCCGCGACTTCACCCGCATCGCCTCCAGCGACGTCGACATGTGGCGCGACATCTTCCTCAACAACCGTGACGCGCTGCTGGAGATGCTGGCGCGCTTCACCGAGGACAGCCATGCGCTGGCGCGGGCGGTGCGCTACGGGCAGGCGGATTTCATCGAGGACCGGATCCGGCGTGGGCGGCGGATTCGGCGTGGTCTGATCGAGCGGAAGCAGGCGTAGGATCTGGGGAGGGAAACGTGTTCCCTCCCCAGACCCTACCCTACCTTTTTGTGGGCTTGGCACTCGCCGCGCTGCGAGTATCGGCTCAGGAAAATAGATGCGGGGTTGGACGCACTGGGTCAAACGGGGGAGAATGGTTTCTCCCCCAGCCTCGATCCATCAGGGCGTGACCTCCGCTGCATCGCAGGCCGCCGGGATCACCGCCTCAGCCGTCGCGCCGCCCGCCTGGTAGCGTTCCAGCAGGGCGCGGAATTCGCGGTAGCCGTCGCTGGCCTGCTGCGCGTGGCAGGTGGTGTTCATTCCCACCAGTTCGCGCGGCAGTCCGCCATTGTCCTCGATGAGCCGCTGCATGCGCTCGCGCACCCGCTGGAACTCGGCCCGGGTCGTCTGCTGGTAGTGGCTGCGCGCGGCCGGCGAGAACGGGCATTGGGCGAAGCGTTCCGCCAGCGCGCGGCGGAACATGCGCCCCGCCAGCGCATCGCCGCAGGCATCGAACTGATAGAGCGAGACGGCGAAGCCGCGCTCGAAGGCCGCCGGATTGTCCAGCGCAGGGGCTTCCGCCGCCGCCGTGCCGGCCAGCAGCAGCGTGGCGCCGAGGATTGCCGCACGGATCATTCGGGCTGCTCCAGATAGACCGCGAGCGCGGTGATGTCGTCGTCGGTCAGGCCGCCTGCCGCCTCGTTCATCGCGGCGACGCCGACGCTGGGGCGGGCATTGCTGCGGTAGTCGCGCAGCGCCTTGGCGGTGTAGGCGCGGGTCTGGTGCGCGACGGCGGGCGCCGCCTGGCTGCCGCCGTAGTTATCCTGGTGGCAGGCGGCGCAGCGGTGCCGTGCCGCGGCCTGCCTGCCCTGTTCGTGCAGCGCCGGGTCGGGCGTGCCGGAAGGCGGGTTGGCCCGGGGGAGGGAGGCGAAATAGGCGCCGAGGTTGCGCAATTCCTCATCCGACAGGTCGGCCGCCAGCGGCCCCATGATCGGATTGGCGCGGCGCCCGTTGCGGAAGAACACCAGCTGCCATTGCAGGTAGCGTTCGCGCTGGCCGGCGAGCGAGGGGATGGAGGGATCTGCGGTGATGCCCTGCGTGCCATGGCAGACGATGCAGGGTTCGGCGCGCTGGCGGCCGGCTTCGACATCCGCGGCGGCGAGTGGCGTGGCGAGGAGGCACGCAACGGCCGCGAGCGCGGCCAGGTGGGGGCGCATGCAGGAGTCCATGAGGCGTGAAATTGGCCGCCCGCACAGGACGGGCGGCCGTCTTCCTATCAGCGGGCGTAGCTGATGCGATAGATCGCGCCAGCCCAGTCGTCGGCGACCAGGATGGAGCCGTCCTTGGCGACCAGGATGTCGTTCGGGCGGCCCGAATACTCCTGCTTGCCGGTCAGCCAGCCCTCGGCGAAGATTTCCTGCCTGGCGTTCTTGCCGTCGGCATCGACGACCACGCGCTTGATCCGGCCGCCCTGATAGGTGTGGCGGTTCCAGGAGCCATGCTCGGCGATCAGGATGTTGTTCTGGTACTCGGCGGGAAATTGGCTGCCGGTGTAGAACTTCATCCCCAGCGGCGCGACATGCGCGCCGAGATTGACAACCGGCGGCGTGAACTCGTCGCACTTGTGGCCCATGGCGAATTTCGGATCCGGCATGTCGCCCTGGTGGCAGTACGGATAGCCGAAATGCTGGCCCAGCCGCGTGACGTGGTTCAGCTTGTCGCTCGGCAGGTCGTCGCTGATCCAGTCGCGCGCGTTCTCGGTGAACCAGTACTGGCCGGTGCGCGGGTCGATGTCGCCGCCGACGCTGTTGCGTACGCCGAGCGCGATGATCTCCGCCTGGCCATTCGGGTGCACGCGGCGGATCTGCGAGACGCTGGTCGGCGGGATGCCGATGTTGAAGGGCGGGCCGAAGGGCAGGTACATCGCGCCCTCCTTGTCGGTGACGATGTACTTCCAGCCATGCGCCACGTAGGGCGGCATGTCGTCATACACGACGACGGGCTTCGGCATCTCGTCGAGCTTCGATTCCGCGCCGTCGTAGCGCAGCAGCTTGTCGATCGCGATGACATACAGCGCGCCGTTCCGGAAGGACACGCCGGTCGGCATGTTGAGGCCCTTCAGGATGGTCTTGACCGTCTTCTTGCCGCCCTGGTCGGTGACCGCATAGACGTTGGTCGCGCCGAAGGAGCCGACGAAGAGCGTGCCGTTGTCGCCCCAGGCCATCTGCCGCGCTTCCGGGATGCCGGAGGCATAGACCTCGATCTTGAAGCCGGGCGGCAGCTTGATGCGCTTCAGGTTCTCGTTCAGCTCCGCCAGCGGCGTCGGCGTCGCGGGACCGACCGGCGGGGCGAGACCTTTCTGCGCCTCGGTCTCATCGCCGAGGAACCAGTCGGGTGGCGGGTTCTGCCAGAAGCTGGGCTTGCTGCTGTCGTAGCTCTTCAACTGCGCCGTGGCGACGCCGCCGAGTGTCAGGCCCGCCGCGATGATCGCGGTGGCCAATACCGGCCTGCGACGAACCAATGACTTTTTCGTCATGGACGACTCCCAATTCTTCTTCGCGCGGCGCCGTATGGGTGCCGCCGACGGTACCGAACCACGCACCGGACGCGGATTGCAAGCATCACAAAGGAGGAGCGTTACGACACTTCCCGCTGTGCTGCACGCAATTCTGCGACGAAGCGCGCGTATTCATTCGCCCTGCTCTCCGCATCCGGCAAACGCAGAAGGTATGAAGGATGCACCGTAGGAAATACGCGCATCCCATCCGGCAATTCCATGACCTCGCCGCGCAGTTTGCCGATCGCCAGCGGCTTGCCGGTGAGCGCGCGCAACGCCGTCGCGCCGAGCGAGACGACCAGCATGGGGGCGACGATGTCGATCTCACGCTGCAGGAACGGTCGGTAGTAGGCGATGTCGCCGGCATCCGGTGACTGGTGCAGGCGACGACGGCCGGTCGGCTTGAATTTGAAATGCTTCACCGCATTGGTCACGTAGGCGTGCTGCCGGTCGATGCCTGCCTCGATCGCCGCACGATCGAACAGCCGCCCGGCGGGACCGACGAAGGGACGGCCGGCGAGATCCTCCTCGTCGCCCGGCTGTTCGCCGACGAACAGCAAGGGTACGCCGGGCGGGCCTTCGCCGAACACCATCTGCGTCGCATCGCGTGTCCAGGGCGGCAGGTCGTGGCGCGCGGCCAGCTCGGCGCGCAGTGCGGCGAGGGGAGAGGGGATGTCGGCGGACATGTCCGCGGCAACCGCCGGTGCGGCCGGCGGTTCCAGGCGGCGCTGCCGCCGTTCCGCCGCCGGCGTCGCGCCGCGCGCCACCATTTCCGCCACACGCCCCGGCGCTTCCGCCATCAGCCGCGGAATGTCGCGCGCCTCCGGCAGGTTCTTCCAGTATTTCTGCGGCATCTCTGCGCGCATGGCGGCCGGCTTCAATCGCGCGGGGTTGAAGATGCTGCGGTAATAGGCGCGCCAGAGGTCCTCCTGCGCATCCTCCGCCGGCGCGTCCGCCCGCGTCCCGCCGGGGCCCATGCGTAGCGCCTCACCATCCCAATGCGCGCTCGCCTCCGGCGTCAGGATGGACCAGCGCATCGCCGCGAAGCGGCGGATGAAGAAGCCGGCCTCGGCTTCCAGGATGTGGTGGTCGGGTTCGAACCAGGCGACGTAGTGCGGGTCCTCCGCCGTATCGACGCAGCGGAAGCGCAGGAAGGCGTGCAGCTTGTGCGCATCCCGCCGCACCGATTTGGTCATGCCCTGCAGCCGGACGATGTCGGCATCGGTCGCCACCTGCATCAGCCCGGCCTCGCCGCGCGTGATGCGCCACAGGATGCGGTACAGCAGCGCGAAGCGTTCGGGGTCGCGGTGGCGGATGCCGATCTCCGCCTGTTCCAGGAAGGCGCGCGGCACGCTGGCGGTCGGCGGCGCAGCGTCGGCCGGCGGCGGGGCGGCGCCGAACAGGCCGGGTTGGTCGCCGGCGACGCGCCATTCCACCCGCTCCGGCGGCACCTCGGCTGCCAGCAGTCGGCGTGCCTGGCGCCGCCAGGCGGTGAAATCGGCCTGGCCAGGCAGCAGGATGCCGAAGCCGTCGCTCATAGCAAAGCGAGCTGCACCGGCCGGGCCTGCGCGGCGAAGCCGGTGCGCGGCGCGACCACCTGGCGCAGGTCGGCACGGTCCAGCAGCCCGCCGCGCGGCCGGTGGTGGGCGGTGACCAGGAAGGGCAGCAGTTTTCCCAGCGGCAGCCGCAGGCGTGCGAGGTCGTCCGAGCGGATGGCGTGGTGGCGCCGCGCCGCCAGCAGCCGCGCCACCGTCTTGGCGCCGAGCCCGGGGACGCGCAGCAGCATCTCCCGCGGCGCGGTGTTAACATCCACCGGGAAGCGGTCGCGGTGCTTCAGCGCCCAGGCCAGCTTGGGGTCGATGCCGAGGTCGAGCATGCCGCCCTCGGCGCCGCTCATGATCTCGTCCAGATCGAAGCCGTAGAAGCGCAGCAGCCAATCGGCCTGGTAGAGGCGATGTTCGCGCACCAGCGGCGGCGCCTGCGGCGGCAGCAGCGCGGAGGCATCGGGGATGGGCGAATAGGCCGAGTAGTAGACCCGCCGCAGCCCGTAGCTGGCGTAGAGGTTCGTGGTGGTGCCGAGCACCGCGCGGTCGTCGGCCGCATCGGCGCCGACGATCATTTGCGTGCTCTGCCCGGCGGGCGCGAAGCGGGGTGCTGTGGCGCGGCGCTCCGTGCGCTTCGCCGCCTTGGCTTCATCGATCCGCAGCCGCATGCGGGCCATGGCGCGGCGGATGCCTAGCGTGTCCTTCTCCGGCGCCAGCGCCTTCAGGCTTTCCGGCATCGGCAGCTCGATGTTGATCGACAGGCGGTCGGCATAGGTGCCGGCCGCAGCCAGCAATTCCGGTGCGGCATCGGGGATGGTCTTCAGGTGGATGTAGCCGCGGAAGCCATGCACCTCCCGCAGCTGCCGCGCGACCTCGACGATCTGTTCCATCGTGTAGTCGGGGGAGCGGATGATGCCGGAGGAGAGGAACAGCCCCTCGATGTAGTTGCGCCGGTAGAAATGCAGCGTCAGGTCGACCAGTTCGCGCACGGTGAAGCGGGCGCGCGGCACGTTGGAGCGGGCGCGGTTGATGCAGTAGGCGCAGTCGAAGACGCAGGCGTTGGTCAGCAGCACCTTCAGCAGCGAGATGCAGCGGCCATCCGGCGCATAGGCGTGGCAGATGCCCATGCCTTCGGTGCTGCCGATCCCTCCCTTGCGGCTGTCCCGCTTGTCGGTGCCGGAGGAAGCGCAGGAGGCATCGTACTTCGCGGCGTCCGCCAGGATTTCGAGTTTGCGGCGCAATTCCATGGGGCGGCCTTCCGATAAGTTCACTATATGTTCTGCATGGCCCGCCAGGCAAGGGGACTTTGCCGCGCGCCCGACCCGGCGCAGAGTGGCGGCAACGCAAATAGGGGGACGTCCATGGGCAATCGCATCGCCATCATCGGCGCGGGCGCGGTCGGCGGCTATGCCGGCGCGCATATGGTCCAGGCGGGGGAGGACGTGACCTTCGTCGACATGTGGCCGGAACATGTCGAGGCGATGCGCGCCAAGGGCCTCCGCATCTCCCACATCAAGGACGTGCCGGAATTCACCGTGCCGGTCCGCGCCATCCACCTGACCGAGTTGCAGCACGTGTCGAAGGAGAAGCCCTTCGACATCGCCTTCATCTGCACCAAATCCTACGACACCGCCTGGGCCACCATGATGGTGAAGCAGTACCTGGCGCCGGGCGGCTATTGCGTTTCGCTGCAGAACTGCATGAACGAGGAGACGATCGCCGAGGTGGTCGGCTGGGGCCGGACGCTCGGCGCCATCGCGTCGTCCATCACGGTGGAGCTTTGCGAGCCGGGCCATGTCCGCCGCGCCTCCGGCAAGGGCGGCGCCGCGCATACCGTGTTCCGGGTAGGGGAGGTGCATGGCCGCATCACCGACCGCGCCAACGAGGTCGGGCGGCTCTGTGCGCTCTCCGACAGCTGCACGGTGACGTCCAACCTCTGGGGCGAGCGCTGGTCGAAGCTGGTGACCAACGTCATGGGCAACGGCATGTCGGCCTCCACCGGGATGATCAGCCGCGACATCCTGCTGGATGACACGCTGCGGGCCTTCACCGCGCGGCTCGGCAGCGAAGCGATCCGGGTCGGCCAGGCGCTGGGCTACACGCTGGAGGAAATCCACCACATCGATCCGGAGGTGATCGCCCGCGCCGGGGAGGGCGACGCCGCCGCCCGCCACGCCTACGACGAGCACCGCCTGGCCGAGGCCCGCAAGCCCGGCGGCGGCGCGCACCGGCCCTCGATGGGCCAGGACATGGTGAAGGGGCGGCGGACGGAGATCGAGTTCCTCAACGGCTTCGTCTGCGACAAGGCCAAGGATATCGGCATCGCCACGCCGGCCAATGCGGCGCTGACGGATATCGTCAAGCGGGTGGAGAAGGGGGAGATCCCGGCGGACCCGAAGCATATCCGGGAGCTGCGGTTGAACTGAGGAGAAAGGCCAGGGGAGAAGGTATTCTCCCCCGGACCCCCTCATCTATTTCTCCGAGTCGGCATTTGCT
>JBMOJU010000480.1:0-3423 GCA_049315625.1 Paracraurococcus sp.
GAGTGAATCAAACCTTGGATCGCTTCGGATAGAGAATTCTCGGACAGGCTCCTAGGGCGCGTTCCGGCTGACCAGTTCCGGTCAGCCTGAGGCTGCTCCAGGGCGCCAGGCCGGCCGCCGCGGCTCAACCCGGGTCGGCGGTGGCCAGGAGCGCGCCATCCGCCAGCGCGTCGCCGAACGCCTCGATGCGGTCGCGCCGCCACAGCGGCAGGGCGAACCGGCAGCGCAGGCCGTCCGGCGCGAACTCGACCGCCGTCTCGGCGCCGAGCTGGTGCGCCAGCCCGCGTTCGAGGAACCGGCGGCCGAAGCCGCGGTGCGACGGCACGCCGCGGATCGGCGGGCCGCCGCGCTCCGTCCATTGCAGGCGCAGCAGGCCGGTCCCATCCGGCCGCGCCTCCTCCTTGAGGCTGATCCAGATCCGCCCCGCCGGATGCGACAGGGCGCCGTGCTTCTCCGCATTGGTCGCCAATTCGTGCAGCGCCAGCACCAGAACCTGGCTCTCGCCCGGAGCCAGCCGGCCGGCCGGGGCGCCCTGGATCGAGATCCGGTCGTGCACCAGCCAGGGTGCCAGCGCCGCCTCCACCGCCTCGCGCGCCGGCACGGCGCTCCAGGCACGCTCGTTCAGCAGATCATGCGCGCGGGCAAGGGCTCGGAGCCGCGCCAGGTAGGTGGCATGGTATCGCTCCATGTCGCCGCCGGATTGGCGGGCGGTCTGCTGCGCCAGGCCCTGCACCGTGGCGAGGATGTTCTTCACCCGGTGGTTCAGCTCCCGCATCAACCGGGCGCGGTCGCGCTGGGCGCGCAACAGGGCGGCTTCGGCGCGCTCCTTCGCCATGGTCAGCAGGATCAGGGAGGCGACCGCCGGATGCAGCAGCGCGGTGTAGTAGAGGCATAGCTCGAGCGCCCGGTTCACCCATTCGGCAAGCTGGTCGGGCGCGGCGGCATCCAGGCCCGCATCGGTCGCCAGGATCATCCCGGCGCGGCTTGCGTAGAGCGCACAGTGGAAGCCATAGGCGGCGATCGCCAGGCGGCGCGAGGGCACGCTTTCCGCATGAGGCCGGGCGAATTCCATGACGTTGGCGGCGTCCAGCGCGGCGATCAGCACCGATGCCAGCACCACCCGCAGCGAATAGGTGGCGTGGAATTCGGGCACCGCGCAGGCCAATAGCCAGAGCGCCGCGGGCACCAGCAGCCAGGGCCGCGGGCGGCGCCCCTCGGCGATGCGGATGGCGGTCCACTGCAGGCCCAGCGCCACCAGGGTCAGCGCATTGGCGCCCAGGATGACCCAGCTGTCCTCGATCTCGCCGCGCAGGGCAAAGAGCAGCGCAGCCGGAGTCTGGACGAACATGGCCGTCGCCAGCACCGCCAGCGGCACCAGTCGCCGGTCGCGCGACCAGATGGCCAGCAGCAACCCGCCGAGCAGCGGCATGATGCCGAAATTCGACCAGAGCAGTGTCCTGGTATCCATCCACCGCTCCTGCCGGCAATGCGTGCATGATCGGATCGCATTTTATATTCATTGTTTTGAGCGACCG
This sequence comes from Paracraurococcus sp., assembly GCA_049315625.1. Classification (GTDB taxonomy): domain Bacteria; phylum Pseudomonadota; class Alphaproteobacteria; order Acetobacterales; family Acetobacteraceae; genus Paracraurococcus. Next base: position 1,536 of record JBMOJU010000480.1, read on the forward strand.
ATAGCCTGACCCGGCTGCCGCCGGCGCATGGCGTGCGCCGCGTTGACAGGCGGCCTTCCCTGGCCGTTCCTGCACCTCCCCCTCCCGACGAGCTGCCGCCCCCTGTGACCCTTGCCCCGCCCGATTTCACCGCACTGCGCACCGACCGGCTCACGCTCCGCCCCCTGCGCGCCGAGGACGCCTCGGACCTGCACCGCCTGGTCAATGACTGGGAGGTGGCGAAGACCCTGGCGCGGGTGCCCTTCCCCTATCCGCGCGATCTTGCCGACACCTGGATTGCCTCGACCTGGGGGCAGATCGCCGCCGGCGAGGCCTGGCACCTGGCGATCATCCAGGGCGAGGCGGGCGCCGAGCAACTGGCAGGTTGCGTCGCGCTCACGCTGTCGCGGGACGGCACGTCGGCGGAGCTTGGCTATTGGCTCGGGCGCCGGTTCTGGGGCCAGGGCCTGGCGCCGGAGGCCGCGGCGCGGCTCTGCCGCTGGGCGCTGGCGACGCTGGACATCGCGGTGATCCGCGCCAGCGCGCTGAAGGACAACCCGCGGTCCCAGGCAGTGCTGCGGCGTATCGGCCTGCGGCCGGCCGGGGAGGGGGTGCAGACCTTCCTCTCGCGCGGCGGGCCCATGCCGGTGCTGCTGTTCCAGGGCGGCCGGGAGGAACTCACCGGCGACGCCGCGCCACCCCCGGCGCCGGCCAGCCTGGCGGCCGAGGGCACGCCGGTGCTGCTGGTTGCCGCCGTGGCGCTGGTCGATGCCGATGGGCGGGTGCTGCTGGCCCGGCGACCGGAAGGCAAGCCGTTGGCGGGCCTGTGGGAATTTCCCGGCGGCAAGGTGAAGCCGGGGGAGACGCCGGAGGACGCGCTGATCCGCGAGTTGAAGGAGGAACTGGACATCGACGTCTCCGCCGCCTGCCTCGGCCCCTTCACCTTCGCCTCCCATACCTACGAGAAATTCCACCTGCTGATGCCGCTGTACCTGTGCCGGCGCTGGGAAGGCGCGGTGCGGCCGGTGGAGGGCCAGGCGCTGGCCTGGGTCAGGCCGCAGCAGCTGGGCGGCTATGCCATGCCGCCGGCGGACAAGCCGCTGGTGGCGATGCTGCGGGACTTTCTTTAGGTTGTGCGCAGAGAGGTGCCCGACATGGCTGAATTGCTGATCCTCGACATCGACGATGCCGTGATCGAGCGGCTCGAGGCCCGCGCGAACGCCGCGGGCGTTTCCCTCGACACGATCATCGCACGGATTCTCCAGCGGGACGTGTCCATGCCCGACGATCACCACGCGGCGGCGGACCTCGCCGCGGAGCTTGCGGCGATGCGGGCGACCCAGCCTCGCCAGGATGGCGATGCCGCTGCCGATATCCGCAGCCTGCGCGATGGCGAGGCGCCGATCGAAGGTGCGGTCCAGGCCGCCTGATGGTTGCCGCCTCCGCCGGCATCGTGGTCGATGCCAGCCTTGCCGTGACCTGGTTCGTGGAGGAGCCGGGAACGCCGGTGGCAGACCGCCTGGTGCGCGAAGCGGGGCGCGAAGGCGGATTGGTGGCGCCGGAGATGCTGCTGCTGGAGGTCACCGCCGTGCTCGGCAAGCGCGCCCGCCAAGGAAAGGTGCAGCCGGATTACCCGGGCGTCTCGCTTCGGCGGCTGCGGCGGATGCCGATCCGCCTCACCCCCGATGCCGAGTTGCTGGACCACGCCGTGCTGCTGAGTGCCGCGGTGCGCCACCCGCTCTACGACTGCCTGTACCTCGCCCTGGCACGGCGCCTGGATGCGCAACTCGCAACACTCGACAAGGGACTGGCCGCATTGGCGCGCCAAGAGGATCGTCTATGGCCGAGAACATGAACCCCACCGCCTGCCTGCTGGTCATCGGCAACGAGGTGCTGTCGGGCCGCACCC
>JBMOJU010000481.1:0-3420 GCA_049315625.1 Paracraurococcus sp.
GAGAGCGGCCCGAGCAGCGACAGTGCCGTCACCCCCTGCGCGCGCAGCACGCCGAGCCAGGCATCCAACCGCGCTGCCGCCGCCGCCGCGCGTGGCGCGCCGCAGAGTTGCGCGGCCTCGATACGCGCCTTGTCCGGCACCACGGCGACCAGCAGCGCGACGCCCTCGGCCGCCAGCGTCGCCCGGATGCGGCCGAGTGCCGCAGCCCGCGCCGCCATGGCGGCCTCCGCCTCCGCCCAGGGGCGCAATTCCTCGGTCAGGAACAGCCAGTCGTCGCAGCCGACCCGCACCGCCGGCCCGCCGGAGCCGAAGACGCCCCAGCGCAGCACCCCGCCGGCGGCGCGCAGCCAGGGGTCGGCCGGCAGGCCATGCGCCATGGCGTGGTTCACCGCCGCGGCGGTCCGGCCACCGAGGAAGGCATCGATCGTCAGCGTCTCGGCGATGCGGGCACGGGTCGCCGGCTCGCCCAGCGCCGCCACCCCCTGCCAGGCGCCCCAGCCGAGCAGGGCGATCATCGCCAGGGCATAGGCGCGGCCGATGCGGGGCTGGGTCTCGTCCATCGCCGCCTCAGAACTGGAAGTACAGGAAGGGCACCGCGGCGCGGCTGTACAGCGCGACGATGCCGATCAGGAAGCCGAGGATCGGGCCGAGGCTCCAGGCCAGCGCCAGCGCGCCGGCCGGCACCAGCGGGCGCAGCCGCGGCGCGTAGACCAGCGCGGCGGCGAGGCCCAGGCACCACCATTGGTCGGGCGTCACCTGCCAGAGCAGCGCGTCCGAGAAGCCCGTGCCGTTCAGCCCCAGCATGCCGCGATACATCGCCCAGGTCGCCTCGATGCTGGGCGCGCGGAAGGTCACCCAGCCGATGATGACGGCCAGCATCAGCAGCGGGTTGGCCAGCAGCCAGGGGAGGCTGTGGCCGCCGCGGCTCCAGGCCCGGTGCAGCGCCAGCAGCCCGCCATGCCAGGCGCCCCAGAGCATGAAGGTCCAGTTGGCACCGTGCCAGAAGCCGCCGATGACCATGGTGGCCAGCAGGTTCACGTAGGTCCGCGCCGGCCCCCGCCGGCTGCCGCCGAGCGGGATGTACAGATAGTCCCGCAGGAAGCGCGACAGCGTCATGTGCCAGCGCTGCCAGAATTCCTGGATCGAGCCCGACAGGTAGGGGTGGTCGAAATTCTCCGGGAAGCGGAAGCCGCACATCAGGGCGAGGCCGATCGCCATGGCGGAATAGCCGGCGAAGTCGAAGAACAGTTGCAGCGTATAGGCCACGGCGCCGGACCAGGCCTCGGCCAGGGTCGGCGCCGGCAGGCTGAAGGCGGCCTCGACCATCGGGCTGAGCGTGTCGGCAACCAGCACCTTGGCGGCGAAGCCCAGCATGAAGCGCCGCGCCCCGAGGCCGAAGAGTTCGAGGCTGTGGGTGCGGGATTTGAGGTCCTGCTCGATCTCGGCGTAGCGGACGATCGGCCCGGCGATGAGCTGGGAGAAGATCGCCTTGTAGGCGGCGTAGTTGATGAAGCTGCGGCTGACCGGGACGTCGCCGCGGTATAGATCGACCAGGTAGCTGACCGATTGCAGCACGTAGAAGGACAGGCCGATCGGCAGCAGGATCTCCTCCCACCCCATGGGCGCCAGGCCCCAGGCTACGCGCAGGGCGTTCAGCGTATCGACGCCGAAATTGGCGTACTTGAACCAGGCGAGGACGCCGAGATTGCCGACGAGGCCGAGCAGCAGCAGGCGCCGCCCGGCCGGGCTGCGCGGGCCGAGCGCATCCATCGCCCGGGCGGTGAGGAAGGTGAAGACGGTGACGCCGGCCAGCAGCGCCAGGAAATCCACCCGCCACCAGGCATAGAACGCCCAGGAGAGAATGAGGATCGGCCAGTTCCGCCACCGCGCCGGGGTCAGGAAATAGGCCGCGAAGAAGATCGGCAGGAAGAGGAAGAGGAATTCGAAGGACGCGAAGATCATCGCGCGCCCGCCGCCACGGCGCCGCCCCGGGCCGAGAAGGGTGCGGCGATGTCCACTGCCGGATGAAGCATGCCCATGCTCTTTCCAGGCATGGGCGAGTCTGGCAAGCGAAGATCACAGCTAAGAGAGAAATCTCACCCAGCGGGCAGGCCCTGGCGCCGGCGCTACCCCTGGCAGCCACGCTGCAGCAGGCGGATGTCGTCCTCCACCACCGGATCGCCGAGTTGCAGGCGCTGGATGATGCTGCGGCATCGGTCGGCCCGGCTGCCGCCGGCCGCGGCGGGGCGGATGCCGGCCTGGACCGAATCCCGCGGCGTGGCGCGTCCCGCCGGTGGGGCGGGGCGGGGCGCGACCGGCTCCGTCACGCTGCCCGGCGGGGCGTAGGCGCGCGGGCGCTGATCCTCCACGGCCGCGGCAGGCGCGTCGATCGACGGCGGCGTGACCGCCGCGGCGCTCTGCGGCCTTTCGGCCGTCGGGCCGGGCGCCTCGACGGCCGGCGGTGCGGCCGCGGTGGCGATCCGCGGCCTTTCGGCCGTCGGGCCGGGCGCCTCGACGGCCGGCGACGCAGGTGCCGCGGCAAGCCCGGGCATGGTGGCCGCGGGCCCGGGCTGGGCCAGGACCGGCGGCGATGCCGGCGCGGCGATGACGGGCGGGGCGCCGGGTGCCCCGGGCGCGGCCAGGCCCGGCGGCGGCGAGGGCGGCGCGGTGACGCCAGGCACCATCGGCGGGCCGGGTTCGACCGCCGCCCGCGGCACCTCCGGTGCCGGTTGGAGCGGCGCGACCGCGGCCTGCGCCTCCCCCCTCACCTCCGCCGGCGCGGCCGGACGGCCGGCCGCGGCGTCCGGCGCCGGATCGGCGGAGGCCGGCACGGCGGCCCGCTGGGCCAGCACCGCCGGTGTCAGGGCGGTCGGCGGCCGCGTGACCACCCAGCCGCCCAGTGCCGCCAGCGCCACGACGGCGGCCCCGCAAAGCAGCCCGAGCCGCCGCCGCACCCGGCGGCGCCGCGCCCAGCTTCGCCGCGTCGCGCGCGGGGCCGGCCCCGGCTCGGTCTCCAGCGCCCGGCGGACCACACCGACCCAGGCGTCGCCGCCGGGCAGGGCCATCGGCGGCAGGGTGGCGAAGGCCGCGGCGGGATCCTCCGCGTGGTCCAGCCGCAGCACCGGCAGCGTCCCGGGGAAGATCGCCGCGAACCGCGCCGCGGCGAGGCGCGCCCGCAGCAGGGTCGGCCCCTCCGCCGGGCCGCCGACCAGCGCGATGCCGAGCGTCGGATGCAGCAGGATCAGCGGCAGCACCGCGCCCTCCAGCCGGCAGCGGCGCAACGCCAGCCAGCCGTCGGGCAGCGATTCGGCGCGCGACGGCATATCCTGCCGCGCGGGGAGCAGTGGTGAATCCGACAGCATGGTGACCATTGGCGATCCGGCGGCGGGCGGACCCCGATCGGCCCGGGCCGCGCCTTGG
>JBMOJU010000482.1:0-3405 GCA_049315625.1 Paracraurococcus sp.
TGAATCGGCCCGCCCAGCCGCGTCCGATGACCGGAGCGCCGCAAGGCGCGCAGGTCTGAATCGGCCCGCCCAGCCGCGTCCGATGACCGGAGCGCCGCAAGGCGCGCAGGTTTGAATCGGCCCGTCCAGCCGCGTCCGATGACCGGAGCGCCGCAAGGCGCGCAGGTCTGAATCGGTCCGCCCGGCTACCACCCTTTACGCCGCGCCGTCCCGCATGCGACCTTCCCGCAAACCCTGCCGGGTAGCGGAGGACGCAAGACAATGGACGGCATGACCAAGATCGACTGCCCCTGGAACCGGGCCCTGGAATCGCTCGGCAACTCGGTTGAGCTGCAGCACGTGAATCTGCGCGTGCCGGACCAGACGCTGGCGACCGCCTTTTACATCTCGGCGCTCGGGCTGGCGCGCGACCCCTACCTCGTCGTCGGCATCGACAACATGTGGGCCAATGTCGGCGTCAGCCAGTTCCACCTGCCGACCGGCCCGGCGCAGGTGCTGCGCGGCACCGTCGGCCTGGTGCTGCCGGACCGCGCCCAGCTGCTCCACCGGCTGCAGAACGCCCGCCGCTGGCTGGGCGGGACGCTGTACTCGTTCGAGGAGCACGCCGACCACGTCGCCATCACCTGCCCCTGGGGCAACCGCATCCGCGCCCATGCGCCGGATGCCGACCGCTTCGGCCGCATCAACCTCGGCATACCCTATGTCGAGTTCGACGTGGCGCCCGGCACCGCCGCCGGCATCGTCCGCTTCTACCAGCAGATCGTCCAGGCGCCGGCGAGCCTGGAGAATGGCGTCGCCAAGGCCCTCGTCGCCCCCGGCCAGTACCTGACCTTCCGGGAGACCGACGCGCCGCAGCCGGCCTATGACGGCCACCACATCCAGCTGGCCTTCGTCGATTTCGGTGGCGTGCATGCGCGGCTGGCCGAGCGCGGGCTGATCAGCCAGGAAGACAGCCAGCACCAGTACCGCTTCATCAAGATGGTCGACCCCGACACGGGCCGCCTGCTGTTCGAGGTGGAGCACGAGTGCCGCTCGGTGACCCACCCGCTGTTCATGCGGAAGCTGGTCAACCGCAACCCGGCCACCACGAACCTGATCTACGCCACCGAGCACGAGGCGATGGCCTGGGCGATGCCGCCGGAGTAACCCCGCGGCATCCTGGCCGGGCCGGCCGTCAGCCGATGGTCGGCCCGTCCAGCCCCGCCACCTCGCGGATCAGCTTCCGCTTCACCGCCTGGCCGAAGCTCTGGAAATCCTCGGCGACGATGACGAAGGCGCCGGCCCCGCCGACCACGCTGTCGCGGTAGTATTCGTCCAGCGGGATCGGCGGCATCCGCCCGAAGGTCGGCCGGTCGTTGACGATCGGCAGGCCGTTGATCGTCACCCCCTCCGCCACCAGCCGGTCGCGCGCCAGCTCCACCGGCCCGCCGCTGTTGTTCACCCCGTCGCCGGAGACGTCGATCACCCGCCGCGTCGCCTCGAACGGCGCCTGCGCCAGCACCCCGCGGGAGTAGTCGAGCGCCCCCGAGATCGAGGTCCAGGACAGTGAGGCGCGCGGCGCCTCGGCCAGCTTCTCCGACCAGGCCGTCGCCTCCGCCATGCCGGAGATCCGCAGCCAGGGCAGCACCAGCCGCTGGTACTCGGCGCCCGCCCATTCGACATAGGCGAGGCCGATGGCGCCGATCATCCCGCCGCGGATGGCCTCCACCACCTGCGGGTCGCTGACCGCGGCGCGGTAGCCCTCCCGCTGCAGCCGCGCCTCGTCGTCGTCGACCGAGCGGGAGACGTCGACCGCCAGCACCAGCAGCACGTCGACCGGCTCGCCCTGGGCCAAGGCCAGCCTTGGGGTGGTAAGCGCGGCCGCACCGGCCGCCAGCACGGAGCGCCGGCGCATGACCCAAGGCCTCCATCCAGGACGCGATGCGTCATGGAAGCCCGACTGACCGCGCCGGTTCAACAGGAACCGTAAATTTGTTGGCCGATGCGCACCGATTCTACAGGCCGGAGAGCAGCGCCGCCGCCACCCGCGCCACGTCGCCTTCGGTCAGGTAGGGGTGCATCGGCAGCGACAGGCAGCGGGTGCAGAGATCCTCGCTGACCGGCAGCGGCGGCGCGCCGCCCTCGATCCCCCGCGCATGCGCCGCGGCATAGGCCGGCTGGTGGTGCAGCGGCTTCGGGTAGTAGATCGCGCTCGGCATGCCGGCCGCCTGCATCGCGGCCTGGACCCGGGTACGGGTCGCCGCATCGTCCAGCAGCACGGTGTAGATGCCCCAGGCGCTCTCGGCGCCCGGCGTGACCTGCGGCGTCCGCACCCGGCCGGCCAGCGCTGCCTCATACCAGGCGGCGGCCTGGCGGCGGGCGACCAGTTCGTCCTCCAGCAGCGGCAGCTTCGCCAGCAGGATGGCGGCCTGGATGCTGTCCAGCCGCCCGTTCATGCCGGTGCGCAGCACGTCGTAGCGGCTCTTGCCCTCGCCATGGGTGCGCAGCGACCGGTACAGCTCGGCCCGCTCGGCATCGTCGGTCAGGATGGCGCCGCCATCGCCGTAGCAGCCCAGCGTCTTGGTCGGGTAGAAGCTCAGCGCCGTGGCATGGCCGAAGGTACCCAACCGCCGCCCGCCCAGCGCCCCGCCGAAGGCCTGCGCCGCGTCGTCGAGCGCGAACATGCCGTGCTTCTCGCACAGGCCCTCGATCGCCGGCCAATTCGCCGGCTGGCCATAGAGGTCGACGCCGATGACGGCGCGCGGCCGCAGCCGGCCTTCCTTGGCCACGATCTCCACCCGTCGCACCAGATCGGCCAGGTCGATGTTGAAGCTGGCGGGGTCGACATCGACGAAGACCGGCGTCGCCCCCAGCACCAGCGGCACCTCGGCCGTCGCGGTGTAGGTGAAGGCGGGCAGGAAGACCGCGTCGCCCGGGCCGATCCCCTCCGCCATCATGGCGATCTGCAGCGCATCGGTGCCGGAGGAAACGCCGACGGCGTGCTTCGCGCCGCTGAAGGCGGCCAGGCCGGCCTCGATCGCATCGACCTCCGGCCCCTGGATGAAACGGCCATGGTCGAGGATGCGGGCGATGCCGGCATCGATCTCGGCCCGGATCAGCGCCTGCTGCGCCTTCATGTCGAAGAAGGCGACGGGACGGGGAGTGACGGTCATGCAAAGCCTCGATTCCAGCGGGGCGGGCTTAGCGCGCGCGGCCGGGGGCGCAAAATCAAGCCGCATGTCGCGGTGCAACAGGACGGGCGGGGCGAATTTTAGATCGCTTGAGGGCGCGGTTTTGCAGGTTTCGGACAAACCCCCCTGGTGGAGGGGCGCGCCCGGCCGGGGCGGGGATCGGCGCAGGACAGGGACCGTGGCTGGGTGCATGCGGCGACCTCCCCGAAACACCGGCAATGATAGGAAAAATATC
>JBMOJU010000483.1:0-3403 GCA_049315625.1 Paracraurococcus sp.
TGGCCCCAGGCGGCCTGCAGCCCCGGCGCCACGGCGCGGGCGATGAAGTCGGTCGGCCCGCCGGGCGGGAAGCCGACGAACAGCCGAACCGGGCGCTCGGGCCAGGCCGCCCGCGCCGGGCGCGCCGCCAGCAGTGCCGGCAGTGCCAGCAGCACGCGCCGCGACGCGGTCATTCGGCGCGGATCCCGATGGCCTTCGCCACCTCGATGCTCTCCTCCAACTCCCGCCGGAGGCGCGCGGCGAATTCCACCGGCCCCTCGTCCAGCACCACACCACCCTGGTCGATGATCCGCGCGCGGATGTCGGGCCGCCGGATCACCGTGCGCGCGTCGGCGGCGATGCGCTGCACCACCGCGGGCGGCAGCCCGGCCGGGCCGATGAAGCCGAACCAGGGGCTGGTGTCGGGGATGTCGAGGTCGCTTTCCGCCAGCGTCGGCACCCCCGGGAGCACCTCCACCCGCTGCGGGGCGCAGACCGCGATGGCGCGGATGGCGCCGCCGCGCGCCAAGGTCAGCGCGCCGGACAGCGTGGCGAAGCTGATCGGCACCCGACCGCCCACCAGGTCCTGCAAGGCCGGCGCCGCGCCGCGATAGGCGATATGCGTCAGGTCGACCCTGGCCTTCCGCGCGAACATCCCGCCGGCGAAGTGGCCGGAGGAACCGTTGCCCGACGTCGCATAGGCCAGCGTGCCCTCCTTCCGCGCCAGCGCCACCACATCCCGCGCCGTCTTCAGCGGCGAATCCGCCTTGGTGAACAGCACGGTCGGGGAGCCATAGAGCAGCGCGATGGGGATGAAATCGGCGATGCTGTCATAAGGCAGCTTCGGATAGATCGCCGGGTTGCTGCTGTGCACGCTGGTCCCCAGCAACAGCGTGTAGCCATCCGGCGCACTGCGGGCGACGACCTCCGTCCCCAGCACCGCACTGGCGCCGGGCCGGTTCTCTATGATGATGGGCTGGCCCCAGACCTGCTGCAGCGGTTCCTGGAACAGCCGGGCGACGAAATCGGTTGGCCCGCCGGCGGTATAGCCGACGATCAGCCGCACCGGCTTCTCCGGCCAGGCGCCCTGGGCCGGTGCCGGAGCCGCCAGGAACGGCAGCAGTGCGAGGGAACGGCGGGGGAATCGCATGGTCGTCTCCCTACTCGGCCTTGATGCCGGCGGCGCGGGCGATGCTGGCCCAGCGCGGAATCTCGGCATTGTAGCGGGCGGTGAAGTCCGCTGGCCCCTCGCCCACCGGAATCGCCGCCTGCTCGACGAAGCGGGCGCGGATCTCCGGCTGGCGTAGCAGGCCGATGACGTCGTCGGCGATCTTCTCCTGCACCGCGCGGGGCGTCGCCGCCGGGGCCAGCAGCCCGTACCAGACGCCGCAATCGGGGATGTCGAAGCCAAGCTCCTTCAGCGTCGGCAGGTCGGGCAGCGCCGCGACCCGGCTGTCTCCGGCGACCGCCAGGGCGCGCAGCTTGCCGTCGCGCAGCAGCGGCATCGCACCCGCCAGCGTGCTGAAGGTCAGCGGCACCCGGCCGCCCACCACGTCGGTCAGCGCCGGCGGTGCGCCGCGATAGGCGACCGCCGTCAGCTCGATCCCGGCGGCGCGGGCGAAGGACTCGCCGGCAAATTGCCCGGGCGAGCCGGTGCCGGACACCGCATAGGCCAGCCCCGGCCGCGCCTTCGCCGCGGCGACCACATCGGCCACGCTGCGCCAGGGCGAGTCGGCGCCGACGAACAGCACGGTGGGGGAGATATAGATCAGCACCACCGGCGCGAGCTCGGCCGGGTCGTAGGGCATGCGCGGCATGATCGCCGGGTTGATGGTGTTCGGGCTGTTGCCGAGCAGGATCATGTACCCGTCCGCCGGGCTGCGCACCGTGGCTTCCGAGGCGATGATGCCGCTGGCACCGGGGCGGTTCTCGATCACCAGCGGCTGGCCCCGGAGCGCCTGGAGATGCGGCTGCAGCAGGCGGGCGGCGAAGTCGGTCGGGCCGCCGGCGGGGTAGCCGATCAGCAGGCGGACCGGCTTCTCCGGCCAGGATGCCTGCGCGCGCGCACCGCCGGACGCGGCCAGGGCCGCAAGCAGCGCGCGGCGTCCCGCGCGCATCCGGGCCGAGGGGCCGCTTCCTGTCCGCATCGCTTCCTCCCGCGCGGCGGCCATTCCGGCGCCACGGTTCTGGCGCCGACGATCCGACCCCGGGCCGGGCGCGTCAAGCCGGGCGCACAGGCTTTCGCCGCAGCGCCGGGCGTGCTGCGATGGCGGCGTTCATACAAGGGATCCCGCCATGCATCCGGCCCTGCGCAGCCACCGGCCGCTGATCATGGGGCGCCGCGGCGCGGTCGCCACCAACCATCCCGTTGCCACCCAGGCCGGGCTGGACGTGCTGCGGGCCGGCGGCACCGCGATGGATGCGACCATCGCCGTTTCCCTGATGCTGGGCGTGGTCGAACCGGCGATGTCCGGCCTCGGCGGCGACGGGTTCTTCAACATCCACCTCGCCGGCGGCGCGCCGTTCTGCGTCAACGCCACGGGCGCGGCGCCACTGGCAGCGACGCCGGAGGCCTTCCGCGACGGCATCCCGGTCGCCGGGTCGCGCAGCGCCTCGACGCCCGGGCTGCTGGCCGGGCTGGCGCTGCTGCACGCACGGCACGGCACGCTGCCCTGGGCGCGGCTGGTGGCACCGGCGATTGAAGCGGCGCGGGACGGCTTCGCCGCGACGCATGCCTATCGGCACTTCGCCGGGGAATGCCTGACCAAGCTGCGGGCCAGCGCGCCCAGCGCGGCGCGCCTGCTCGCCGATGGCGGCCCCCCCGCAATCGGGGCGCTGGTGGTGCAGCCGGAACTGGCGGAGACGTTGGCGCTGGTCGCCGATGAGGGGGCGGAGGGGTTCTATCGCGGACGGCTTGCCGTGCGGCTTGCCGCCGGCATCGCCGCGGCGGGCGGGTTGGTGTCCGAGGCCGACCTGGCCGCCTGCACGGCCGAGATCCAGGCCCCCATCGCCATCCCCTTCCGCGGCTTCGAGGTGCGGCAGACGCCGCCAAATTCGACCGGCTTCACCTTCCTGCAGATGCTGACCATCCTCGACCGCTTCGACCTCGCGGCGCACGACCTGGACAGCGTCGCGCTGATCCACCTGATGGTTGAGGCGAAGAAGCGCGCCTTCGTGGACCGTGAGCGTTGGGGCGCCGATCCGCGCGGCCTGGACATCCCGCTCGGGCGCCTGCTGTCGGCGGAATACGCCGCGGACCTGGCCGCGGCGATCGATCCGCATCGCGCCGCCGACCTGCCGGTGCGGCCGGACAAGGCCGGTGACACCACCTATTTCTGCGTGGTCGATGCGGCGGGCAATGCGGTTTCTGCCATCCAGTCGATCAACTCCGCCTTCGGCAGCGGCGTGACGGCGGGTGATACCG
>JBMOJU010000484.1:0-3392 GCA_049315625.1 Paracraurococcus sp.
ATGGTGGCGAACATGAAGGTCGGCACCATGGACGCCTTCTGCGTCGGCGAGCCCTGGAACGACCAGCTGGTCAACCAGAAGCTCGGCTACAGCGCCATCATCACCGGCGAGCTGTGGAAGGACCATCCGGAGAAGTCGCTGGCGATGCGCGGCGAGTGGGTGGAGAAGAACCCCAACGCTGCCATCGCCATCACCGCCGCGGTCATCGAGGCCGCGCGCTGGTGCGACGAGCCGGCCAACAAGGCGGAGATGTGCGCCATCATCGGCCGCCGCGCCTGGTTCAACGTGCCGGTCGCCGACATCATCGATCGTGCCCTCGGCAAGATCGACTACGGCGATGGCCGCATCGTCGAGAACAGCCCGCTGCTGATGAAGTTCTGGCGCGACCATGCCAGCTACCCCTATCCGAGCCACGAGCTGTGGTTCCTGACCGAGGATATCCGCTGGGGCGTGCTGCCGGAGGCGACCGATACGAAGGCGCTGATCGCCCAGGTGAACAAGGAAGCGCTGTGGCGCCGCGCCGCCGAGATGGCCGGGGTGAAGCCGGCCGAGACGCCAAGCGGCACCAGCCGCGGCCGCGAGACCTTCTTCGACGGCAAGGTCTTCGATCCGGAGAACCCGGCGGCCTACCTGGCCTCCCTCTCCATCAAGAAGCTCGCGGGAGCCTGAGATGAACGCCGTTTCCACCAAGCCGGCGCCCGCCCCGGCGCAGCTTTCCCGGCCGCTGCTGGCGGCGCTGCCGCAGCCGTCGCGGGTGGCGCCGGTGCTGGCGCAGATCGTGCCGCCGGTGCTGATCCTGCTGACCTTCATGGCGCTCTGGGAGTTCCTCGCCAGCGGGCCGAACGCCACGCTGCCGCCGCCCTCCAAGGTCTGGGCCGACAGCTACGACCTGATCGTCGATCCCTTCTTCGACCGCGGCGGGCTCGACAAGGGGCTGTTCTGGCACCTCGCCGCCAGCCTGCAGCGCGTGGCGCTGGGCTTCACCATCGCCGGCGTGGTCGGCATCCTCACCGGGCTGCTGATCGGCACCTCGCCCTTCGCCATGCGCGGCCTCGACCCGATCTTCCAGGTGCTGCGCACCGTCCCCCCGCTGGCCTGGTTGCCGCTGAGCCTGGCGGCGTTCCGCGAAGCGCAGCCCTCGGCGATCTTCGTGATCTTCATCACCAGCGTCTGGCCGGTGATCATCAACACCGCCGTCGGCGTCCGCAACGTCCCGCAGGACTATCGCAACGTCGCGGCGGTGATCCGGCTGCGCGGCCCGGCCTTCTTCTGGAAGATCGTGCTGCCCTCGGCCGCACCCTACATCTTCACCGGTTTGCGGATCGGCATCGGCCTGTCCTGGCTGGCGATCGTCGCGGCCGAGATGCTGATCGGCGGCGTCGGCATCGGCTTCTTCGTCTGGGATGCGTGGAACAGCTCCAACCTCTCCGACATCATCGTGGCGCTGGTCTATGTCGGGCTGGTCGGCTTCGCGCTGGATCGCGTGGTCGCGCTGGCCGGACGCCTGGCGACCCGCGGCACCGCGGCAGCCTGAAGGGGGACCGGATCATGGATCGTTATCTCGACATCTCGCAGCTCTCCATCCAGTTCCCGCGCAGCCCGGTCCCGGTGCTGCGACAGGTCGATCTGCAGATCGCCCGCGGCGAATACGTCGCCGTCATCGGCCATTCCGGCTGCGGCAAATCGACGCTGCTGAACGTCATCGCCGGGCTGCTGCCGGCCACCGCCGGTGGCGTGGTGCTGGAAGGGCGGGAGATCGACGGCCCCGGGCCCGACCGCGCCGTAGTTTTCCAGAACCACAGCCTGTTGCCCTGGCTGACCTGCTACGAGAACGTCAAGCTGGCGGTCGACCAGACCGTCGGCCGCAAGATGAGCCGCGCCGAGCGGCACGACTGGGTGCTGGAGACCCTGGCGCTGGTCCACATGACGGCGGCGAAGGACAAGCGCCCGGGCGAGATCTCCGGCGGCATGAAGCAGCGCATCGGCATCGCCCGCGCGCTGTCGATGAAGCCCAAGGTGCTGTTGCTGGACGAGCCCTTCGGCGCGCTCGATGCGCTGACCCGCGCCCATTTGCAGGACCAGGTGATGGAGATTCATGCCTCCCGCGGCACCACCGTGGTGATGATCACGCATGACGTGGACGAGGCGGTGCTGCTGTCGGACCGCATCGTCATGCTGACCAACGGGCCGAACGCGACCGTGGGCGAGATCCTGAAGGTCGGGCTGCCCCGGCCACGCGACCGGCTGGCGCTGGCGGCCGACCCGGTCTTCGTCGCGGCGCGCACCGCGGTGCTGGAATTCCTGCATGCGCGGCACGCGAACCCGGCGCTGACTGCGGCATGATGCGACCTGGCCGGCGACGGGGCACCGCCCCGCCGGCGGCCAGGTCGCGCGGGCGCCTAATCCACCGTCGCAGGCCGGTATAGCCTGTCATTCCAACATCGCGGGGCGGGGATGCTTGCGGCTGCCCCGCGGGTCGGCCACATCCTGTCCACCCCGCCGGAGCCCCTTGGTATGTTGCACTTCCCCGTCTTCCTCGACCTCAAGGGCCGCACCGCGCTGGTGCTCGGCACCGGTGAGGTCGCGGAGCGGAAGGCCGCCATCCTGCGGCAGGCCGGGGCGGAGGTCCGCTTCTCATCCGCGTTCTCGCCCGACCTGCTGGAGGGCTGCGCCATCGCCATCGGCGCCGATGCGCCGGAGCCCGAATTGCTGGCCCTCGCCGAGGCCTGTCGCGGCCGCGGCATCCCGGTGAACGTCGTCGACAAGCCGGCGCTCTGTACCGCGCTGATGCCGGCGATCATCGACCGCGACCCGATGACCATCGCCATCTCCACCGGCGGCGCCGCCCCGGTGCTCGCCCGCCAGGTGCGGCAGCGGATCGAGGCGGTGCTGCCCATGGGCCTCGGCCACGTCGCCGCCCTGGCCGAGCGCTTCAAGTCGGCCGTTCGCCGCCGCCTGCCCGACCTCGTCGCCCGCCGCCGCTTCCTCGATGCCGCGCTCTCCGGCCCCGCCGCCGACCTGGCGATGGCGGGGCGCGAGGCGGAGGCCGATGCCGCCTTCACCCGGGCGCTGAACGGCGCCGATGCGGCGCCGCCCGGCATCGTCCACCTGGTCGGCGCCGGGCCGGGCGCCGGTGACCTGCTGACCTTGCGCGCGCTGCGCCTGCTCGGCGAGGCCGATGTCATCGTCCATGACCGGCTGGGCACCGAGGAAGTGCTGGAGCTCGCCCGGCGCGACGCCGAGCGCATCTTCGTCGGCAAGTCCCGCGCCAACCACTGCATGCCACAGCAGGAGATCAACGCCCTGCTGGTCCGCCTGGCGCGGGAGGGCAAACGGGTGGTCCGGCTGAAGGGCGGCGACCCGCTGGTCTTCGGCCGCGGCGGGGAGGAAGC
>JBMOJU010000485.1:0-3386 GCA_049315625.1 Paracraurococcus sp.
CGGGTCGCTGCTGGGCACCGAGATCGCGCCCCGGCCGCATAATTCCGGCCATTGGACCATGGATGGCTGCGCCGCCAGCCAGTTCGAGCAGCATGTCCGCGCCGTGGCCGGGCTGCCGCTCGCGGCGGCGGCGCGGCATCACGACGTAGTGATGCTGAACCTGGTCGGGCCGGAGGGCCTGGCCCGCTGGCCGGGGCTGCTGCGGCAGCCGGGCGTGGTGCCGCATTGGTACGGCAAGGCGGAGGCAAGGCCGGGCCGCAAACTCGGCCACGCCAACCGGCTGCTTCCGCTCGGTGCGCTGGCCGGCCTCGATGACGCGTCGGCCATGTCAGGGCTGTGACGAAATTGCCATGATCGCCTGTGGCTCCTGCGCCACAATATCGCGGTATTGGTTGATTCGCTCCTGACAACTCTCTCTCGACGATGGTAAGAACTGATCACGCATCGTCGGATTCGTGCTGAGCGCGCGTATGACGGCGCGCAAGATTTGCCTTATCGGATCGAGGAGAGACGAGGATGACCCTCAAGAAGGCCCTTTTGGCCGCGACGGTTCTGGCGCTGCCGATGGCCGCGCAGGCGCAGCCCGTGTCGGGCCTCTATGTCGGCGCTGGCGTCGGCGCCAACTTCATGAACGAGAGCAAGTTCACCGCTCTCGGCTACGCCGCGAAGATCGAGACCAAGACCGGCTATGCCGCCGTCGGGTCGATCGGCTGGGGCTTCGGTAACGGTCTGCGCGCCGAGATCGAGGGCAACTACCGCACCAACGACGTCGAGAAGAGCAAGGTCAACGGCGGCGGCACCGTCGGCGGCCGCGGCACGCTCAACAACTACGGCGCCATGGCGAACGTGCTGTACGACATCCAGACCGGGACGCCGTTCGTGCCGTACATCGGCGCCGGTGTCGGCTACGGCTGGTTCGAGACGAACAAGTACCGCGCAAGCTCGCCCACGCTCGGCCTCTCGGCGACGTCCGATGATGTGGCCGGCAACTTCGCCTACCAGGGCATCGCCGGTATCGGCTACAACCTCGGCGCGGGCCTGACGCTGACCACCGAATATCGCTTCTTCGGCATGACCGATCCGAAGGTGAACGGTCAGATCCGTTCGGGCGCCGGTCCGGCCGGCACCGTGCTGCTTTCCGGCGACGTGAAGCCGAGCACCTACAACCACTCGGTCCTGATCGGCCTGCGCTACGCCTTCAACGCGGCCCCCGCCGCGGCCGCCCCGGTGGTCGCCCCGGTTGCCGCCCCGGCCATCGCCCGCACCTACCTGGTCTTCTTCGACTGGGACAAGGCGGAGCTGACCGAGCGCGCCAAGCAGATCATCACCGAGGCCGCCGGCGCCGCCCGCAGCACCAAGACGACGCGCATCGAAGTGGCCGGCCACGCCGACCGTTCGGGCACGCCGGCCTACAACCTGGGCCTGTCGAAGCGCCGCGCCGATGCGGTGGCCGCCGAGCTGGTGCGCAAGGGCATCGCGAAGAACGAGATCGCCATCAGCTACTTCGGCGAGACCCGTCCGCTGGTCCCGACCGCGGACGGCGTGCGCGAGCCGCAGAACCGCCGCGTCGAGATCGTCCTGAAGTAATCAGGCCGGCCTCTCTTCGAGCCGACCGGGAAGGGGCGCCGCAAGGCGCCCCTTTCTGCGTTTGGGGGTCTGGTCCGGCGCGGTTGAACCCGCCCTTGTTCCTGGCCTGACCGGAGTGTGATTATTTTGCCATGCCCCCTTGTGGCATTTTGGTCACATTGATGCGGAAATGGTCCATCCGCCCTGCCATTGCCGGCGGCAGGATGATACGTCTCCCCCACGCACCGTCTTTTTGCATACCATATACACGAGACGGAGCGGCGATGTGTCGGTTCAAGATCGAGGAGAGACGACCATGACTCTCAGGAAGGCCCTTCTGGCCGCGACGGTGCTGGCGCTGCCGGTGGCGGCGCAGGCACAGCCCATCACGGGCCTGTATATCGGCGCCGGTGCCGGCGCCAACTTCCGCATGGAATCGGAAGGCGACTATTCCCGCCGGACGGTATCGACGGTCGGCGCCCCCGGCACGATCGCCGCCGGCAAGGCCAAGGCGACCACCAACCCCGACGTCATGGGCCTTGGCGCCATCGGCTGGGGCTTCGGCAACGGCCTGCGCGCCGAGGTCGAGGGTAATTACCGCACCAACCAGATCGACAAGGCGACGGTCCCCGGCCGGGTCGGCACCAGCGGCAATGGCTCGCTCAATACCTACGGGGCGATGTTCAACCTGCTGTACGATTTCCAGATCGGCCTGCCGGTCGTGCCCTATATCGGTGCCGGCGTCGGCTATGGCTGGAACGAGATCCGCAAGGGCAGCAATCTCGGCTTCCCCTCGACCCAGACCAAGGGCGAGTTCGCCTATCAGGGAATCCTCGGCGTCGCCTACGACCTGGGCGCCACGGCCCCGGGCCTGGCGATCACCCTCGAGGGCCGCTACTACGCGACGCTCGACCCGAGCTTCAAGGACGCCAGCCGGGTTTCGCCCACGGTGTCGCAGCAGATCAGCTGGAAGCCGAAGAACGAGAACGCCTCCGTGCTGCTCGGCCTTCGCTACGCGCTCTACACCCCGGCCCCGCCGCCCGCCCCGGTCGTCGCCCCGGTGGCCCCGCCGGCGATCGCCCGCACCTACCTCGTCTTCTTCGACTGGGACAAGTACAACCTGACCGAACGCGCCCGGCAGATCATCACCGAGGCCGCCGGTGCCTCGCGCAAGGTGCAGACGACGCGCATCGAAGTGGCCGGCCACGCCGACCGCTCCGGCACGCCGGCCTACAACCAGGCGCTGTCGCAGCGGCGGGCCGATGCAGTGGCGGCGGAACTCGTCCGCCAGGGCATCGCCAAGAACGAGATCGCCATCAGTGCCTATGGCGAGAGCCGCCCGCTGGTCCCGACCGCCGACGGCGTGCGCGAGCCGCAGAATCGCCGCGTCGAGATCGTCCTGAAGTAGCCTGGCCGATCCACCGCGAGCCGACCGGAACGGGGCGCCGCAAGGCGCCCCGTTCTGCGTTCGGGGCTGGCCTGCCAATCCGGAACGGCTCATCGTCCGCGCGTTCGGGAAGCATCAATTGGAACCGATTATCGGCGCACTTTTTATTATAAAACTTAACAAATTTACTGTCCAATACAGGAATTAAGGCCGATTATTATTTTATCTTATAGGGTTTCCGCAGGAAGCGCCCTGTGATTTATTTACCATAAGTCTGATTTACCGCAGGCTCCCGGCGCCTGCTCGCGCAGCCGTGGCGCACGCCCGGCGCCGCTTCGCCCTATCTCCGTATCGCCACGACACGCCTGGGCCGGTCGCCATCCACCCCGCCGCGGGCTGTGGCGCCGCCGCAACAGCACCGCGGCATACATCG
>JBMOJU010000486.1:0-3384 GCA_049315625.1 Paracraurococcus sp.
TTCATGGCGGCGGCGATGGTGATCGCGGTGCCGACGGGCGTGAAGATCTTCTCCTGGATCGCCACCATGTGGGGCGGCTCGATCAGCCTGAAGACGCCGATGCTCTGGGCGATCGGCTTCATCTTCCTGTTCACGCTGGGCGGCGTCACCGGCGTCAAGCTGGCCAATGCCGGTGCCGACGTGGTCCTGCACAACACCTACTACGTGGTGGCGCACTTCCACTACGTGCTGTCGCTCGGCGCGGTGTTCTCGATCTTCGCCGGCTTCTACTACTGGATTGGCAAGAT
Organism: Paracraurococcus sp.; assembly: GCA_049315625.1. Classification (GTDB taxonomy): domain Bacteria; phylum Pseudomonadota; class Alphaproteobacteria; order Acetobacterales; family Acetobacteraceae; genus Paracraurococcus. The sequence goes on from JBMOJU010000486.1 coordinate 288, forward strand.
GTCCGGGCGCCAGTACCCCGAGTTCTGGGGCAAGGTGCACTTCTGGATGCTGTTCATCGGCGCCAACCTGATCTTCTTCCCGCAGCACTTCCTGGGTGCCCAGGGCATGCCGCGCCGCTACCCGGACTACCCGGATGCCTTCGCCGGCTGGAACCTGGTCTCCTCGCTCGGATCCTATGTCGCCGCGGCGTCGATGCTGGTGTTCTTCTACGTCGTCTACCGCACCTTCGCCTCGAAGGAGGCGCTGGCCGACAACTACTGGGGCGAGGGTGCGACCACCCTGGAATGGCAGGTTGCCAGCCCGCCGCCCTTCCACACCTTCGAGGAACTGCCGCGCGTCCGCTAAGGCGCGGTGCCGGGTCGGCGCCACGCCGCCCCGTTCCATCTACCGCGAACGCCATGCCGTAAGGCATGGCGTTCCGTCCCTTCAGGGCCCAGAACCGCGACCATGAGCGACGTGACCGCCTCCTCCGCCGTCCCGCAGGACCTCTCCGAGGTCCAAGACTGGGTCACGCTGCTCAAGCCGCGCGTCATCTCGCTGGTGGTGCTGACCGGCGTGGTCGGGCTGATCGTGGCGCCGGGCCACCTGGCACCGGCGCTGGCCGTCGCCGCGGTGCTCTGCATCGCGCTCGGCGCCGGTGCCGCGGGCGCCATCAACATGTGGTACGACCGCGACATCGATGCGCGGATGAAGCGCACCGCGCGGCGTCCCATCCCTGCGGGGCGGATCGAGCCCGGCGCGGCGCTGGCCTATGGCGTCGGCCTCGCCGCCGCCTCGGTCGCCATCATGGGGCTCGCCACCAATTGGGTCGCGGCCGGCGTGCTGGCGCTGTCGATCGGCTTCTACGTCTTCGTCTACACCATGTGGCTGAAGCGCCGGACCAGCCAGAACATCGTCATCGGCGGCGCCGCCGGCGCCTTCCCGCCGGTGATCGGCTGGGCGGCGGTGACCGGCAACGTGACGCTGGAGCCGATCATCCTCTTCGCCATCATCTTCTTCTGGACGCCGCCGCATTTCTGGGCGCTCAGCCTTTTCGCCCATGCGGATTACGAGCGGGTCGGCGTGCCGATGCTGCCGGTGACGCACGGCGCGAAGGAGACGCGGAAGCAGGTGCTGGTCTATACGCTGGCGCTGCTGCCGCTGACGCTGCTGCCGACACTGCTCGGCTTCGCCGGCTGGGTCTACGCCGCCGCCGCCACGCTGCTCGGGGCCGAATTCCTTCGCCACGCCATCCTGGTGTTCCGCGACCGTCAGGATGCCGCCGGCCGCAGCCTGACCGGCGACGCGCCGGCCAAGAAGGCGTTCCGCTACTCGCTCAGCTACCTCGGCCTGCTGTTCATCGCGCTCGCCGTCGACCGGATGATCCTCGGGTGATGGAAACGATCCCGATGACGCCGGAGGAGCGCGCCGCCTTCGAGCGCCGCCGTCGGCAGAAGAACTGGGCGGTGCTGGGCGTGCTGGTCGCCCTGGTGATCCTGTTCTTCTTCATCAGCACCGCACGCGTGCTGCGCGGCTGACCTTGCCCGATCCGCGCCGCACCGCCACCTGAACACCATGGACCCGACCCGCGCCGAGGCGCTTCGCCGCCGCAACCGCCGTACCGCCATGGGCGTCGGCGCCTTCGTCTGCGGCATGGTCGGCCTGGCCTATGCCTCGGTGCCGCTCTACGACCTGTTCTGCCGCGCCACCGGCTACAACGGCACCGTACAGGTCGGCGGGCCGGCCGCGCCGGGCGGCGGCGGCAAGGCGATCACCATCCGCTTCAACGCCAACACGGCGCCCGGGCTGCCCTGGCGCTTCGCCCCGGGCCAGGGGCCGATGCAACTGCGGCTCGGCGATGAGGGCGTGGCCTTCTACCAGGCGGCCAACACCGCGACGACACCGATCACCGGCGTCGCCACCTACAACGTGACGCCCGAGATCGTCGGCCGGTACTTCCACAAGACCGCCTGCTTCTGCTTCGAGCAGCAGACGCTGGAGCCCGGCCAGCAGGTCGACATGCCGCTGGCCTTCTGGGTGGACCCGAAGCTGGCCGCCGATCCGGCGACGCGCGACATCCGCACCATCACCATCAGCTACAGCTTCTTCCGCAGCCTCGATGATGCGCAGCGCAACGGCGCCCTCGCCAATGCCGCGCCGCATGTCGGCGCCGCGCCGCGCGCCACGCCGTGACCGGGCCGGGATTCCCGCGGCAATCCGCCGGCACGGGCTTGATCTAGGCAGGGTTTTCAGGATTGATGCGCCGCACTCGGCGCCTGCCCCCGCGGGGCGACGGCGCCACGGATCCAGACCAGGACGTCAGATGGCCAGCACCACGGACATGACGGCGGGCGCGGCGGAAGCCGCCCCGCTGCACAAGCACCCCTACCACCTGGTGGATCCGTCGCCCTGGCCGCTGGTCGGCGCCTTCGCCGGCGGCGCCTTTGTGCTCGGCATCATCCTGCTGGCGCATTACGGCATCCACTGGATGCTCTATCTCGGCGTTGCCGGGATCATCGGCACGATGTTCTTCTGGTGGCGCGACGTGCTGCGCGAATCGAAGACGCCCGGGCTGCACACGCCGGTGGTGCGGATCGGCCTGCGCTACGGGATGACGCTGTTCATCGCCTCCGAGGTGATGTTCTTCGTTGCGTTCTTCTGGGCCTATTTCCACTACGCGCTGTATCCGCAGCATGTCTCGGGCGCCGAGCATGCGGTGTGGCCGCCGCATGGCGTGCTGACCTTCGACCCCTTCGGCCTGCCCTTCCTCAACACCATGATCCTGCTGCTGAGCGGCTGCACCGTCACCTGGGCGCACCACTCGCTGCTGCATGGCGACCGCAAGGGCCTGGTGCGCGGCCTGCTGATCACCGTGCTGCTCGGCCTCAGCTTCACCACCTTCCAGGCGATCGAGTACGCCGAGGCGCCGTTCAAGTTCACCGGCGGCGTCTATCCCTCGGTCTTCTTCCTGGCCACCGGCTTCCACGGCTTCCACGTGATCGTCGGCACCATCTTCCTGGCGGTCTGCCTGCTGCGCGCCACGCGCGGCGACTTCACCCCGCAGAAGCATTTCGGCTTCGAGGCCGCCGCCTGGTACTGGCACTTCGTCGACGTGGT
>JBMOJU010000101.1:0-15079 GCA_049315625.1 Paracraurococcus sp.
CGCCAGCGAGAGGCCGTGCACCCCAACCAGCGCGGCGCCCTGCACCGGCAGCGCGGCAAAGGCCCAGACGGTGCCCATCAGGTTCCAGGGGAAGCCGGTGAAGACAACGCCCCGGAGCATCTCCGCCAGCACCCAGGCGCCGGCGAAGCCCACCACCCGCGGCCAGCCGACCGGCAATGGCCGCGCCGCCAGCACCGGCAGCACGACGAACACCGCCAGCACCACCGCAAGCGCCGGCGCCGCCAGCGGCACCAGCCACCAGAAATTGGCGACATCCTTCAGGATGGCCTCGGTCACCCACCAGATGCCGCCGACGCCATGCCCCCACCCCCAGGCGAAGGCGATCCAGGCCGCGCGCCGCCAGCCCGGCTGCGCCGCGGCAAGCGCCAGCAGCCCGGGGATGGCCAGCAGCAGCACCGGCGCCACGTGCAGCGGCGGCAGCGCCAGGACCGAAAGCAGCCCGAGGCCAAGGGAGGCTAGCAACTGCCGCCGCCAGGACAGCGCCGCCAGCCGATCGAGGAAGATGCGGAACACGCGGCCCCCCTAACGCCAGCGGGGTGGCCGCATCAAGCGACGGCCCGGTTACGGTCGCCGCGCCTGCGCGGCGAACAGCGGCAGCAGCGCCGGCAGCGTCAGCATCACCGCCGCCAGGGCGAAGAACAGGCTCAGCACCAGCAGCAGCCCCATGCTGGCCGTGCCCGGATGGCCGGAGACCGCCAGCGCGCCGAAGGCGGTGCCGTTGGTCAGCGCGCTGAACAGCACGGCGCGGGTGAGGGAGGAGGCGAGCAGCGACCGTTCGCCATGCTGCCAGGCGACCACGTAGTAGATCTTGAAGGCGACACCCTGCGCGAACAGCAGCGGCAGGGCGATGATGTTGGCCAGGTTCAGTGGCTGGCCGATGGCGACGCAGGTCGCCATGGTCAGCAGCCCGGCCAGCGTCAGCGGCGCCAGCGCCAGCAGGGCCAGCCGGATGGAGCGCAAGGCCGCGACCAGCAGCAGCACCGTCAGCCCGGTGGCGATCACCCCGGCCTGCAGGAAGGCGGCCTGGATGGTCTCGGCGCTGGCCTGGACCGAGATCGCCGGGCCGGTCGCATCGGGCACCACCGCCTGCACGGCCCGGCCGAACCGGCCCATCGCATCGGAATGGTCGGACAGGTCGCGCGGCCGGACCTCGATCCGCGCCCGGCCATCCGGGGCGATCCAGGCGCTGCGCAGGCTGTCGGGCAGGCTGTCCAGCGTCACCGGCCGGGCAGCCAGGGCCAGGCGCAGCCCGTCCAACGTCGAGTCCAGGCCGGGGAGCAAAGCGGTGCCGAGCCTGGCCCGCATCCCGGCCGGTCCCGTCGCGACGCCGCCAAGCGCCGTGGCCAGCCGCGTCGCCTCCGCCCCACCCGCCGCGCGCAACGCCACCGCGGCCTTGCCCAGCGCCGTCGCCGCCTCGGCATCGGTCGGGGCAGATACGGCCTCCGGCGGTTCCAGCGTGACCCCCAGCAGGTCGGCGGCGTCCTGAATCAGGGCGAGTTTGGCCGCCTGGTCCGCCGGGACGAAGCTGGCGAGCGTCGTCGTGCCGGCGACCTCCGGCAGCGCTTCAAGCCGCCGCGCCAGCGCCGCGGCGGCGGGCAGGTCAGCGGCGAGGACGTCGATGGTGTTGGGCGTCGTCTCCGGGCTCCGCATCAGGTCGCGGAAGGTGGACACCGCTTCGGTATGCGGGTCGCGCAGGTTCAGCGGGTTGGTGTCGAAGCGCAGCCAGGGCAGCGTCGCCGCGGCGGCCAGGCCAAGCAGCAGCGCCCCGGCGGCCGCCGAGGGCGCCTGGCGGGCCAGGAACCGGTCGACGCTGGCGAGGCCGGCATAGCCGACCGGCTCCCGCTCCGGCCGCGGCCCGGTGAACATCAGCCAGGCGGGCAGGGCGGTCAGGCTGAGGATGACCGCCACCACCATCCCCGCCGCGGCGATCAGGCCGAGTTCCGAGACGCCGCGGTAGTCGGTCGGCAGGAAGGCCAGGAAGCCGCAGCCCAGCGCCATGGCGGCCAGCGCGATCGCCTCCCCGGCGCCATGCCCGGCCTCGACCAGCGCCGCCGGCAGCGGCTGCGCCGCCAGGCGGTAGCGCTGGTCACGCAGGGAGACGGCGAATTGGATGCCGAAATCCACCCCGAAGCCGATGAACAGCACCGCGAAGGCGATCGACAGCGGGTTGAACGGCCCGACCACCAGCAGCCCGAAGGCCGCAGTGATCGGCAGGCCGAGCACCAGCGTCCCGAGGATGGGGAAAATCAGCCGGCCCGACCGCAGGCCGAGCCAGAGCAGCAGGGCGACCGCGGCCAGCGACATCAGGTTCTCGGCGATCGCCCCGCCGAAGACGGTGGAGAATTCCTCGTCCGCCATCACCAGATCGCCGGTCAGCCGCAGCCGAATGCCGTTCTCCGCCGTCAGCCCGAGCCGCGCCGCCTCCGCCCGCACCGTGTCGACCGCCGCCGCGACCGGGGCCAGGGCGCCGTAATCCGGCACCGGCTTCACCAGGATGAAGCGTCGCAGCGCCAGCGGGTCCGGTGCCTGGCCGGTGAACAGCGCCGGCCAGTCGAGCGGCGCCAGGCGCCCCGCCGCCGCCGCCTCAGCGCTGCCCAACAGCGCCGCGAGCGCCGGGCGCAGCACCGCGGGATCGCCTTCCCCGCGCACCAGACCCTCGGCCACCAGTTCCAGCGTCCGGCCGACGCCGCGCAGGCTGGGGTCGGCCGCCAGCGTGCCGAGCAGCGGCTGCGCCGCGATGATCCGCTCGGTGGCGGCGCGGGTCTCCGCCTCCGGCGGGAAGAGCAAGGCACTGCGGCGGAAGAAGGGGTCGGCATCCGGCCGGGTCACGCTGCGGAACAGCCCCGGCTGCGCCTCCAGCGCCGCGGCCAGGGAGGCGGCGGCGCGGTCAGCCACATCGGGCGTCGCGCCGTCCACCACCACGGCGATCAGGTCGACCCGTTGCGGGAAGGCGCGGTCCATCGCCACTTCGGTCTGCCGCCAAGGGATGTCCGGCGGGAACAGTGCGACGACGTCGGTGTTCAGCGCGAAGCGGCTGACCACCACCCAGCAGGACAGCCCCGCCACGAGAAGCGTCGCGGCCAGCACAAGCGCCGGGCGGCGGATGCTCCAGCCGACCAGCATCGCGGCAAGCCGGGCGGCAAGCGGCGGGGGCGCCGCCAGGGTCTCAGGCTTCACGATAGAGGATCAGCAGCATCCCGATCAGGACGAGACAGATCGGCCAGATCCAGCGGGCGGGCCGGGCCAGCTCCGCCGGGCCGCGCAGCTCGGTGAAGCGGGCGCAGCCGCCGATCACCGCCAACACCGCCAGCGGCAAATGCGACAGCTCGACCAGCAGGGCGTCCTTCACGTTGGAGATCGCATGGGTGTGCGCCAGCAGCAGCACGCCGCCAGCGACCATGGCGGAGGGGAAGATGTAGCGCAGCCGGCCGGTGATCCGGCCCAGCCGGACCCACCATTCGGCCACCGCGAAGCCGACCACCAGCAGCCCGGCCAGCTTGTGCTGCACCACCTCCGGGTCGCGTAGGCTGTCCAGCAGGCCGATCTCTCCGAGCGGCCAGGCCTCGGGGTCCGAGCGCAGGAAGATGAACCCCGCCAGGCCGATGAACACCAGCGGCCAGTGCCGCGCCGCGCTCACCCGGCCCGTGGCGTCGAGCAGGGCGGCAAGGCCGACCAGCAATACCAGGATCCCGGACCAATGGTGGTTGTATTCGGACCAGGCGATGTCCTGCGCGTTGCGCGGCGGCAACAGGCCCTCCCCCGGCGTGAAGGCCTGCGGCTTTGCCGCCTGCGCTGCCTGGCGCCGTTGCCATTCGTTATCGAGCTGCGCCTGCAGCGCCGGGATCGCCAGGTCGGCATGGCTCGGGCTCTCGAAGCGGGGCCAGGCCGGGGTGAAGCGCTCGGCGATCTCGCCCCAGCCCACCCGGTCGTCCGGCAGGTCGGCGGCGGGCGGGACGGAGGTGAGGGAAGCGGCAACGGCGAGGACGGCGATGCCGACCATGATCTCCGCCTCGACGAAACGGCGGACCCGCAGCAGGCCGCCGGGATCGCCGGTGAAGCGGTGCAGCAGCAGCCAGTTGGCGCCACCCAGCAGCAGCAGCATCCCCAGCAGCAGCGCCTTGGTCGCCGACATGGCGCCATAGGCGGTGCCGTAGACCGCCTCGACGCTGCCGATATAGCCGACCCAGTAGCCGGCGATGCCGAGCAGGATCAGCCCGACGCCGGCGGCGGCAAAGACCGAATAGCGCTGACCGACCTGCCGGGCAGAGGCCGGGGTCAGGCGGAGGCTGGCCAGCAGCGCCGGCAGCCCACCGATCCAGCAGGCGGCGCCGAGCTGGTGCAGGCCGGTCGCCAGCAGCAGCATGGCCCGGTCATCGGTGCGGGCGACCGCATGGCTGCCGGCCGTGGCACCCAGCAGCAGCGCGAGCCCAGCGGCCAGCAGCCCCCAGCGCCGCGCCGGGCTTGGCTGCGCCGGACCGAGGGCGAGGAGCAGCAGCGCCAGCGTGGCGGCGACGGCCGAGGCGGCAGCACGGACGAAGTCGGCACCGAGCAGATCGATGAACGGCGCGTCGAGCGTCGACCCGAGCGCCAGCAGGTCTAGACCGGTGAGGCTCAGGGTCGCTGCCAGGGTCGCCACCGCGCCGCGTACCACTGCGCCGCGGCCTATCCCGCGCAGCCGCGTCGCGTCACCGGGCGGCAGCCACGCGGCCAGCGGCAGCGCCAGCAGGACCCAGAAGATGACACCGCCCAGGAGGACGGTCCGCGCCACAAGCTCGGCCGCGTGCAGCACCACGCTGGCAAAGCCATAGAGATCGAGGAGTTGTTCCACCCGGGAAGTCTCAGGGCGCCGTCAGCGTGAAGGGAATGTCGCCACGGGTGATGTGGCCATCCACCGCCAGCACCTGCCAGCGCAACCTCCAGGCGCCGGGCGCCAGCACCTGGTCGGGGCCGATCCTGGCCTCCAGCACCGTCGGCTCACCCTCCGGCGCCGGGTCCAGCGCAAGCTGCACCGCCTCCGGGCCCACCAGGACGAGACGGCTGCGACCGTGGTCGATGCGGCTGTTGAACCGGATGGTCAGCTGCCGCGGCGGCGACGCCAATGTGGACCCGGCCGCCGGGTCGGATACGACCACCACGGCATGCGCGGCGGCCGGCCCGGCGCAGAGGGGCGACGCAACCGCGAGGCCGCAGATCAGCCGGCGGCCGAGGCGCGCCGGGGCACGGAGCGACGAAAGATTGGTTTCACGCCGAAAAAAAGGCATTGCTTCCCCGGTTGCAAGCGCGCCGCAACCTGCCGCAAAAATCGATCCGCGCAAGATGGGGTGCCGTCACATGCCGCACGGTGTGGCATGAGGAAGCGTGCGTCGAAAGCGGGGGCGAGGGGGCATGCGGATCATTCTGGCGCAGCCAAGGGGATTCTGCGCCGGCGTTGTGCGGGCCGTGGAGATCGTCGAGCGCGCCCTCGAGACCTATGGCCAGCCGGTCTATGTGCGGCACGAGATCGTGCACAACCGTCGGGTCGTGGAGTCGCTGGAGGCAAAAGGGGCTCGCTTCGTCAAGGAGTTGGACGAGGTGCCGACCGGCGCGGTGACGGTGTTTTCCGCCCACGGCGTGTCGCGCACGGTCGAGGCGGACGCCGCCGAGCGACGCCTGCCGGTGCTGGACGCGACCTGCCCCCTCGTCTCCAAGGTCCATCATGAGGGGCGGCGCTACATCGCCATGGGGCGAACCGTGATCCTCATCGGTCATGCCGGCCACCCGGAAGTCGAGGGGACGCTCGGGCAGATACCCGGCGAAGTCCATCTGGTCGCCACCGCCGAGGGGGTTGACGGGCTGCCGATCCCGCCCGACCGCCCGGTCGCCTATGTAACGCAGACCACGCTCTCGGTGGATGACACCAAGGCAACGATCGAGGCACTGCGCCGCCGCTTCAACGACATCCAGGGTCCCGACACGCGGGACATCTGCTACGCCACGCAGAACCGCCAGACCGCGGTTCGCGACCTGGCGGGGCAGGTGGACGTGCTGCTGGTGGTCGGCGCCGCCAATAGCTCGAATTCCAACAGGCTGCGGGAAATCGGCACCGAACAGGGCGTGCCCTGCTACATGATCGCCGATGCGTCGGAGCTGCGGCCCGACTGGCTGCGCGGCGCCGGCACGGTTGGCATCACCGCCGGGGCCTCGGCGCCGGAGGCGCTGGTGCAGGAGGTCATCGCGGCGATCGCCGCGCTTGGGCCGGTCGAGGTATCGACCATGGACGGGATCGTCGAGGACGTGCACTTCAAGCTGCCGGCGGCCCTGCTGGAGCCGGAGGCCAGCGCCGCCTCCTGAGACTTTTTGGTCGCATACCGACCCGATTCGACCGCGGGGGCTTGAACCGGTGGCCAGGCGCGCGACCTCAGACGGCTACGATAAACGCGTGTCCCGCCAAGCGCGGACCGGCCCTGCCGCTGCAGGGTCTGGTTTTTGCAGACGTTTTTGTCTACCCGGTCCGGAACGGCGGCTCCGCCATCCCGGGCCGGGCTCATGATAACCGGTCGGCGCACCGCCCGCGGAGGAGTCGAAGGCGTATGGGTATCCCGCTGCGGCAGCAGATCAAGGTCGGCGCCTATATCCTGAAACAGCATCTGGCGGGGCGGAAGCGCTACCCCCTGGTACTGATGCTGGAGCCGCTGTTCCGCTGCAACCTGGCCTGCGCCGGCTGCGGCAAGATCGACTACCCTGACGCCATCCTGAACAAGCGCCTGTCGGTCGAGGAATGCCTGGACGCGGTCGACCAATGCGGCGCGCCGGTGGTGGCGATCGCCGGTGGCGAACCCCTGCTGCACAAGGAAATGCCGGAGATCGTCGAGAAGATCCTGGCCCGCGGCAAGATCATCATCCTCTGCACCAATGCCCTGCTGCTGGAAAAGCGGATCGAGCAGTACAAGCCGCATCCGCGCTTCACCTGGGACATCCACCTGGACGGCGACAAGGACCAGCACGACTGGGCCGTGTCGCAGACCGGCGTCTACGACCGCGCCGTCGCGGCGCTGAAGGACGCCAAGGCGCGCGGCTTCCGGGTGGCGATCAATGCGACGCTGTTCAACAACGCCGAGCCCGAGCGGATGGCGAAGTTCTTCGACAGCGTCACCGCGATGGGCGTCGATGCCATCATGGTCTCGCCCGGCTATGCCTATGAACGCGCGCCGGACCAGCAGCACTTCCTGAACCGGCGCAAGACGAAGGAGCTGTTCCGCGGCATCTTCGCCCGCGGCAAGGGCAAGGGCTGGAAGATGGGCAACAGCCCGCTCTTCCTCGACATGCTCGCCGGCAACCAGACCTACCACTGCACGCCCTGGGGCAACCCGACGCGCAACGTCTTCGGCTGGCAGCGGCCCTGCTACCTGCTGGGCGAGGGCTACGCCAAGACCTTCACCGAGCTGATGGAAGAGACCGACTGGGACAAGTACGGCACCGGCAACTACGAGAAGTGCGCCGACTGCATGGTGCATAGCGGGTTCGAGGCAACGGCGGTGGTCGACGCCGTGAAGCGCCCCTGGAAGGCCCTGGCCGTGCAGATGCGCGGGCCGCGGACCGAGGGCGAGATGGCGCCGGAGATCGACCTGACCAACCAGCGTCCGGCCGACTACGTCTTCTCCCGCCATGTCGAGAAGGCGATGGCCGAGATGGCGCATGAACCGAAGCGCGGCGCCAAGCACGGCGGTTCCGGCGACACGCCGGCCGTCGCCGCGGAGTAGGGGCGTTGGACCCAGGGCCGCGGCCATCTGGCGGCGGGCCCTGGGCCTGCTACTCATTTCGGGTTCCGGTTGCTCGCTCAGCGTGCCGCTCGCGCAACAAGCGATCGACTACAACACGTCGATCGAGACCGCTGCCAATACTGTCCTGCTGCGCAACGTGTTGCGGGTGCGGGACAATGCGCCGCTGCACTTCACCTCCATCCCCCAGGTGCGAGGCTCCGTCAGCCTCGGGATGACGCAGCCCGGCCTGCTGTTTCCGGTCTCGGGTGGCATAGGCACCAGCAATGGCGCCGGAATCGGGCTGCAGGCGCTCAGCTCGCCCAGCTTCGACGTGGCGTCGTTCGACACCCAGGATTTAACCCGCGGGTTGCTGGAGCCGGTCAAGCCGCAGGTCTATCGGTACTTCGAGGAGCAGGGGTATCCGCAGCAGATGCTGGTGCTCCTGTTCTTCGAATCCGTGGTCGACCCGGTCACGGGTGCCCGGTTGCCGAATGATCCGCGCTGCTGGTTCGACCGGCCGGCCTGCCCGGGACGCACGACGGCGCCCTCGATCGAGAACGCCTTCATGACAACCGGCGGTCAGGGCCGTTACTTCTTCCACGAATATGCCAGCCTGACCGCAGTCGGCGCGAGCCTGACGCCGGACCAGGCACGCAACCCGGCAATGCTGGCGGATGGCAGGCTGCGGCTGATGCCGGCCGGCGACGGCGAATTCCAGCTTTTCCGCGAGGAGACACGCCAGGCGGTCTGCCGCCGCCCGAACCGGCCGGACGAGGCCGGGCGCATGGGCAACGGCGCGGCCTGCGGGCGGCGGGAAGTGGTGCAGCCACCCCAGCCCCCCGGTATCTCGCCCGCGGAGGACTCCAACGTCCAGGTGCAGACCCGATCGGTCGCCGACCTGTGCCGCTTCCTCGGCGACGTGGTCCGCGTGCAGGAGGACATCCGGCTGCACGAGGGCGAGGCGCTGCGCTGCCTGGCCTTCCCGCTGCGCGCCGCCCTGCCCGGCATGCCGTCGCCCGAGGCCTGCCTGTTCCACATCACCCGCGACCCCGACGATGCGCTTCCCTCCGGCACTGCCTTCAGCGGCGAACACGAGGGCCAGACCTACCGCGTGCCGGCCTTCGCCGAGCCGGCGCCCGATGGCAGCCGCCGCGGCGACTACACGCTGCCGGTCATCGCGCTGGTGACAGAGCTGCTGAACCTGAAGAAGTCCTCCGCCGCCATCCCGGCGACCCGGGCGGTGCAGCTGGTGCGCTGAGGCTTTCCTCCGCCCGGCCACGCCGGCACCATGGCCGCGCGTGACACGCGGGAGGACAACGATATGCGGTTCCAGGATCGCGCGGTGCTGGTCACCGGCGGCGGTAGCGGCATCGGCCAGCAGGTCTGCTACGCTGCGGCGAAGGAAGGTGGCCGCGTCGCGGTCGGCGACCTCGACCTCGAACGTGCCGAGACGACGGCGGGCGAGATCCGCGCCCGGGGCGGGGAGGCGCATGCCTTCCGGGTGGATGTGGCCGAGCCTGCCTCGGTGGATGCCTTCGTCGCGGCGGCGGAGACCACGCTTGGCCGGCTTGACGTGCTGGTGAACTCGGCCGGGATCCGGGAGATCGTCTCGGTCCTCGACCTGTCCTTCGACGAATGGCAGCGGATCATCACCGTCAACCTGACCGGCACCTTCCTCCCCAGCCAGGCCTTCGCCCGGCGGCTGGTGGCGCAGGGCAAGCCGGGATCGATCGTCAACCTCGCCTCCACGCTCGGCCTAATGGCGGCGCCGAACCGGGCGGCCTACACGGCCTCGAAGCATGGCGTGGTCGGGCTGACCAAGCAGATGGCGCTGGAACTCGGCGAGAAGGGCATCCGGGTCAATGCGGTGGCGCCAGGCGTGACGCGCACCGCGATGACCGAGCGCTACTTCCAGGACCCCGAGTATTCCGAGGTCATCCGCGGCATCCACGCGCTCGGCCGCTGGGGTGAGGCGGACGAGATCGCCCGCGCCATCCTGTTCCTGGCGGCCGAGGAGAATGGCTTCGTCACCGGCAGCATCCTGACCATCGATGGCGGCTGGACCACCGGCAAGAAGATGTAGCGCTCAGCCGCCGGCCACGCCCTGCGTGTTGACATAGAGCGCGAAGAGCGACTGCGCGGCGGCCATGAACAACCGGTTCCGGTTGCGGCCGCCGAAGCAGAGGTTGGCGCAGCGTTCCGGCAGGTGGATGTGCCCGATCGGTGTCCCGGCGCTGTTGAGGACATGCACGCCGTCATATTCCGGCGTCATGCCCCAGCCGCACCACAGGTTGCCGTCGATATCGACCCGGAAGCCGTCCGGCGTCTCGCCCGGCAGGCAGCGGTAGAAGACCCGGCGATTGGTCAGCCTGGTGCCGCCGGCCACATCGTAAGCCAGGATGTTGCGCGGGTCGCTGCGGCTTTCGATGACGTACAGGATGCTCTCATCCGGGCTGAAGGCGAGGCCATTCGGATGGTCGATGTCATCGGCGACCAGCGTGATCTCGCCGGTCTGGCCATCAACGCGGTAGACATGGGTGTGCGGCAGCTCGGCCTGGGTCTTGATGCCTTCGTAGAAGGCGTAGGTGCCGAAGGGCGGGTCGGTGAACCAGATGCTGCCGTCCGACTTGCAGACGACGTCGTTCGGGCTGTTGAGCTGCTTGCCCTGAAAGCGGTCGGCGATGACGGTGATGCTGCCGTCGTATTCGAAGCGCACCACGCGGCGGCCGGCATGCTCGCAGGCAATGATGCGGCCCTGGCGGTCCCGCGTATGGCCGTTGGCGTTGTTCGACGGCTTGCGCCAGGCGGAGACGGCGCCGGTCTCCTCATCCCATTTCAGGACGCGGTTGTTGGGGATGTCGGACCACAGCAGGCAGCGGGCGTCGCCGAGCCAGACCGGACCCTCGCCCCAGCGGGAGCCGGTCCAGAGCCGCTCCACCGCCGACAACGCCAGGTGGTATTTCCGGAAGGAGGGGTCGAGGGCGACGATCGACGGGTCGGGGTAGCGTTCGCTTGGCTGCCAGGTCATGGACGTTTCTTCCCTCGGTGTGGCGGCGCCGATCCTGCCGGGCAGGCGACGCCGCGCCAAGGGGTCACGCCATGCGGGTGACGTAGGCCTTCATGCTCTCGACGTCATGCTGGTGCAGCATGATGCGGTACTTCACCAGGTCGCGGATGCTGACGATACCCATCAGCGTACCGTCCTTCGTGCTGACCGGCAGGTGGCGGAAATAGCCGCGATCCATGATTTCCATCGCCACGTCGACAGGTGTGCTCGGATCCACCATGGTGACGTCGCGGGTCATGATGTCCTCGGCTTTCAGCTCGAGCACAGCGGCGCCGCGCTGCGCCAGCGCCTTCACCACGTCGCGTTCCGACAGAATGCCGACCAGCTTCCGCGCCGTATCCATCACCACGACCGCACCGATCCGGCGTGTCGAAATGACGTGCGCAACCTCTGCCATCGGGGTTTCCGGCGTGACGGAGATGATGGAGGCGCCCTTGTCCTTCAGAACGGATGCGATGGTCATTCCGGATCTCCCTTCCGCCCGGGGTAGTGCGATGCGTGGTCGTGCGGCTGGACGGATATCGGACGAAGTGCGGAACCACGCAACGCGAAGGATAAGATGAGCCCCAGGCGTGCAGGTGAAAATGTCTCCATCTACCGTGTGAACCGGGGTAAAGCGCCGCAAACCGGGTGGATAGCCCCAAAGCAGGGCTGCTGGTCCGGCACGCGCAGCGGACTATGCTGGCGCTGAGGGAAGGAGCGAACGCCATGGATATCGGCCAGGCGACAGGAATTCGGGCCACGCCCTCCGGCGCCGATGCGGTACCGGACAGCCACGGGCTGAACCTCTACCGCGCCGATCCCTGGCTGGCGAAGCTGCTGTCACTGTACCTGCCGCGGGACCTGCTGGCACATCTGGCGCCGCACCTGGACCGCATGGGCGCGCTGGCCGGCTGCAGGCTGGACGTATTGGCCGGCCAGGCCGACCGCAACCCGCCGGTGCTGCGGCACCGCAGCCGGCGCGGGGAGGACATCCAGACCATCGACTACCACCCGGCCTATCGGGAGATGGAGCGGATTGCCTTCTCCGAGTACGGCCTGGCGGCCATGTCGCACCGCGGCGGCGTGCTGGGCTGGCCGGCGCCGATGCCGCCGGCGGCGAAGTATGCGCTGACCTACCTGTTCGTGCAGGCCGAATTCGGCCTCTGCTGCCCGCTCTCGATGACCGACGCTTTGGCCCGCACCCTGCGCCGCTTCGGCGATCCGGCGCTGGTCGCGCGCTACTTGCCGGCGCTGACCGCGACCGACCTCGACGCGCTGCGTCAGGGCGCGATGTTCATGACGGAGCAGGGCGCGGGGTCGGACATCGCCGCGACCGCCGTGCTGGCCGAGGAAGCCGCCGACGGCACCTGGCGGCTGACCGGCGACAAATGGTTCTGCAGCAATGCGGATGCCGGGATGGCGCTGGTGCTGGCGCGGCGCAAGGGCGGGCCGGCGGGGCTGCGCGGCGTGTCGCTGTTCCTGCTGCCGCGGGATTTGCCGGACGGCTCACCGAACGCCTACCGGATCGTCCGGCTGAAGGACAAGCTGGGCACGAAAAGCATGGCGTCCGGGGAGGTGCGGCTGGACGGCGCCACCGCCTTCCTGGTCGGGGAGCCAGAGGCGGGCTTCCGGCAGATGGCGGACATGGTCAATGCCTCCCGCCTGTCGAACGGCATGCGCGCGGCGGGTCTGATGCGGCGGGCGGTGACGGAGGCGATGTACGTCGCGCGCCACCGCATCGCCTTCGGCCGGCCGATCATCGAGATGCCGCTGATGCGACGGCAATTGATGAAGCTCATCCTGCCGATGGAGCAGGCGCGCGGCATGGTGTTCCAGGCAGCCGAGGCGCTGCGCCGGAGTGACGCCGGCGAGGAAGGCGCCTACGCCCTGCTGCGCATCCTGACGCCGCTGCTGAAATTCCGCGCCTGCCGTGATGCCCGCCGTGTCACCGGCGACGCGATGGAGGTGCGCGGCGGCTGCGGCTACATTGAGGAATGGGCCGACCCGCGGCTGCTGCGCGACAGCCACCTGGGCAGTATCTGGGAAGGCACCAGCAACATCGTGGCGCTCGACGTGCTTCGCGCGGCACAGCGGGAGGGGTCGCTGCCGGTGCTCCGCGCGCATGTCGGTGGGTTGCTGGGCAATGGGGCGGCACTGCCGGAGGCGATGCCGCTGTTCGACCGTGCGGCGGCGCTGGCCGAGCGGGCGCAGGAGAACCCGGCCCTGGCGCGGCAGGCGGCCAGCGCGCTCTATCACCTGACCAGTGCCGCGGCGATGGCCTGGGAGGCGGAGCGGCTGGGCGATGCCGAGCGGCTGGCGCTGGCGCGGCTTGTCATCCGGCACCGCGTGGTGCCGCGCGACCCGCTGGCGGATGCGGATGAGGACGTGCCGGACGCGCTGCTCGACCGCGCTTTGGCGGCATGATGGACGGGGCCCTGTCGCCCCGTGCCGCGGCGACGCGGCAGCGCATCCTGGACGCGGCGGTGGCGGAATTCGCGGAGAAGGGGCTGGCCGGCGCGCGCGTCGATGAGATCGCGGCGCGGGCGGGCGCCAACAAGCGGATGATCTACGCCCATTTCGGCAGCAAGGAGGCGCTGTGGCTGGCAGTGCTGGAAGCCGCCTACGCCGCCAAGCGCGTGGAGGAGCGGGCGCTGGCGGTCGATGCCCTGCCGCCGGAGGAGGCGATGGCCCGGCTGGTCGTCTTCAACCTGCGCTACACCGCGACGCATCCGGAATTCGTCGCCCTGCTGAACCAGGAGAACATCCACCGTGCCGCCTATCTGGCGGGCAGCGACCAGGTGCCGGCGATGTACTCGCCGCTGGTCGGGCAGATCGGCACGGTGCTGGCGCGTGGCGCGGCGGCGGGCGTGTTCCGCGCCGGCGTCAACCCGGTGCAGCTCTACATCACCATCGTCGCGCTGGGGCATTTCTACGTGGCGAACCTGCACACGCTGTCCACCATCTTCCGTGCCGATCTCGGGGATGCGGCGGCGCTGGCGGCACGGGAGGCCCATTGCATCGAGGTCGTGCGCGGCTACCTGCGGCCATGATGCCGGGCCGTCTGCTGGCGCAGACGACCGTGTCGACGCTGGCGCAGGGCTGGCTGCTGTACCGCGGCGCCCGGACCGCGGATTGGCCGGTGGGCTGGGTATTCCTGGGGTTGTTCGCGGCCTGCAGCCTCGGGGTCGGGCTATACCTGCTGCGCCATGATCCGGCCCTGCTGCGCGAACGCATGACGCTACCCGTCCACGGCAACCAGGCGCGGCGCGACAAGCTGCTGCTGGTGGCGGTTGGCCTGCTGTGGTGCCTCTGGCTGTTCGGCATGGGGCGGGACGCTATGCAGCACCGCTTCGCCGCCATGCCGGTGGCGGTGCAGGCCCTGGGCGCGCTGCTATTCATTGGTGGCTTCGGCATGGCGGGTTGGACCTTCGCCGCCAACAGCTTTGCCTCGCCCGCCGTCCGGATGCAGCCGGAACGCGGGCACCACGTGATCGACACCGGCCCCTACGCCTTCGTGCGGCACCCGATGTATGCCGGGGCGCTGCTGCTCTGCCTCGGCATGCCGCTGCTGCTTGGCAGTCCGATCGGGCTGCTCGGGCTGCCGATCGGCGCCGCGCTGCTGGCGCTGCGGACGAGGTGGGAGGAGGAGGCGCTGCGTGCCGGCCTGCCCGGCTATGCGCCCTATGCCGCACGCGTCCGATACCGGTTCGTGCCGGGGCTATGGTGAGGCTTGACCGGGCGCATCCCCAGCGGCAAAAGTAACCAGTCGGTTACTCAGACCGGCCAGGGAGGAAAGCATGGCGGAACGCCGCATCGGCATCATCATGAACGGCGTCACCGGCCGCATGGGCACCAACCAGCACCTGGTGCGGTCGATCGCCGCTATCCGCGCCGATGGCGGCGTGCGGCTGGCGAATGGCGACCGGCTGATGCCCGACCCGATCCTGGTCGGCCGCAACCGCGACAAGCTGGAGGCGCTGGCGCGGGCGCATGGCGTGACGCGGGTCTCGACCGACCTCCACGCCTGCCTGGCCGATCCCCGGGACGAGCTCTTCTTCGATGCCGCCACCACGCAGCTCCGCGCCGGGCTGATCCGCCAGGCGATCGCCGCCGGCAAGCACATCTATGTCGAGAAGCCGACGGCAGACCGGCTGGAGGATGCGCTGGACGTGGCGGCGCGCGCCAGGGCCGCCGGGGTCAAGTGCGGCGTGGTGCAGGACAAGCTGTTCCTGCCCGGGCTGCGCAAGCTGAAGATGGTGATCGACAGCGG
>JBMOJU010000487.1:0-3357 GCA_049315625.1 Paracraurococcus sp.
TCATCACCTTGGTCCAGGCCGCCACGAAGTCCTGCACGAAGGCCGCCTGCCCGTCGCTGGCGCCGAAGACCTCCGCCAGGGCGCGGAGCTGGGAATTCGAGCCGAAGATCAGGTCGACCCGCGTCCCCGTCCACTTCACCGCGCCGGTGGTGCGGTCCCGCCCCTCGAACACCTCGGCGGCCTCCGAGACCGGGGCCCAGACCGTGCCCATGTCGAGCAGGTTGACGAAGTAGTCGTTGGTCAGCGCCTCCGGCCGCGTGGTGAAGACGCCGTGCCGGGACTGCCCGACATTGGCATTCAGCACGCGCAGGCCGCCGACCAGCACCGTCATCTCCGGCGCGGTCAGCGTCAGCAACTGCGCCCGGTCGAGCAGCAATTCCTCGGCCGACAGGGCGTAGTTCGACTTCAGGTAGTTGCGGAAGCCGTCGGCGGTCGGCTCCAGCACTCCGACGGAGTGCACGTCGGTCTGCGCCTGGGACGCATCGGTGCGGCCGGGGGTGAAGGGGACCTCCACCGCATGCCCGGCATTCTTCGCCGCCTGCTCGACCGCGGCGCAACCACCGAGGACGATCAGGTCGGCCAGCGAGATGCGCTTGCCGCCGGTGGCTGCCGCGTTGAAGCCCTGCTGGATGCCTTCCAGGGTGGCCAGCACGCCGGCGAGCTGGGCCGGCTGGTTGACCTCCCAATCCTTCTGCGGCGCCAGGCGGATGCGCGCGCCATTGGCACCGCCACGCTTGTCGGAGCCGCGGAAGGTGGAGGCGGAAGCCCAGGCGGTGGCGACGAGCTGGGAGACCGGCAGCCCGGAGGCCAGGATCTTCCCCTTCAGCGCGGCGATATCCGCCGCATCGACCAGCGGATGGTCGACGGCCGGCACCGGGTCCTGCCAGATCAGTTCCTCGGCCGGCACGAGCGCGCCGAGATAGCGCGCGCGCGGCCCCATGTCGCGGTGGGTAAGCTTGAACCAGGCGCGGGCGAAGGCATCGGCGAACTGGTCGGGGTTTTCGTGGAAGCGCTTCGAGATGACCGCGTAATTCGGGTCCATCTTCAGCGCCATGTCCGCCGTGGTCATGATCGGCGCGTGCCGCTTGGTCGGGTCGTGCGCATCCGGCACGGCATCAGCCAGGGCACCATTGGCGGGGATCCACTGCCAGGCGCCGGCCGGACTCTTGGTCAGCTCCCACTCATTGTTCAGCAGGTTGTCGAAGTAGCCATTGTCCCACTTGGTGGGGTTGATGGTCCAGGCGCCCTCGATGCCGCTGGTGATGGCATGCACGCCGACGCCGCTGCCGAAGCTGTTCTTCCAGCCGAGGCCCTGCTGCTCGATGCTGGCGCCTTCGGGCTCTCGGCCGACATGCGCTTCCTGGTCGGCGCCGTGGCACTTGCCGAAGGTATGGCCGCCGGCGGCGAGCGCGACCGTCTCCTCGTCGTTCATCGCCATGCGGGCGAAGGTCTCGCGGATGTCGCGGGCCGAGGCCAGCGGGTCCGGCGTGCCGTTCGGGCCCTGCGGGTTGACGTAGATGAGGCCCATCTGCACCGCGCCGAGCGGATCCTCGAGCTGCCGGTCGCCGACATAGCGCTCATCGCCCAGCCAGGTGCCCTCGGCGCCCCAGTAGATGTCGTCCTCCGGCTCCCATACGTCCTCGCGGCCACCGGCGAAGCCGAAGGTCTTGAACCCCATGGATTCCAGGGCGCAGTTGCCCGTGAGGATCATGAGGTCGGCCCAGGAGAGCTTGTTGCCGTATTTCTGCTTGATCGGCCACAGCAGGCGGCGCGCCTTGTCCAGGTTGCCGTTGTCGGGCCAGGAATTCAGCGGCGCGAAGCGGAGGGTGCCGGAGCCGGCGCCGCCGCGGCCGTCGCCGATGCGGTAGGTGCCGGCGCTGTGCCAGGCCATGCGGATGAAGAGCGGGCCGTAATGGCCGTAATCCGCCGGCCACCAGGGCTGCGAGTCGGTCATCAGGGCATACAGATCCTGCTTCACCGCCTCCAGGTCGAGGCTCTTGAACGCCTCGGCGTAGTTGAACCCGGCGCCCATCGGATTGGACAGCGCCGAATGCTGGTGCAGGATCTTCAGGTTGAGCTGGTTCGGCCACCAATCGCGGTTCGATCGGCCGCCATAGGTCACGTGCTTCGGCGCGCCGTGCATCACGGGGCACTTGCCGGCACTCGGGCCACCATGTCCGTCCATTCTTCGCTCCTTCCCTGGGTCTTGGCGTCGTCCCGGCCGCCGCATGCGGGGCGGGACGGGCTTGGGCGATTCGCTGCGGTCACCGCCCGGGCGTGTGGGCGCCCGGGTCGGCACGCACCGGCCGGCGGGTATCCGCTTCGACCGATGTCGCGAAGCCTACGCGTCCTTCCGCCCCCGCTCCAATGAATAGTTCAGGTAAAATCAATCGAGCGAATCGATTGGCCGCGGGAGGCCACGGGGCCGCAGGGTGGCTCCATCGGGAAGCGTCATCATCGATTCAATCGATGCAGTTCGCCAAAACAATCCATTGGCTAGGATTTGCTGCACCGCATACATTGCGCTGCAGCAAATGGGCGACCATCCGCGCCGCCCTTCTGCCTGCGACCGAGGAGCACACCATTCCATGCTGACCGTTGGCGATAAGTTCCCCTCCTTCACCCTCGCCGCCGTGAAGGCCGGCCCCGAGGGCCTCGGCGGCCCCGGCAAGTCCTTCACCGAGATTTCCGACACCACCGATGCCGGGAAGTGGAAAATCGTCTTCTTCTGGCCGAAGGACTTCACCTTCGTCTGCCCGACCGAGATCGCCGCCTTCGCCAAGCTGTCCGGCGAATTCGCCGACCGTGACGCGGTGGTCTACGGCGTCAGCACGGACAGCGAGTTCGTCCACCTGAACTGGCGCGTCTACAACGACGACATTCGCGACCTGTCGATCCCGATGCTGGCCGACATCAAGCGCGAGCTGTCCGCCGCGCTCGGCATCCTCGACAAGGCCGCCGGCGTGCCGCTGCGCGCCACCTTCATCGTCGACCCGGACGGCACCATCCAGTGGGCCTCGGTCAACGGCCTGAACGTCGGCCGCAACCCGGCCGAGGTGCTGCGCGTGCTCGACGCCTTGCAGACCGACGAACTCTGCCCGTGCAATTGGGAGAAGGGGCAGGACGCCCTCGACGCCCAGAAGCTGTTCGATAAGGCGGCGTAATTGGGTCGCGCAGGCAAACAGCCGCCACACCAACCCTGTTTGCCTGCGCGAAAGGGGGGCAATCAGCCCCCCTTAGACCCCCCGCTCTCCCGTGCCGGTGGCACGGGAGAGGTGGGCCGAACGGATCCTTTGGTGATCCGCTCCGCCCACCCCGACACCCCTTTTGTAACCTAATGAACACATCTTATGCGGA
>JBMOJU010000488.1:0-3350 GCA_049315625.1 Paracraurococcus sp.
GCGACCGCGTCCCTGGCGGTGATGGTAGAGCCGGACGGCGTGGTGACCTGGATCCGGTAGCTGCCGGGCGTTAGGCCGCTGAAGCCGTATGCCCCGGTGCTGCTGGTGGTGGTGCTGGTGATCGCGCCGCCACTGCCCAGCAGCGTGACGGTGACGCCGGCGATGCCCGCCTCGCCATCGTCGCGGCCATTGCCGTTAAAGTCATAGAACACCCGGTCGCCAATGGTGACGGTCTTGTAGAAGCCGGCGTCGAGCGTGGTATCGGTGTCGCCGGAGACGTAGGTCTTCAGCGCGGTCTTGCCGGTGGTGCGGTCGGCATCGCTGTCGGTCGCCGCGGTGCCGGCGCCGGTGGGGGAGGCGACGTAGCCGGAGGGCAGCACGAACTGCACGCCGTACTTCCCCGGCGCCAGGCCGGTGAAGCTGTAGGTGCCGTCCGCCGCGCTGGTGGTGCTGCGGCCGGCGACCGGCAGGTTGTCCGAGCCCAGCAGGTTGACCGTGACGCCGGCGATGACGCCGTCGCCGGCATCCTGGATGCCGTTGGCGTTGGCGTCGAGGAAGACCTTGTCGCCGAGCGTGATCGGCCGGTAGAGGCCGACATCGTGGGTCGCATCCGTGGCGCCGGAGACGATGTCGAAGGCCGTGCCAAGGCCGGTGGCCGGGTTGGGATCGCTGTCGGTCGCCGCGGTGCCGCGGCCGGCCTGGGTCAGCACCCAGCCGCTGGGGGCTGTGAAGGTTTCCTGCCAATTGCCCGGGCGCAGGCCGGTGAAGCTGTACAGCCCGCCGCCCTGGGTGAGTTGGGTGACGCTCTCGCCGGTCAGCGTGTTGGTGATCTTGACGGTGACGCCGTCGACGCCTGCCTCGCCGGCATCCTGGATGCCGTTGCCATTGACGTCCTCGAAGGCGCGGTCGCCGATCGTCACCGGCTGGTAGAGGCCCGCATCGGCGGTGAGGTCGGCCTGGCCCTCGGCCAGGGTGTAGGCGCCGGAGAGGCCGGTGACCGCATCGACATCGCTGTCGGCGGTGTCGAGCCCGCGATTGGCGAGCGTCAGCGCATAGCCCGACGGGGCCACCACCTGCACGCTGTAGCTGCCCGGCGGCAGCGGGGTGAAGCTATAGGCTCCGCCGGCGCCGGTGGTTTGCGTCGAGATGACGCTGCCGCCCTGCAGCAGGTTGACGGTGACGCCGGCCAGCCCGGCCTCGCCGCTGTCCTGCACGCCGTTGCCGTTGCTGTCGACCCAGACCTTGTCGCCGAGCGAGGCGGCCTTCCAGAAGCCGGCATCGACGCTGCTGTCGACATCGCCCGAGACGTAGGTCTTCAACGGCGTCAGGCCGTTGCTGTCGATGTCGCTGTCGAGCGTGTCCGCCGCCGCGTCCTTGGTGGTGATGACGTAGCCCGCCGGCGTCGTCACCTTCACCTGATAAGTGCCAGGCGCGACGTTGGTGAAGCTGTAGGCGCCGGTGGCGCTGCTCGTCGTCGTCGCGACCGTCGTGCCGGCGCCATTGAGCAGCGTGACGGTGACGCCGGACACCCCCGGCTCGCCATCATCCTTGCCGTTCAGGTTCCGTCGTCGAAGATCCGGTCGCCGATCGTCACCGGCTTCCAGGCGCCGATATCGATGGTCGGATCGTATTGACCCGAGGTGAGGGTGATCTTCCCGGTGCTCGCAGTCAGCACGCCGCCGGCGGTTGCCGCGTCGCTGTCGGCGGAGGTGATTCCGCCGCCCGACCTGGTCAGCAGGTAGCCGCTGGGCGCGGTGAAGGTGGCGTAATAGTCGCCCGGCCGCAGCCCGGTGAAGCTGTAGGCGCCGCCGCCGCTGGTGGTCTGCGTCGTGCCGACCTGGGTGGTCGTGCCGAAGGTGAAGAGCTTGACGGTGACGCCATCGAGCCCGGCCTCGCCGCTGTCCTGCAGCCCGTTGCCGTTGGTGTCGACCCAGGCTTTGTCGCCGAGCGAGGCCGTCAGGTAGAAACCGGCATCGATCGTCGTGTCGGTCGACCCGGAGGTGTAGGTCTTGCCGGTGGTGATGCCGGTGGTGACGTTCGGGTCGCTATCGGTCGAAGCCGCGCCGCTGGTCGTCCCGGTGATGATGTAGGATGAACCGACCGGCTTGGTGAACTGAACCGCATACTTGCCGGGCGCCAGGCCGCCGAAGCTGTACTTGCCATCGGCCCCCGTGACGACCGACTGGCCGGCGATGGCGAGGTTGTTCGCATCCAGCAGCTGCACCGTGACGCCGGCCAGCGCCCGGTCGCCGGCATCCTGCAGCTTGTTGCCGTTCACATCCTCGAAGACATAGTCGCCGATCGTGCTCGGCAGGTAGACGCCGGCATCGACCGAGGAATCATAGGTACCGTCGGTCAGCGTATAGATGCCGGTCTTGCCATCGGCCTGGCTGGCGTCGCTGTCCTTGGTGTTGTCGGCGCCGGCATTGGCCGGGGTGATCAGGTAGCTGGAGGTGCTGCCCGAGGGCACGAATTGCAGCTTGTACTGGCCAGGGACGAGGTTGGAGAAGGCGTAGCTGCCCGCGACACCGCTGGCGGTCGCCGTCGTCGTCGTCGCCAGCACCGCATCCGTGGCCGGGTCGAGCAGCCGGACGGTGATGCCGTTGACGCCGGTCTCGCCGCTGTCCTGGATACCGTTGCCGTTCTTGTCGACGAAGACCAGGTCGCCGATCTTCGCTGCCACGGTGCTCAGCGTCTTGGTATCGGTCACGTCCGGCTGCGCCGTGCCGGTCGTCACGCCATAGGCGTTCACCGGCACGGTGGAGGACAGCGCGCCGGTGTTGGTCAGCGCAAGGCCGGCGGCGGTGCCGCTCGCCACCTGGGCGACGACCTGCACCTTCACCTGGTCGCCGGCGTTCACGACATTGTCGCCGGCATTGGTGACGTCGCCGAAATCGAAGCTCACCTTGCGGGTGGTCGAATTCCAGGTGCCGGCGGCGGGCGTCGCGCCCGTGATGCTGCTGCCGATCGAGACCAGCGAGGCGGAGACGAAGTTCAGCCCGGTCGGCAGCAGGTCGGTCAGCACCAGGTGCTGCTTGCCCTCGGCCAGCGTCGCCGTGAGGGTATAGGTGAAGCTTTCACCCACCGCTGCATTGGTGCCGCTGGTGTAGGTGTTGGTGCCGGTGTCGACTGTCTTGGCGAGGGCGTTGGTCAGCGCCACGGTGACCGTCGCCGGATCGCTCGCGGTGAAGGTCCGGCCCGGGCTCGGCGCCTGCGTGCTGCTGGCGGTCTGCCAGTCGAGCGCGGCGGTGTTGGTGATGGCCTGGCCATTCACCACGTCGTCGGCCAGCTTCGCCTTGTAGCTGAAGGTGATCGGCCCGCTGCCCAGGGCGAAAAGATCCTGGTGGAAG
>JBMOJU010000102.1:0-14964 GCA_049315625.1 Paracraurococcus sp.
CTCCCCCAGGCCCCCTCATCTGTTTTTCTGAGTCGGCACCCGACTTGTAAAAAAGGAAGGGTGGGGTTTGGGGAGGGAATACCGTTCCCTCCCCAATCCTCCTGCCCCACCAAGGGAGCCTCGCCATGTTCGTCCAGCTCGCCGATATCGTCATTCACGCCACCGTCGAAGGCCCGGCCAAGGCGCCGCCGGTGCTGCTGCTGCACTCGCTCGGCACCACATTGCACATGTGGGACCCGCAGGCGGCGGCGCTGGCGAAGCATTACCGCGTCATACGCATGGACATGCGCGGTCATGGGCTGAGCGAGGCGCCGCCGGGCCCCTACAGCATGGCGATGCTGGCGGGCGATGCGCTGGCACTGCTGGATGCACTGGGCATCGCGGAGGCGCATGTCGCCGGCGTCTCGATCGGCGGGCGGATCGCGCTGCAGATGGCGGCGCAGGCGCCGGGCCGCGTCATCTCCCTTGCCCCGTGCGACACCGCGCTGGAATTCGGCGGCGCGGCGAATTGGCAGGAACGCATGGACCTGGTCGCCAAGGGCGGGATCCCCGCGGTGGCGGATGCGACCATGGGGCGCTGGGTGCTGGACCAGTCGCTGGCGTCGTCCAAGGGGCTGCGGCGGATGCTGCTGGGCACCGATCCCATCGGCTGGGCCGGCTGTGCCGCGGCGCTGCGCGACTGCGCGGCCGCCGACATCATCGGCAAGGTCGCCTGCCCCACCACCATCATCGTCGGCGACCGCGACCTGTCGACGCCGCTCTCGGCCGCCGAGGCGATCCACGACGCCGTCCCCGGCAGCGCGCTGGTCACCATCGCCGAGGCCGCGCACATCCCGAATTTCGAACGCGAGGGCGCCATGACCCGCGCCGTACTGCACCACCTGGACAACGTGACGGCGCTGCCCGCGGCGGCGGCCGATGCGGGCATGGTGATGCGGAAGCGCATCCTGGGGGAGGCGCATGTCGCGCGTTCCGAGGCCGCGCTGACGGCAATGGATGCGCCGTTCCGCGATTTCATCCTGGATGGCGTCTGGGGCCGCGTCTGGACCCGGCCCGGCCTGTCGGTGCGCGACCGCAGCCTGCTCTGCCTCGGCATCCTCTCCGCCCTGCACCACCATGACGAGTTCCGGCTGCACGTCCGCGCCACGACCAATACCGGCGTGACGCCGGAGGAGATCGCCGAGGTGCTGCTGCAGGTCGCCGCCTATGGCGGCGTGCCCAGCGCCAACACCGCGCTGAAGATCGCCAAGGAGACGCTGAAGGAGATGCAGGGCCAATGAGCGTCAATCCGGCCGACAGCCCCGTCCTCGGTGCCCTGTACGGCACCGACGCCATGCGCGCAGTGATGGGCGAACGCGCCTACCTGGCCCGCATGCTGGAGGTCGAGGCGGCCCTCGCCCGCGCCCAGGCCAGGCTCGGCATCGTGCCGGAGGCGGCGGCGCAGGCCATCACCGTGGCGGCGGCGGACGTGGACAAGCTGGACCTGCCGGCGTTGGCCGCGGCGACGCGCAACACCGGCTACCCGGTGGTCGGGCTGGTGAAGCAATTGTCGGCGCTGGCGGGTGCGGAGGCCGGGCGCTGGACCCATTGGGGCGCCACCACGCAGGACATCATGGACACCGCCGTGGTGCTGCAGATCCGCGACGGCCTGGCGGTTATCGGCGCGGAGCTGGAGGCGGTGATCGCCGGCCTGGCGCGGATGGCGAAGGCGCACCGTTCCACGGTGATGGCCGGACGCACCCACCTGCAGCACGCGCTGCCGGTCACCTTCGGCTACAAGGCCGCCGTCTGGCTCTCGCCGCTCATCACCATGCGCGAACGCCTGGCGCAGCTTCGCCCGCGGGTGGAGCGCGTGCAGTTCGGCGGCGCCGCCGGGACGCTGGCCTCGCTCGGCGACCAGGGGCTGGCGGTGCAGGCGGAGCTCGCCAAGGAGCTCGGCCTCGCCCAGCCCGACATCCCCTGGCACGTGGCCCGGGACGGCATCGTCGAGGCGGTCTCGTTCCTCGGCCTGGTCACCGGCGCGCTGTCGAAGCTGGCCACCGACGTCATCCTGCTGATGCAGACGGAAGTGGCGGAGGTGGCGGAGCCGCACCAGGAGGGCCGCGGCGGATCCTCCACCATGCCGCAGAAGCGCAACCCGATCTCCTGCGAATACATCGTGGCGCAATCGCGCGGCGTGCACGCGCTGGTGCCGCAGATGCTGGCCGCCATGGCGCAGGACCAGGAACGCGGCACCGGGCCCTGGCAGGCCGAGGCGCTTGCGGTCGGGCAGTCCTTCGTGCTCGCGCATGGCGCGCTGGCCTGCGCCCGCGTGCTGGCGGAGGGGCTGACGGTGGATGCGGCGCGGATGCGGCGGAACCTGGACAGCACCGGCGGGCTGATCGTGGCGGAGGCGGTGATGATGGGCCTCGCCCCGGTGATGGGCCGCGGCGAGGCGCACCATGTGGTGCACCATGCCTGCGACGTGGCGCTGGCCGAGGGCATCCCGCTGGCAACCGCGCTGCTGCGCGACCCGCAGGTGGCCGACAAGCTCACGCCGGCCGAGGTGGAGCGGCTGACCGACCCCGCCGGCTACCTGGGCGCGGCGGAGGCCTTCGTCGACCGGGTGGTGGCGCGGGCCTGAGGCTTTCCACGCACGGCGCGGTCCGTCACCATCCTCGGCCGAGCGACCCGGAAGGACCCGCGATGAGGGACGTGCATGTCGTCGACCACCCTTTGGTGCAGCACAAGCTGACCCTGATGCGGGAGGCGGAGCGCACCACCAAGGGCTTCCGGCAGCTGCTGAACGAGATCGGCATGCTGCTCTGCTACGAGGTGACGCGCGACCTGCCGCTGGAAAACGTCGAGATCGAGACGCCGCTGACGCGCATGCAGGCGCCGAAGCTGGCGGGCAAGAAACTGGTCTTCGCCCCTATCCTGCGCGCCGGCGTCGGCTTCGTGGACGGGATGCTGGAACTGGTGCCGAGTGCCCGCGTCGCGCATATCGGCCTCTACCGGGACCCCAAGACCCTTCAGGCGGTGGAGTACTACTTCAAGGCGCCGCCCGACGTCGCCGAACGGCTGGTGATCGTGCTGGACCCGATGCTGGCCACCGGCAACAGCGCAGTCGCCGCGATCGACCGGTTGAAGGAACGCGGCTGCCACGACCTGCGGCTGGTCTGCCTGCTGGCGGCGCCCGAGGGCATCGCGCATTTCCACGGCTCGCACCCCGAGGTACCGATCTGGACCGCGGCCGTGGACAGCCACCTGAACGACCATGGCTACATCGTGCCGGGCCTGGGCGATGCGGGGGATAGGATGTTCGGCACGAAGTAACGGGAGGAAACCATGTCCTATACCCAGATCGCGGTCGAACGCCGCGGCGCCGTCGCCTGGCTGTTCCACGACCGGCCACAGATGCGCAACGCCGAGAGCAGCGTGCTGCTGGATGAGCTGGACGCGGCGCTACGCGAGGCGGCGGCGGACGACGACATCCGCGTCATCGTCATCGGCGGCAAGGGCGACCATTTCTCCGCCGGCCACGACCTGAAGGAGGGCCAGGAGAAGCGCCAGGGGTTCTCGGTTGAGCAGCGCTACGCCTATGAGGAGCGCCGCTATCTGGAATACTCGCTGCGGATCTGGGACTGCCCGAAGCCGACCATCGCCTGCGTCCAGGGCGCCTGCATCGCCGGCGGCTTCATGGTGGCCAACATGTGCGACATGATCGTGGCCAGCGAGGACGCCTTCTTCGCCGACTCGGTCTGCAAGACGCTGGCCGCCTCGGCGGTCGAGGTGTTGATGCATCCCTTCGTCATGGGGCTGCGCGCGGCGAAGGAATTCCTGTTTACCGGCCGCCGCATGGGGGCCGAGGAGGCGCTGCGGCTCGGCATGGTCAACCGCGTGGTGCCGGCGGAGGAGCTTGAGGCAGCGACGCAGAAACTCGCGGAGGACATCGCCGCCGCCCCGCCCTTCGCCATCAAGCTGACCAAGCGGTCGCTCAACCGCGCCGCCGACATGCAGGGCTTCCGCGACGCGATCAACGCGCATTTCGACACGCACCAGCTGGCGCATGTGACGGAAGAATTCCGCCGCACCCGGGAAGCCGGCCTGGCCGCGGCGATCGCCCGCGGCAAGGCGCAGACGGCGGCGTAGAGCGTGATGCGTTGCGGCGGAATCGCCGACAACGCTGAATCCCGCGAACAAGCGATAGCTGAAGCATGCACCGTGAGCGCAAGCGAACGCAGCATGCTTTAGCCGCTCAGGCGACGCGCAGCCGTCCCTCGCCACGGACCACCTTGGACAGGGCTTCGGTTCGGGCTTCCAGCACGGCCTCGATGTCGCGTGCCAGCACCGGGCTGGCGGCCAGCAGCGCCTGCACCGCCTGCAGCGGCAGAGCGAGGACGCTCAGCTCGCCCAGCGCCTCCACCCGCACCGGGCTGGGATCGGCGCGGAAGGTGGCGCGGGTCGCGTGCAGGTCGCCGGGCTCCAGATGCTCGATCACCAGGCGCTCGCCCCGCAGCTCGACGGTGACCGTGGCCTGGCCCGCCACCAGGACCAGCAATGCGATGCCCCGCCGGCCCTGCGCGACCACCGCCTCGCCCGGCCGGTAGCGTTCCAGCTTGGCCTCTGCGGCGATCTGTTCCAGCGGCACCCCGGACCGGGCGAAGACGCCGCTCTGCGCGAGCAGCGCCGCACGCTCCCGCAGCGCCGCCTGCGCGTCCGGCGGCGGCGCCGTGTCAGCCGCGCGCCCCAGCACGATGCCGCGCCGCTGCGCCACGTACCAGAACCGGCTCAGCAACGCGTGCCGCGCCACGTCGAGGTCGAGCGGGTCGGCCAGCGGCAGGGTCACCAGGTAGCGGATCGTCGCATCCTCATATGCGGTGACGCAGCAGCCGGCGGCATCGGGCGCGGTCAGCTGCGGCATGTCGCGCGCCGCCTCCAGCAGCGCCGCCGTGACCGCTTCGGGCGAATGCCGGTAGCCGATGCCCAGCGTCACCTCGGCGACGCGCGGGCTGCCCTCGGGCGCAATGATGGTGATCGCCTTGCCGGAAAGGTCCGCGCTGGGCACCAGGATCTTCTCGCCGCGGGCTTCCAGCGTCACCATGCGCCAGTCGAGCTGGACGACGCGGGCGATCCGGTCGCCGAGCCGCACCACGTCGCCGATCTTGAACGGCCGGAAGGACACCAGCAGCACGCCACCGACCAGCCCACCGATGACATTCTGCAGGGCGAGGCCGAGCACGATCGAGCCGACGCCGAGTGCCGCCACCAGCCGCCCGAGATCGACACCCCAGACCTCGGAGACGACGATCGCGGCGCCGAAGGCGACCAGCAGCAGGCGGCCGAGATCGATCAGCAGCTTCGGCGCCCGCTGCGCCACACCGGTGAAGGCGCGCAGCAGAAGCTGCAGGGCCGCCAGGCCGGCATAGACCAGCGCGATCGCCAGCGCGGTGTAGGCGAGGCGCATGGTCAGCGTTTCGGCCTCGAACCCGGCAATCCAGCGCAGGGTGATCCAGACCGCCACCACCGGCAGCAGCAGCGAATAGAGGAAGCGCAGGAAGCCGGCGGCTTCCGGCCTGCCGGGCGCCAGCGCCCGCTCGCCCTCGATCAGCAGAAAGGTCAGCAGCGGCACGCCGAGCAGGACCACGCCGAGCGCCAGGTCCAGCGGAAGCTCGTCCGGCATGGTCAGGCCGCCTCCACCTGGCGCGGGCCGGGCAGCGCCGGGCGCTGCCAGGCGGCGACCGGCTCGCCCGTCGGGAAGCCGAGGCTCGGCATCGGCGCGAAGCCGGTGGTATCCGGAAGCATGGCGAAGGTCGGTGCGGTGACGCCGACATGCCCCGGCTCGGTGTCGAAGACCACGCGGCGGACGATGGCGAAGTTGCGTCCCCAGATGTCGTAGAGGGTGCGGTGGCGCCCGACGAGCCCGGTTTCCACATCGCCCGAGGTGATGCTGGCGCGGATGGCCAAAGGCTCGCGCCAGGCATGGCCGAAGCGCGCCACCGCCCTGGCTGCGTCCTCGACGAAGGCCAGCGCGCGGCGGGCGTGGTCGAGCCGTGCCACCGACAGGCCGCAGGCGCCGATGTAGCTCTCGCCCAGCGTCTTGATCTTCTCGACGCCATGGCGGTGCGCCGCCTCGTCCAGCGCATCCACCAGCTCGTTCAACCGTGTGAGCGGCGAGGCGTGGTCGCTGCCGGCCGGGGCGGCTTCCAGCCCGTCGATGGCGATGACGATGAGTGTGACGTTGTGCAGGGTCTCGGCGATGACGGTCTCGCCAAGCCGCACGCGCTCGGCGATGACCTCGGGATACACGTTGCGCAGCAGCGATTCGTATTCGCGCGTCTTCGCCTCGACCGCTTGGCTGCGGGCGGCGATCTCCTCCGCCATGCGGTTGAAGCCGATCGCCAGGTCGCGGTAGTCGTCGCTGCCGCGCGGGACGATGCGGGCGCTGCCGTCGCCGGCCGCCAGCCCCTCGGTCGCCGCCAGGATGTCGCGCAGCGGCCGGGTGAAGGCGCCGGCGACGGCGAGCGAGACCAGCGTCAGCAGCATCACCGCCACCGCGGCGATCAGCGCCAGGGTCCGGCGGAAGGCGGCGGCCGGCGCCAGGGCGTCGGCGACGTCGATCTTCGCCACGATCGCCAGGCGGAGGCCGGCGATGTCGATCGGTGCCCAGCTGACGATCACGTCCTCGCCGCGGTAGTCGGCGTAGCGCCCGGTTCCGGTGTCACCGCTCAGCCCGGCGCGGACGGCGAAGGTATTGAGCTCCTGCAGCAGGATCGTGCTGCGGTAGGCCCGCATCCGGCGCAGCGTCTCCTCCGGCACGCCGCGTCGGGCCTGCCCCGCCAGGAAGCTCTCCGGGTCCTGCAGCATGAAGCGGGAGTCGGACCGCATCAGCCGGTCCTGGCCGACCAGGAAGACTTCCCCGGTCCGGCTGAGCCCGACCCGTTCCCATTGCCGGCCGACGGTCATCATGTCGTTCAGCCGGTCGACCCCAAGCTGCGCCAGCAGCACGCCCACCAGGTCACCCTGGCGATACAGCGGGGTGGCGATGAAGGCGGTGGGGCGCAGCATGTCGGGGGCGAAGGGCTGGAAATCCTCGATCACCACCGCGCCCAGATCGCGCTTGCCCATCGCCCGCTGGAACGCCCGGGCCTGGCTCGAATGGGCGGCGGGCCCGGCCCGCAGATTGGCACCGAGGTCGATCTGCTTCGACAGGTTGTAGACGACCTGCCCATTGCTCGCATCGACCAGGATGATGTCGTCGTAACCATGATCCTCGGCAAGCTTGCGAATGCCGGGGTTCAGGCTGCCATGCAGCAGATCGTATCGGGTGCCGGTGCCGGCGCGGTCGAGCAGCTTGCGGGCGAGCGGGTTGGGGTTGCGCACGATGTAGTCGCGCTGCACCCGCCGGGCGGCCGGGTCCGGCGGCATATAGGTTTCCAGCGTCGGCGACCCGTCCGAGAATTTCGCCAGCTCAGGCAGGAAGCTGTCGCGGTACCAGGCGGCCAGTTCGGTGGCGACCGGCTCGGGATCGGGCAGCGCCTGCAGCTCGCGGAAGGCGTCGGCAAAGCCGACCACGCCGTCCGTCAGCTGCGACAGGGCGCCCAGCGTGCGGATCTCGATGATCTGCTCCCGGAACATGCGTTCCACCGCGAAGCGTTGCACGTCCCGCAATTGCGTCACCTGGGCGGTGATGGCGGCGGTGAGCGCGGCCCGGCCGCTGCGGTCCGCGACCAGACCGACGGCGGCGATGCAGAGCAGGCCGACCGCGAGCAGGACCAGCAGGAGCTTGGAGCGGATGGACAGGGCACGCACGCTGGGGGGCTCTCCACCATGACGGACATGGAATGCTGCCGCACGGGCAGTACACCCAGCAGTTTAGGAATTATAGAACGATCACTTCCTGGTTGCTACAGCAGCTTCCCCACACGCAGTGCGCCGAGGATGCCGAGGATCGAGGCGAGGATGAGGCCCATGGCCATCAGGAACCCCCAATCCTGCTCGACCCCCGGTACCGAGCCGACATTCATCCCGAAGATGCCGGCGACCAGTGAGGCCGGCAGCATCGCCGCCGAGATCACCGAAAGCACAAAAAGCCGCCGGTTGGTCTCCTCCGCCGCCAGCCCGGCCAGCTCGTCCTGGGCGATGTGGGCGTGTTCCTGCAACGCCGCCAGGCCACGCCGTGCCGCGGCGAAGCGGCGTTCCTCCCGCAGCACCGGGGCGCAGAAGGGCTCGGTCAGGGCGTCGTAGGGTTCCTCCACCCACTCGGCCAGCGTCTCGGCGACCGGGGAAAAGACGCGGTCCAGCCGCAGCGCGGCGCGGCGCATGCTGGCAAGGGCCTGGCGGTCCGCCTGCGTGCCGCCGCTCTTGAGGAACCCGTCCTCCAGATGCGACAGCCGGCTGGCGAGCTCCTGCACCGCCTGGCCCTTCGCGGTGGCGATGCCGCGCAGCAGCAGCGCCAGTAGCTCGGCCGGCGTGCCGCCTGACGGGGCATGGGTGGTGGCATGCGCGACGCGCAGCGGGTGCCGCCGCGCGGTGACCAGCAATTCGGGCGTCAGCGCCAGGTGCAGGAGGCCGAACTCGGCCACGGCGTCGTTCGACGCGTCATAGAGGAAATCCGGCACCGCGCCGCAGATCGCCCCGGCCAGGACCTCCAGATGCGGGCCGTCATCCGGCTCCAGCAGCGCCTGCCGGGCCAGCGGCGGCAGCGGCAGGCGGGCGATGATCTCCCGCCCGCGCTGGTCCACCAGGTCCATGTGCAGCCACAGCCCGCCCTCGCCTTCCGCCAGCGCGGCGATGGTGGCGGCGCCGTCCAGCGGTTCCGGCGCGGCGCCGGGCCGCAGCCGGAAGGCGTTGATCAGGCCCGGGCAGGCCGGGCTGGTATGGCCGAGATCCATGCGGGCGCACCCCCGTTGCGCTCCCGCAGCCTAGACCTGCCCAAGCCCGCCGGCGCGTTACCGTTCTGCGGGCGTCAGGCCTTCTTCACGCCCCAGAACACCGGGAAGCCCTTGGACACGCCGGTGACGTTGGTGCGGTAGGCGGTGGGCTGGATGAACTGGCCGAGCGGGATGGACGGCACCACCTCCATCGCCCGTACCTGCAGATCGCGGCAGATCGCCTGCTGCCCGGCCAGGTCCGGCGCCGCGAACCAGGCGTCGCGCAGGTCCTCCAGCTTCTGGTCGACGCACCAGCCCGGCCAGGCGGACGGTTCGTTGCCGTTGCCGCGCGTGGCGTAGTGGTTGGCCGGATCCATCTGGTCCGCCCCTTCCCAGCCGGTGTTGAAGCAGGACCAGCCGCCTTGGTCGAGCGGCCCCTTGTTGCTGCGGCGCTGCAGCATCGTGCCCCAATCGGTCGCCACGTAATCCACGTTGATGCCGATCTTGGCCATGGCATCGGCGGCGACCTCGCCGATCGCCTTGAACTGGGCGTAGTCGGTGGCGACCAGCATGGCGATCTTCTGGCCGGCATAGCCGGCCTCCTTCAGCATCCGCTTCGCCTTGTCGTAGTCGCGCGGGCCCTTCAGCGGGTCGAGCCCGGCCTCGCTCGCCATCGGCGTGTTCGGGCAATAGATGCCGTGCGGCACATGGTACATCGCCGTGTCGTCGCCGACGATCGCCTGCATGAAGTCGGTCTGGCTGAAGGCATGCAGCAGCGCCCGCCGGACGCCCGGATTGTCGAAGGGCGGCTGCAGGTGGTTGATGCGCATCATGTTGACCGCGCCGGTCGGATTGATGACCTCGATCTTGACCTTGCGGTCCTTCCGCAGCAGCGGGATCAGGTCGTGGGTCGGGTTCTCCCACCAATCCTGCTCGCCCTGCAGCACGGCCGCGACCTTGGTGGCGGCGTCGGGGATGGTGGTCCATTCGACGCGGTCGAAATGCACCACCTTCGGCCCGGCCAGCCAATCCGCCGTGCCGCTGCCGCGCGGGACGTATTTGTCGAATTTGACGTAG
This sequence comes from Paracraurococcus sp., assembly GCA_049315625.1. Classification (GTDB taxonomy): domain Bacteria; phylum Pseudomonadota; class Alphaproteobacteria; order Acetobacterales; family Acetobacteraceae; genus Paracraurococcus. The sequence goes on from JBMOJU010000102.1 coordinate 9,930, forward strand.
ACGTTGCGGGAGCCGGCGATGCGTTCGCTGGCGAGGAAGCGGAACGGGCCGCTGCCGATCATCTCGTTCATCATCTTGAACGGATCGGTATTGGCCAGCCGTTCCGGCATCATCGCCGGCATGGGCGAACTCACCTTGCCCAGCGCGTCCGGCAGCAGCGGGAAGGGCTTGCTCAGGCGGAAGACGATGCGGCGGTCATCGGGGGCCGAGAGCTCGTCGGTCGCCGCCATCAGCGCGCCGCCCAGCGCATCGCGCTTCGCCCAGCGGCGGATGGAGGCGACGCAGTCCCGCGCCGTGACCTTCTCCCCATCGTGCCAGAGCAGGCCCTCGCGCAGCATCAGGGTCCAGAGCCTGCCGCCATTCTCGACGACATGGCCTTCCACCATCTGCGGCTGCGGGCGGAAATTGCTGTCCATGCCATAGAGGGTGTCGAACACCATCTGGCCATGGCCGCGCGTGACGTAGGCCAGCGTCCCGTGCGGGTCGATGACCGAAAGGTCGATCTGCGGGATGAAGCGCATAACCCTGGCGCCCTGCGACAGGGCGAAGCGCGGCGCGGCCAGGGTTGCAGCCGCCGTGGCCAGCACGGCACGGCGCGCCACATTCGGTTGGGTTTGGGTCACGACGCTCTCCTGACGGGGGGCGGACCAGCGGTCTCCTCGTTGCCAAGCAGGCTAGCCCCGCGCCGGGGCGGCGTCACTCCCCCTTCGCCGGCAGGGGCGCAGCCCGCTTCTCGACGAAATCGCCGAGCCGCGCTGCGGCCTCCGGCGCCGTCTGCACGAAGGCGGCGGCCAGGCTTTCGACGAAGAGCCCATCCGATTCCGCCATGTCCTGGATCCGCGGCAGGGCGTGCAGCACGGCCAGCACGGTCAGCGGCGCCATGGTCGCGACCTTCGCCGCCAGCGCCCCGGCACGGGCCAGCGCCTGCCCTTCCGGCTCCAGGTACTGCACCAGGCCGGCGCGCTCGGCCGCCGCGGCGTCCAGCACCCGTCCGGTCAGCATCATGTCCATCATCCGCGCCGGGCCGAGCAGCCGGGCGACATGCACCGAGGCGCCGCCGCCGACATAGATGCCGCGCTGGCCCTCCGGCAGGGCGAAGAAGGCGGTCGCGTCCGCCACCCGGATATGGCAGGCGGCGGCGAGTTCGAGGCCACCGCCGACCGTCGCGCCGTGCAGCGCGGCGATCACCGGGATGCGGCCGCGCTTGATGCGGTCAAACACCGCATGCCAGGCGCGGGAGACCTCGAAGGTCGCCACCGCGTCGCGCTCGCGGTGCTCGGACAGGTCGAGGCCGGCGCAGAAGCACGGGCCGTGGCCGAAGATCACCACGGCGCGGGCCTCGGCCTGGGCGCGGGCGATGGCGGCGTCGATCCCGGCCAGCAGCGCCTCGCTGATCGCGTTGCGCTTGGCGGGGCGGTCGAGGCCGATCCAGGCGACGGCGTCGCGCAGCGCGTAGGTGGTGTCCGGCATCGGGGACCCTCGGGAGACAGACCGTGCCCAAGCTAGCATGGCGGTGCCGCGCGGCCCTACTCTGACCCGATGGATGCAGCGGATTCCGCGCCGGGCCGGGCGCATGGCGAGGCGGCCTTCCTGCGGGAGATCGGCCAGCGGCTGCGCACCGCACGCGCCCGGCGCGGGGTGACGCGGCGCGACCTGGCGGCGCGCAGCGCGGTGAGCGAGCGCTACATCGCGCAACTGGAATCCGGCAGCGGCAACATCTCCATCCTGCTGCTGCGGCGGATCGCGCGCGCCCTGGGCATCGGCGCCGAGGAACTCCTCGCCGAACGGCCGGAGGCGAGCGTCGAGCGGCGGCGGCTGGAGCAGGCGGTGGCACAGCTGCCGGAGCCGGGCCTGGCCGAGGCGCGTGCACTGCTGCAGGCCCGCTTCGGCGCGCAGCCGGCGCCGCCGCGGGGCCGGCGGATCGCGCTGATCGGACTGCGCGGCGCCGGCAAGTCGACGCTCGGCCGGCGGCTGGCCGAGCGCCTCGGCATCGGCTTCGTCGAGTTGGACCGGGAGGTGGAGCGCGAGGGCCGCATGGAGCTCTCCGACATTTTTCGGAGCCTGGGCCAGGAGGGGTTCCGCCGCCTCGAACGCACCGCGCTGGAACGGCTGGTGCAGGAGGGCACGCCGGCGGTGATCGCCGCCGGCGGCGGGATCGTGGCGGAGCCGGAGACCTTCGGCCTGCTGTTGGACCACTGCGCCACGGTCTGGCTGCGGGCGAGCCCGGAGGAGCATATGCGCCGGGTGCAGGCGCAGGGCGACACGCGGCCGATGAAGGAGAACCGCCGGGCGATGGACGACCTTCGGGCGATCCTGGCCAGCCGCGAGGCGCTCTATGCCCGGGCCGAATTCACGCTGGACACCAGCGGGCGGAGCGTCACCGAATGCCTCGACGCGCTCCTCACCCTCGTGGCGTAGCCGTCAGGCTTCCCACAGTTTCACGTACTCGAAATTCCCCGGCTTGTTGTCGATGCCGACCTTGGGCGGGGCGATCCAGCCGGCATAGGCACCGGCAGTATCGACCGGCCGCATCAGGCCGGTGATGTACATGCGGTCATCGGCCGAGGGCAGCCAGCGGTCGCGGTTGGCGGCGAAGGCGCCGGCCTCGATCACCCGGCCCTCAGGGTCGGCATGGATGGCGGCGAATTCGCCTATGCGGCGGTTGAAGGCGACATGCGGCAGCGTGAGGCGATAGGCGATCCCGGCCCGCTCGATCACCCGGTTCCAGCGGGCGACGCCGCCCTGGCAATCCCGCACATAGTCGTCGCGCAGCCGCATGTTCAGCGCCGAGAGCGCCGGCACGGCTTCCTCGACCAACGCACCATCCTTGCAGCGAAGCACCGGGTAGGTGGCGTCCAGCAGGCGGTGGTCGTCGTCCAGCTTGTCCTCGCGGTAGCGGCCCTTGACGCCGGCATTGTAGGCCGTCGCGGCGTTGGTCGAGACCTCGTTGCCGAAGAGGTCGAGGGTCAGCGAGAAATGCAGGTTCATCTTCCGCTGCAGCGCCGGCAGGTCGACCACGCCGAGGGCGCGGATGCGCTCGGCATCCTCCGGGTCGGTGATGCCCGCATCCTGCATCGCCTGGCAGGTCCGCTCGACGATGCGCTCGACGCCGGTGACGCCGACGAACATGTGGTGCGCTTCCTCGGTCAGCATGAAGCGGCAGGTGCGGGCCAGCGGGTCGAAGCCGGACTGCGCCAGGGCTTCCAGCTGCATCTTGCCGTCGCGGTCGGTGAAGAAGGTGAACATGAAGAAGCTCACCCAGTCCGGCGTCTCCTCGTTGAAGGCGCCCAGCATGCGCGGTGAATCGGCATGGCCGCTGCGCCGCTTCAGCAGATCCTCGGCTTCCTCCCGCCCGTCCTTGCCCAGGTATTTCTGCAGCAGGTAGACCATGGCCCAGAGGTGCCGGCCTTCCTCCACGTTCACCTGGAACAGGTTGCGCATGTCGTAGAGCGACGGCGCGGTCTTGCCGAGGAATCGCTGCTGCTCGACCGAGGCGGGTTCGGTATCGCCCTGGATCACCATCAGCCGGCGCAGCATGCCGCGGTATTCGCCGGGGATGTCCTGCCAGGCGGGTTCGCCCTTGTGCTGGCCGAAGCCGATGGTGCGGCCTTCCTGCTTCGGCGCCAGCAGGATGCCCCATTTGTAGTCGGGCATCTTCACGTAGTCGAACTTGGTCCAGCCCTGCGGATCGACGGAGATCGCGGTGCGCAGATAGACCAAGCTCTCCTGAAAGCCGTCCGGCCCCATGTCCTTCCACCAGTCGATGTAGCCGGGATGCCAGGTTTCCAGCGCCTTGCGGACGCGGGCATCGGCGGCGAGGCCGACATTGTTGGGGATAAGGCCGTCATAGTCGACTTGCATGCCGTCGGGCATCGGGGCGTCTCCCTCTCGTTATACGCGGGCGCGGTCGAAACTCGGCTGGATGCCGGTGCCATACAGCTTCAGGGCCCCGGTCTCGCCGACCGAATTCGGCCGCTGGAAGATCCAGTTCTGCCAGGCGGTGAGGCGGCCGAAGATGCGGCTTTCCATGGTCTCCGGCCCGACGAAGCGGAGGTTGGCCTCCATCCCCGTCAGCGCATCGGGGGAGAAGCTGGCGCGCTCCTCCAGCAGGATGCGCACCTCGTCCTCCCAGTCGGTCTCGTCATAGGCGATGGTGACGAGGCCGAGCGATTCGGCATTCTCCGCCGCGATCGGCGCGCCAATCTTTTCTTGCGCGACGCCGAGGCTGTCCGGCGCGCCCCAGAACCGCGCCTGCAGCCGGGTCAGGCCGTTGCCCATGGGGTAGGCGCCGAAATTCAGCGGCGAGAGCGCGATCGTCGCCGGCGCAGGGGTATCGCCGGAAAACATCAACGCCCGGTCGGCGGCGAAGGCGAGTTCCGCCAGCGTGCCGGCGAAGCAGCTCCCCGGCTCGACCAGCGCGATCAGGCTGCGCGAGGTGACGTCCAGCCGCTTCAGCACGCGCTTGAGGTTCAGCCGCACCTCGCGGATGAACCAGTCGGCGGCGTGCGCGTCCAGGAAGGCATCGTAGGCCAGCACCGCCTCCGCCGCCCCGCGGGTCTTCAGCGCCCAGAGGCCGAGCTCCGGCTCGTTGGTCCGCAGGTGCAGGATGGCGTCTTCCAGCTCGCGCGCCATGCGCAGCGGCCAGAATGCCGCATCCTTCGCCGCCTCCAGGCTCGCTGGCGGCGCGGCATCGGGGCCGGCGACAGTGATGGTGGCGCGGCGGCCGACACGGTCCAGCTCGACCGCGACGCTGCTCCAGCGGATCGTGTCGCCCTCCGCCACGCGTTCCAGCCACGGCAGGGCGACGCCCTTCGCGTCGCGCGGCCTGTCGGTCTGCGCGGCGAAGTCCCGCGCCCGCTCAGCGACGCGCGCCTCCCAGGCGGAGGGCGGGACGACCTCATCCACCAGCCGCCATTCCACGGCGCGCCGGCCGCGCACCCCTTCCTCGACCGAGCAGAACACATCCGCCAGGTCCCGCCGCACCCGCCGCTTGTCGGTGATGCGGGTCAGCCCGCCGGTGCCCGGCAGCACCGCC
>JBMOJU010000103.1:0-14949 GCA_049315625.1 Paracraurococcus sp.
CATCGGTCTCCGCATCCGCGCCAGCCTCGGCCGCCGACTCGGCATCGCCCTCGGGCTCGGCCGGCGCGGCGTCTACCGGCTGCGGCTCCTGCCCGGGCTCGGAGTCATCCTCGTCACCTTCGGACTCCTCGCCGTCGGCGGTGGCATCCTGCCCCGGCCCGCCATCCGGCCGGGTGCCGTTGCCGCCCCGCCGCCGCCGGCGCCGGCGCCGGCGGCGATTCTCGCGCTCCGCCTCGGTTTCCGTCTCGCCGCGGGCGGGCGCCTCGCTCTCGGCCTCGGCCTCGGCCACGTCGGCGGCCTCGACCTCCTCGGGCTCCTCCGGCTCGGGCTCCGGCGCGTAGTCCATGCGCAGCGCGGCCGGCGCGTGCTCCACCGGCCGGCCCGGGTCGGCGGCGCGCAGCCGTTCGATCCGCAGTGCCGGCGGCAGCAGCGTGTCGTCGGTCTCGAACACCACGGCCATGCCGAAGCGGGCTTCGATCTGCGCCAGCTTGTCGCGCTTGCGGTTCAGCAGATAGAGCGCGACGGTGCTGTGGGCATGCACCGCGATCTCGGCGGCGCGGCGCTTGGCGCCCTCCTCCTCGATCGCCCGCAGCACCTGCAGTGCGCTGCTTTCGATGCTGCGGACCTGGCCGCGGCCCTGGCAATGCGGGCAGGTGACGAAGGTGGTCTCGGTCAGGCTGGGGCGCAGCCGCTGGCGCGACATCTCCAGCAGGCCGAAATGGCTGATCCGGCCGACCTGGATGCGGGCGCGGTCGAAGCGCAGCGCCTCCTTCAGCCGGCGCTCGACCATCCCGTCATGCTTGCTCGACTCCATGTCGATGAAGTCGATGACGATCAGGCCAGCGAGGTCGCGCAGCCGGAGCTGCCGGGCGATCTCGTCCGCCGCTTCCATGTTGGTGCGGAAGGCGGTGTCCTCGATGTGCCGCTCGCGTGTCGAGCGGCCCGAGTTGACGTCGATCGCGACCAGCGCCTCGGTCTGGTTGATGACGATGTAGCCGCCGGACCGCAGCTGCACGTTCGGCGAATGCATCGCATCCAGCTGCTGTTCCACCGCATGCCGGGCGAACAGGCCGCCGTCGCGGAACAGCTGGATCTTGCGCGTCTGCTGCGGCATCAGCATCCGCATGAATTCGCGGGCGTCGCGGAAGGCGTCCTCGCCATCCACCAGCACTTCCTCGACGTCGCGCGAGAAGACGTCGCGGATCGACCGCTTGATGAGGTCGGCTTCCTCGTAGATGAGCGCCGGCGCGGTCGACTGCAGCGTGCGTTCGCGGATGTTGTCCCACAGCCGCAGCAGGTATTCGCAGTCGCGGCGGATCTCGGGCTTCGGCCGCTGCGCGCCGGCGGTGCGGACGATCAGCGACATGCCGCCCGGCAGGCTCAGCTCGTCGATCACCTCGCGCAGCCGCTTGCGGTCGGTGGCCGAGGTGATCTTGCGGGAGACGCCGCCGCCGCGCGGCGAGTTCGGCATCAGGACGGAGAAGCGTCCGGCCAGCGAGATGAAGGTGGTCAGCGCCGCACCCTTCGTGCCGCGCTCCTCCTTCACCACCTGGACCAGCATGATCTGCCGGCGGCGGATGACTTCCTGGATCTTGTAGTGGCGCATGAAGCGCGGGGTGGCGCGCCGCTCGCGCGCCACGTCCTCGGTGCCTTCGCCGCCGATGGTCTCGGGCGGCGGGGCGTCCTCTTCCTCTTCGGCCTCGTCGTGGCCGTTGGCGTGGTCGTGGCCATTCGCCAGCGGCGCGTCGAGCGCGGGCTGGTCGCCCAGGCCCCGGGCCTCGGACAGGCCCTCCGCCTCGGGGGCCGGCGGGGGCTCGGCCACGGGGGCCGGATCCTCCGGCGCGGCCGCCTCCACGGCGGTCACGGACTCGATCGTCGCCGGCGGCTCGGACGGATGGTGCTCCGACTCGGGCGCCACCGACGTGGCCTCCGGATCATCGGCCTGTTCGGCCTCAGCCGCCGAACCTTCGGCATCGGCGGCGCGGTCCATCGCCGATTCCGGCGGCGAATCCTCGTCCTCGTCCTCCTCCTCGCGCGCCTCGGCGGCCTGCATCTCCAGCAGGCGCTGCCGATCGGCGACGGGAATCTGGTAGTAGTCCGGGTGGATCTCGCTGAAGGCGAGGAAGCCGTGCCGGTTGCCGCCATATTCCACGAAGGCGGCCTGCAGGCTGGGTTCCACCCTGACCACCTTGGCCAGGTAGATGTTGCCCTTGAGGGGCCGCTTGGTGGCGGCTTCGAGGTCGAATTCCTCGAGCCGGTTGCCGTCCAGCACCACCACGCGGGTTTCTTCCGCGTGGGACGCGTCGATCAGCATGCGCTTGGTCATCGAAGCGGTGGCTCCGTGCCGGGTGGCGCGCAGGGCGCGCGACGCGGCGGATCGGGGTGACGTGGCCCGGGGGAGGACGACTGCGCGGCGCTGGCAGCGGGCATGCGGCGGCGTCTCGTCCTCTTCCGGCGGGACGGCCACGGGAAACCGGCGCGTCCTGTGCGGCGCGCGGCGGTCGCCCGGGACGGCGCCCCAGGTTCGTGCCCACGCGCCAGGCGCGACGCCCGCATGGTCGCGGGCGAAGCGGCGTCGGTCACGCTGGCACCTGGGGCAGTCCCGATCGAATCAGGGGCTGCCAAGGGTCTTGGCGCGACAGGTCCCGCGGCGACGGAGACGGGCGAACCGGACCTGCCCTGAAGGGCGGTACCCGGCCTGGCAACCCAGCGAAACGCGGATGCGGCAGAGAACCGCGCACCCCATGCCGGGCATGTGCCGCGCGCCGCGTCGACGGCCCCCCTGTGATGGGGATATGGCCTGTCGGCGCGGCTGCGCCCAAATCTCCGCCGGCAGCGGGCGCCGCCGGGGCGGATCACCATAGGCGAGCGCACGGGTCTTCCACAAGGCCGCTGCGCATCCACGTGGCGTCGACTCGCCCAGGTCTGATAGACCCCCGCCTGCATCCTCGGGGGATGGTGCGGCTATGCGGCAGGATGAGGCCGGCTTTCCGTCCGAATGCGGGGATGGTGCCGGGGCGCCGGGCCCGATCGCCGGAGCCGGGCGGCGGGGCCTGATGGCCCTTGCGGCGGCGGTCCTGGCGGCCGATCCGGCCGCCGCGGCCACGTCGCCTGCCATTTCCCTGGCTGTCGAGCGCGGCCGCACCCGGCTCACCCTGCGACTCGACCGGCAGCTCGCCTGGCGCCTGACCGCCGCGACCGATCCGCCGCGGCTGCTGCTGACCCTGCCTGGCATGCCCTGGCGGGGCCCGGCGCGGCAGGACGGGGCCGGGTTGGTGGCGTCCATCCTGCGTGAGGGCAGCGGCGCTGATCAACAGCTTGTGATTCGATTGCGCGGTCCGGCCGCCCCGCCGGCGGTGCGCCAGTCGGGCGGGCGGCTGGAGATCGAGCTCATCCCCGGGCCGGCCGCCGGATTCGCCCGCCTGGCCGATGGCCGCAGCCTGGCCGTGGCCGGCGTGCCACGGGCGGCGCTGCCGCTGGTGGTGCTGGACCCCGGCCATGGCGGCAAGGATCCCGGTGCCATCGGTGCGCGCGGCACGCAGGAAAAACGCATCACCCTGGCCGCGGCGTTGGAGCTGAAGCGGCAGTTGGACGCCGCCGGGCGCTGCCGGGTGGCGCTGACCCGGGCGCGCGACGTCTTCATCCCGCTGGGCGAGCGGATCGATCTGGCGCGGCGGCGGGAGGCAGCGCTGTTCCTCTCGCTGCATGCCGATTCGGCGCCCGGCGCCCGGGGCGCCAGCGTCTACACCCTGGCGGAGACGGCGACCGACAGCTTCTCCGCCGCCCTGGCGCGGCGGGAGAACGAGGCCGACCGGGCCGGCGGCCTGCGCCTGCCGAGCGTCCCGCCCGAGGTGCAGCGCATCCTGCTCAGCCTGATGCGGCAGGAGACCCATGCGGGGTCGGAGCGCCTGGCGCGGCTGGCCGTGGCGGCGCTGGAGGGGCAAGTGGCGCTGCTGCCGAACACCCATCGCCGCGCCGGCTTCGTGGTGCTGAAGGCGCCCGACGTGCCCTCGGCGCTGGTGGAGATGGGGTTCCTCAGCCATCCGCAGGATGAGGCGGCGCTCAACCGGGCGGCGCACCGGGCGACTCTGGCCGCGGCCCTGGCGGAGTCGGTGCACGGCTTCCTCGGCGCCCGGGGCCCGGCGCTGGCGGAGGGGGGCGGATCCCTTGAAATGATTTTGTGCGATGCAACATGACCGCCAGGGATAGGGAGGGACATCGAATGGAGCGATTCCCATGCTGCCCTTCCTGATCGGCCTGTCTGCCCTCGTCATCGTCAACCTCGTCACCGACCATGCGGTGCGGCGCGAGGGGTTCCACGAATCGCGGGGTGGCCTGCGGCTCTGACGCCGGGTCAGCCGCACCCCGCTTCGGCATCCGCGATCATCCGTTGCAGCCGCGCCCGCAGGCTGTGGGCGCGGAGGATTTCTTCCCGGCCGGCAGCGCCGACCGCGGCGCGTTCGTCCGGCGCGTGGCGGTAATGCGCCAGGATCTCGGCCAGCCGGTCCGGCCGGTCGGCCGGGTAGTAGACCAGGTGCCGCCCGTCCTCGAACTGCGCCATGTTCCCCAGCGCCGAGGGGTGGTCCAGCGCCGGCGTCACCAGCATGGTCCCGCAGGCCATGACCTCGGTCACCTTGGTGACCAGCAGCCGCGACCAGGCCGGCAGGTTCACGAAGATCCGGGTCGCGGCATAGGCCTCCGCCAGCAGGGCGAAGGAGCGGATCGGGTCGGGGTCGGAAACCGGCGCGATGCGGTCGAGCGGGACGCCGAGACGTTCCAGGAATTCCACCCGTTTCGGGTAGAGCGAGCCGAGGAAGGCCGCTTCGTGCCGCAGCGGCACCGGGCGCGGGGCGAACAGCACCGTATCCGCGCCGAAGGGCAGCCAGGTGCCGCCGAAGGCCGCGGCATCCTGGGCGGCCGGGAAATAATGCCGGTCGGCCAGCCCCCGGTAACGGCCGAAAGGGAAGTCCCGGTCGTCCCGCTGCGCCGATTCGGCGTACCAGGCCGCCTTGGGCATCGGCAACGCTGCCCATTCCGCGCCGTACTGGGCCATCAGCAAATCGCCATACCATTCGACCGCGCCGAGGATGATCAGGTCGGCCTGGCGCAGTACCTCCATCGGCGGGCAACCGTGCCGCGGGTGGCCGCAATCCATCACCTGGTAGCCCATGGCGGCGAGCGTGACCGAGATCCCCTCGGCGCAGCACCAGGCCGAGCCGACCCGCGCGGTACAGTGGAAGACCGCGATGCTGCGGATGGTCACGCCGGGACCTCGAGGTGTTCGAGCGCGCGGCCGATCCCCTCCCGCAGATTGATCCGGGGCCGGAAGCCGAGGCTGTCCTGCAGCCGGGTGCAGCCGGCGCGGGCGAAGACACCCTCCGGCCGGTCCGACATGCCGCGGATTTCCGGCCGCCAGCCGGCGAGTTCCGCGGCCATGCCGGCGAGCGCGGTGAAGCTGGTCAGGATGCCGGTCGAGAGGTTGACCGCCGAACCGTCCTCGATCCGGTCGAGCATCCGCAGGATGCCGCGGACGCAATCATCCACATGGATGAAGTCGCGCATCTGCTGGCCGCTGCCCCAGACCTCCAGCATCCGGGCGCCGCGATTCGCCAGCACCCGGCGGCAGATGGCGGGGAAGGGGTAGGCGGCGTCCTGGTCCTCCCCATAGCCAGAGAAGGGGCGGAAGCAGATGGCGCGCAGCCCGTGCCGCTGGTGCGCCAGCCGGGCGAGGTATTCGGCGGTCAGCTTGGCCCAGCCATAGGACATGTCCGGCAGGCCGATATCGCCGTCCAGGCGGATCATCTCCTCCGCCAGCAGCACGTATCCCTCCCGCCGCTGCAGCCGCACGGGGTAGGCGGCCGAGGAGGAGAAGACGGCGCAGCGGCCCGGCCGCGCCTGCGCCGCCCATTGGAAGAAGGCAGCGTCGATGCCGAGGTCGTCGGCCACCGCCAGCGGGTTGTTCTCGATCACCAGCCGGCCGCCGACCATGGCGGCGAGGTGGAAGGCGACGTCGAAGCCCGGGCCGGGGTTGCGGCGGAACCAGTCCCGGCAATCCTCCCGGTAAAAATCGAAGCCGTGGTAGTCCCGTGGCTCGAAGAGCGGCCAGCCGGCGGCCGGGTCCACCGCCCCGGTCAGCGGGCGGATACTGTCGACGGCATGCACCTCATGCCCTGCTTCCAGCAGCGCGCGGGTCAGGTGCCGGCCGACGAAGCCCGCGGCACCGGTCACGAGCATCTTGCCCATGCGGATGGTCTTCTCCTGCGGGGCATTTGCCCCCGCGGCATCCTGGCCCGCGCAAGGTGAAGGCCGGCTTAAGCGTCTCGCTGCGCCGTGTGGTCGCGGCCGAAACGCCGTCGGTGTATGAGAGGCGGACAATGGCCCCGCCCGACACCCGCCTCGATCCCGGCTTCGACCCGTCCGCCACCGGCGACGCCCCGCCGCCTCCGCCGCCGCCCAAGGCGAGGCCGGAGAAGCCGCGCCGCCGCCGGCGCTCGCTGTTCGGCGGGTTGCTGCGCATCCTGTTCACCTTGGCCGCGGTCGGCATCCTGGCCGGCGCGGTCGGCGCTTTCGGGCTGTATCGCCACATCGCCGGCGACCTGCCGGATTATCGCTGGCTGGCCGATTACCAGCCGCCGCAGATGTCGCGCATCTACGCCGCCGACAGCCGGCTGCTGGCCGAATTGGCCACCGAGCGCCGCGTCTTCATGCCGATCGAGGCCATCCCCAAGCGCGTCCAGGCCGCCTTCGTCAGCGCCGAGGACCAGCGTTTCTGGGACCATCACGGCGTCGATCCGCTCGGCATCCTCCGCGCGGTGGTCACCAACATCGAGCAATACGGGACCGGCCGGCGGATGGGTGGCGCCTCCACCATCACCCAGCAGGTCGCCAAGAACATGCTGGTCGGCGCCGACCGCACCATGCTGCGCAAGGCGCGCGAGGCGATCCTGGCGATCCGGATCGAGGAGGCGCTGCCGAAGGAGCGCATCCTCGAGCTGTACCTGAACGAGATCTTCCTCGGCTACCAGGCCTATGGCGTGGCCGCGGCGGCGCAGGCCTATTTCAACAAGGGCCTGGATGAGCTGACCATCGCCGAGATCGGCTTCCTCGGCGCATTGCCGAAGGCGCCGAACAACTACAATCCGCTGCGCTACCCGGAGGCCGCCCGCGGCCGGCGCGACTGGGTGCTGGACCGCATGGCGGAGGACGGCGCCATCACCGCGCAGGACGCCACCGCCGCCAAGGCCGAGCCGATCATCCCCCGCCTGCAGCGCCGGCCGGAGGTTGTGCCGGTCGGCCAGCACTTCACCGAGGAGGTGCGGCGCGAGCTGATCAACCGATTCGGCCCCGAGCAGACCACCATGGGCGGCCTCGTCGTCCGCACCAGCATCGAGCCACCCTTGCAGGCCGCGACCGAGCAGGCGCTGCGCGGTGGGCTTTCGGCCTATGACCGCCGCCGCGGCGGCTGGCGCGGGCCGGTGGCGCGGGTCTCGGCCGGCAGCGCGGACTGGATGCCGCAGCTCGAAGCCGTCCAGCGCCCGGGCGGGGTGCTGCCGGAATGGAGGCTCGCCGTGGCGCTGGAGGTGCGCGACCGCGAGGCGAAGCTCGGCTGGGTCGAACGGCCCGACCCGCGCGCGCCGAGCCAGCCGCGCACCGCGACGCTGGCGATGGAGGATGCCGCCTGGGCCCGCAAGGCGCTGGGCGAGGGCCGCCTCGGCCCGCCGCCGCGCCGGATGCAGGACGTGCTGGCGGTGGGCGACGTGGTCCCGGTGGAGATGCTGCCGGGCGTGCCCGCCCAGGGCCGCGTCCCGGCGCGGCCGGAACGGCTGGCGCTGCGCCAGGTGCCGCAGATCGAGGGCGCGATCGTGGCGCTCGACCCCAGCAATGGCCGGGTGCTGGCGATGGCCGGCGGCTGGTCCTTCGACAAGAGCCAGTTCAACCGCGCCACCCAGGCGCAGCGCCAGCCGGGATCCTCCTTCAAGCCCTTCGTCTACCTGCCGGCGCTGGAGGCCGGGGTGCCGCCGAACCAGCGCTTCCTCGACGGGCCGATCGAGATCATGACCCCGCAGGGCATCTGGCGCCCCTCCAACTACAATGAGGGCAGCTTCAACGGTTATGTCACCATCCGTACCGCGCTGCAGAAATCGCTGAACCTGGTCACCATCCGGGTGGCGCAGGAGGTCGGGATGGCCAAGGTCTCGGAGACCGCCGCCCGTTTCGGCGTCATCGACAACATGCCGCGCTACCTGGCCATGGCGCTGGGCTCGGGCGAGACGACGGTGCTGCGGATGGCCGCCGGCTATGCCGGCTTCGCCAGCGGCGGCCGCCGCGTGACGCCGAGCTTCATCGACAGCGTGCAGGACCGCCGCGGCAAGGTGATCTGGCGCAGCGATGCGCGGTCCTGCCAGGGCTGCGACGCCGCGGCGCCGGGGGCGGAACCGCCGGACCTGCTGGATGCGCGGCCGCAGATCGTCGACCCCATCGCCGCCTACCAGATGACCAACATCCTCACCGGCGTGGTGCAGCGCGGCACCGGCACCGCCGCCGGGAAGGGGCTGAACCGGCCGATCGCCGGCAAGACCGGCACCACCAATGACTACGTGGACAACTGGTTCGTCGGCTTCACGCCCGACATCGTCATCGCCGTCTGGCTCGGCTTCGATGAGCCGCGGACGCTCGGCAAGGATGAGACCGGCGGGCAGAACGCCGCACCGATCTTCCGCGAGGTGCTGGAGGCCGCGCTGCGTAACAGCCCCCCGGTGCCCTTCCGCGCGCCGCCCGGCGTCGCCCTGGTGCGGATGCAGGACGGCAATGCGATGATCATGGAGGCCTTCAAGCCCGGCACCGAGAACAGCGCCCATCCGGTGGGCGAGGAGGCGCCGCGCGGCACCGCCGCCGGGGCGGAACAGAGCCTGGGCGGGCTGTACTGAGCCTCAGACCCGGCCGAAGGGTGCCGGCGCCCCCGGCGCCAGTTCGGCCACCACCTGGCGGAAGGCGTCGCGGTAGTCGGTTGTGACCCGCAGATCGACGCCATCCTCCAGCGCGTCGCCGGACAGCCCCGGCCAGGCGCCGAAACGCCGCGCCAGGCCGAAGCCGCGCTTGCCGCCGCCGCCGCCGCCGAAGGCGAAGATTGTTCCGGCCCGGCCGTGATCCGTCCCGCCGCTGCGGTTGGCCCGCAGCCGGCGGCCGAATTCGCTGGTCACCAACACCGTCCAGCGCCGCGGCAGGTCGCGCAAATCGGCATCCAGCGCGGCGAGGCCGCGGTTCAGCACCCGCACCCGGTTCTCGAACCGCCCGGCCTGGCCGTCATGCGTGTCCCAGCCGCCGAGATCGACCGCCGCTGCGGTCAGCCCCGGCTGCAGCTTCGCCACCTGGGCGACGGTCGCCAGGCCGCGGCCGAATTCGGCGGCCGGGCCGTAGTCGGCGCCATTGGCCGGGGCATAGGGCAGCACCTGACCGCCGGCGCCGCGCGGCAGCACCCGGTCCAGGCCACGCAGGCTGGCCAGTGCCGCCTGGCCGGCCTCGGCCATCGGGCCCTGCGCCTTGGCGTGCAGCGCCTCCAGCATCGCCTCGCCGAAGGCACCGCCCGGCATCTCCAGCCCGCGCGCCAGGGTCGGCACGGCAAGGCCGCGGCGGGCGCCGATCAGCTCCGCCACCGTGCGGTCCTGGCCGGAGAGCGCGACGACCGGCGCGTGGCCACCCGTCGCCTCCGCCCAGGCGGCCAGCCAGCCGGTGCGGGTGAGGGTTTCGCCCGAGCGGCCCTGGCCCCAGCCCATCATGGCCTGCGCCTCGAAATGGCTCCTCGTCGGCTGCGGCACGCCGGCGGCGGGCCAGATCGCCATCCGCCCCTCCCGCCAGATGCCGGCGAGCGCGGCGGCCTCCGGGTGCAGGCGGAAATCGGTCCCCGGCACCGCATCCAGCCGCTCGCCGGCCTTCTCGCCCTCGGCCGCATTGCGGAGTGTCGGCGCGCGCAGCTCGACGAAATCCCGGTCATCGGCCGGGGAGAGGAAATGCAGCCCGTCCATCCCGCCGCGCAGGAACACCAGGATGAGCAGCGGCGCATCCGGCGCGGCGGCGGGGCTGGCGAAGGCCATCCCGCGCAGCGCGGGCAGGGCGGTGGCGGCGATCCCGGCGCGGAGCAGGCCGCGGCGGCCGAGCAGCATCGTCATGGCGTGCCCCTTCCTCCCCTACACGCGTTGGAAGGCGGGGGCAGCGAGGACCCAGCCGGCCAATTCCGCGACGTCCGCCACGCTGGCCGGGTCCGGCCGGCCGGCGGCCAGCCAGATTCCAGCGACCGTCTCCGCCACCGGCTTCCCCGCCGGGCCGAGGGCGAGGCGGGCCAGCTTCGCCGCGGCCTCGGCCACCGGCTGCCCGGCCATGCCCTCGAACAACGGCGAGGCGCCGGTGCCGAACCCGTTGCGGGCGATCGCCAGCAGCAGCCCCCAACGGGTGCGTAGCGCCCCGGCCCCGTCATACTGCGTGGCGTCGAGCGGCTGGCCGTCCGGCGCCGGCCAGCCAAAGGGCACCTGCCCGGCGGCGGCCATCTGGCCGAGCAACGCCGGGTTGGGTGCCAGCGGCACGGCATAGGCCCGCGCCGCGGCGGCCACCGCATCCAGCGGCCGGCGCATCCGGCCCAGCTGCGGATCGGCGATCTCCGGCCCGGCGAGGATGGCGCGCACGGTCCGGGCGATCTGGTCGGGGGCGGCGAGGCTGCCGCGGAAGGCGTCTGTGGCGCGGTCCACGACGGCAGGCGGCACCGGTTCGCCGACCAGCCAACGGACCAGCTTGGTGCAGACGAAGCGGGCGGTCGCCGGGTGCTCGGCCAGCGCGTCGAGCACCGCGCGGCCATGCGCCATGGCGCCGGCGAAAGGCTCCAGCGCGCGGCCGAGGAAGAGCTTCTGGTACTGGTCGTGCCAAAACTCGACGAAGGCGAATTCGCCACTGTCGGGCAGCCGCCGCGTCCCGTCGATCGACTGGCCCGCGGCCACCGACCAGCCGGTGAAGGCGCGCGCCGCCTCCCAGACATCGGCATCGACATAGCCGGCGGGGCGGCCCTCCGCGTCGCGCGGCACGTCGCGCGTGGTACGTGCGGCGCCGAAATAGGCCGGCCGGCCGAGCGTGTGCAGCTCCAGCAGCTCGCGCGCGTAGTTCTCATTTGGCGCGCCGGCGCGGGAGCTCTGGTTGTTCAGGAAATAGAGCATCGCCGGCGCGGTCGCCGTCGCCTCCAGCAAGGCGCGGAAATTGCCCAGCGCCTGGCCGCGGATGCGGCGGTCGTAGTCGATGAGGGAGACGCTGACCTGGTTGGCCGAGAGGATGCTGACCGAGAAATGGTCCAGCCAGAACTCCACCAGGCGCTCCCGCAGCTGGGCCTCCGCGTCCACCTTGCGGATCAGGGTGGCGACAGTGAGTTCCAGCCGCCCGCGATCCACCTCGGGCGGCGGCACCTGGCGGTCCTGGCGCGGGCCGAAGCGGAAATTCTCCGTCTGGGTCATCGCCAGCCGGGTCAGCTTCCGGTCCTCCTCAAGCCCCGGCCAGCGGCCTTCGCTGGCGGCATAGCGGATCGGCAGGCGGAGCGCGGCGAGGCGGGCCTCCACCGCCTTGTCTTCCGCCGGCAGGGCGAGCTGGCGTTCGACCCAGCCGGGCAGCCCCTGGCGGGCCAGCGCCTCGGCCTCCCCCGGCCGGGCCCCATAGGCGGCACGGCCGAGGACGCGATGGGCGGCGTCGAGGCCGAGTGCGGGTGCAGCCAAGGCAACCTCCTGGCGGGCGACGGGGGGAGGACCTTATCGCCCGACGACCGCGCCGGTCGAATGAACTCGTGTGAAGGAGTGTCGCACTCCTTAACCGCCGGCCGCGCTGGACAGTGCGGCCTGGCTGGATTACCCCGTTGGCCATGCGCGCTGATGCCGAATCCCTGAATGAGCAGATCACCGCTTCGGTGGCCCTGCTGAGGAGGCATCTTTGACTGGGATGCCGCCCTTCGCCGCCTCGATGAGCTGAACGCCCGCGCCGAGGACCCCACACTCTGGAATGATGCCGCCGCGGCGCAGACGCTGATGCGCGAGCGTGGCCGGATCGCCGACCAGGTCGAAGGTGTCCGTAAGCTTGAGCAATCGGTCGCCGACAGCCTGGAGCTGATCGAGATGGCCGAGGCCGAGGGCGATGCCGCCACGGCCGATGCCGCGGTCGCCGACCTGATCGACCTGGCCGCCGAGGCCAAGCGGCGCGAGATCGAGAGCCTGCTGTCCGGCGAGGCCGACCAGAACGACGCCTACCTGGAAGTGAACGCCGGGGCCGGCGGCACCGAGGCGCAGGACTGGGCCGAGATGCTGCTGCGCATGTACCAGCGCTGGGCCGAGAAGCGCGGCTACAAGATGACGCTGACCGAGGAGAGCCTGGGCGAGGAGGCGGGCATCAAATCCGCCACCGTGCAGGTCACCGGCCCGAACGCCTTCGGCTGGCTGAAGACCGAGACCGGCGTGCACCGCCTGGTGCGGATCAGCCCGTTCGGCGGCAACGACAAGCGGCAGACCAGCTTCGCCAGCATCTATGTCTACCCGGTCGTCGACGACAAGATCGAGATCGAGATCAACCCGGCGGATATCCGCACCGACACCTTCCGCTCCTCCGGCGCCGGCGGGCAGCACGTGAACAAGACGGAATCCGGCGTCCGCTTCACCCATATCCCGACCGGCATCGTCGCGGCCTCCACCCAGGACCGCAGCCAGCACAAGAACCGCGCCATCGCCATGAACATGCTGAAGGCGCGGCTGTACGAGCTCGAATTGTCGAAGCGCGAGGCGGTGAGCGCGGGGATCGAGGCCGGCAAGACCGATATCGGCTGGGGCCACCAGATCCGGAACTACGTGCTGCAGCCCTACCAGCTGGTGAAGGATCTGCGCACCAACCTGGAAAAGGGCAATCCGGCCGCCGTGCTGGATGGCGACATCGACGACTTCATGGCCGCCGCCCTCGCGGCCCGGGTCGGCGCGACGCGGTCCGAGGCGAGCGCCAACGCGCGATAGAGCAGATCGCCGCAGGGCAGGATTGCCCGCAGGCGTGAATCTGCTCGGGATACCCAGGGAAGGGAAGGTGGCGGATGGACCGGTTGGACGCCTTCTGCCACGCCATCCCCAAGGTCGAGCTGCACGTCCATCTGCTCGGCGCGGTGCGGCCCGACACCTTCGCGGAATTCGCCCGGCGCCAGGGCGCCGGCTTCACGCCGGAGGAGGTCGAGGCGCTCTACCGCCGCGACGCCAAGCCGAAGGGCGTGCTGCACGTGCTGCGGGCGCTGGAGCAGCGGATCCTGCGCGGGCCGGAGGATCTGGGCCGCATCGCCTACGAATATTGCCTGGCCGCCGCGGCGCAGAACGTCCGGCATGCCGAGGTGTTCTGGAACCCGACCGGCACCGCGCGCGACAGCGGCATCGCCTATGCCGCCGGCGCCGATGCCATCCTGGAAGGCTTCGCCGCGGCGGAACGCGAATGCGGCATCACCGCCCTGCTGATCCCCTCCATCGACCGCGAGGCGACGCCGGCGGAGGCGGTGGAGATGGTGGAATGGATGCTGGCGCATCGGCGCGACGGCATCATCGGCCTCGGCATCGACTACCGGGAGACCGACCGGCCACCGGAATTCTTCTGGAAGGCCTACCGCATGGCGCAGCGCGGCGGCTTCCGGCTGACCGCCCATGCCGGCGAATTCGGCTGCGGCTGGGAGAATGTCGAAACGGTGGTCGAGCTGTTGGGGGTCGACCGGATCGACCACGGCTACACCGCCATCGACAACCCGGCCTTCGCCGCGCGCTGCGCCGGGCGCGGCATCCTCTTCACCGTGGTGCCGACCAACTCCTACTACCTGCGGACGCTCGACCCCGCCCGTTGGGCGCTGGACCACCCGATCCGCCGGATGCCGGGGATGGGCCTGCGGATCCATCCCAATACCGACGACCCGCCGCTGCACCGGATCGACGCGGCCGGCTGCTGGCGCAAGATGGTGGAGGATTTCGGCTTCGGCCCGGACGACCTGCGCGGCTTCATGCTGAACGGGATCGACGGCGCCTTCCTGCCGGAAGCGCGCAAGGCCGCCCTGCGCGCCGAATTCGCCGCCGCCTTCGACCGGCTGCGGGCGGAACATTTGCCGGAGACCACCGCATGAGGCGCCGCACGCTGCTTGCCGCGCCGGGCCTGCTGGCGCTGCCCGCCGCCGCCCAGACCTGGCCCAGCCGGCCGATCACCGTGGTCGTACCCTTCGGCGCCGGCGGCAATGTCGATGCGCTGGCGCGGATCATCGCCCCCGGCCTCTCGGCCCGGCTCGGCCAGCCGGTGGTGGTGGAGAACGCGCCCGGCGCCGGCGGCATCCTGGGTGTCGAGCGGGTCGCCCGCGCCGTGCCGGATGGCCACACCCTCGTCCTCGCGGTGGAGGGGCCGGTCTCCATCATGCCGAGCCTCAGCCCGGGGACGCTGCGCTTCGACCCGGAGAAGGATCTGGCGCCGGTCGCCATGGTCGCCTCCCTGCCGCTGGTGCTGATCGGCCGGCCCGACCTGCCGGCCGCCGACCTGGCGGCGCTGCTGGCGCTGGGTCGCGCCGCGCCCGGCGGGCTGACGGTGGCGACCAGCGGTACCGGGACCATCCTGCATCTGTTCGCCGCGCTGCTGGCGCAGCGCAGCGGGGCGAAGCTGGAACACGTGCCCTACCGGGTCGCCGCGCAGATCCCGCCCGATTTGATCGCCGGGCGGCTCGACCTGGCGGTGCTGACGGTGACCAGCGCCGGGCCGCTGCTGCGGGACGGCCGGGTGAAGGGCTACGCCGTCTCCGGCCCCGCCCCGCTGCCGGGCCTGCCCGGCGTGCCGCCGGCCGGGCTGGTGATGGAAGGCTGGCAGGCCTTGTTCGCCCCCGCCCGCACCCCGCCCGATGTGGTGGCGCGGATCGCCGCCGCGACCGCGGAGATCCTG
>JBMOJU010000104.1:0-14918 GCA_049315625.1 Paracraurococcus sp.
GGGGCCAGCGCCGTGGCGCTGTCGCGCAGCAGCTCGACGAAGATGCCGCCAAGGCCGACCACCACCATCGGCCCGAACAGCGGGTCACGCCGCGCGCCGACCACGATCTCCAGCCCCTGCGGCACCATCGGCTGCACCACCACGCCGTTCAGCCGCGCGCCCGGCTCGGCGCGGGCGGCGTTCGACATGATGGTGGCGAAAGCCTCCCGCACCGCGGCGGCGTCGCGCAGGCCGAGGCGGATGGCACCGGCCTCGGTCTTGTGCGGGATGTCGGGCGATTCGACCTTCAACACCACGGGGAAGCCGGCCGCCTCGGCGGCGGCGACCGCGGCTTCGGCATCGTTGGTGAGCGTTTCGCCCACCACCGGGATGCCATAGGCAGCGAGCACGGCCTTGGATTCGCGCTCGGTCAGCGTCGTGCTGGCGGCCGCATCGAGCAGCGCCGCCGCCTGCGCCGCGATGGCCGGTGGCACGAGACGCGTGGTGTCGCCCGGGCCAGCCGCGCGCCGCGTCGCACGTGCCTGCCACGCCGCCAGCGCAGCGAAGCAGCGATCCATCGAACGGAACACGCCGACCTGCGGATTGGCCTCCGCCGCCTTGGCACCCGGCCCTTCCAGCCATTCGGTCAGCCACACCACGGCTGCCGCCTTGCCATGCTGCGCGGCGAGTTCACCCAGCAGGGCGAAGCGCGGCGTGGCGAAGTCGTAGGCATAGCCGTTCGGCAGCACCACCGCGCCATAGGCCGGGTCGGCGCAAAGCGCATCGGCACAGGCGCGCAGCGATTCCGGATCGTTCAGCACCTGCGCGGTGATGTCGACCGGATTGCGCGCCGAGCCGAACTCCGGGATTCGCGCATCCAGCACCGCCTTCGCCGCCGGGCCGGGCTGCGGCAGCGCCACGCCATGCACCTCCGCCTTGTCAGCCGCCATGATCGCGGCGCCACCCGAGGTCGAGACCACCGCGACGCCCGGCGCGCGGCAGGCCGGCGCCTTCGCCAGGAACGCCGCCGTCTCCAGCAGCGCGTCGAAGTTCTCCACCATCACCACCCCGGCGCGGCCGAAGGCGGCGCGATAGGCGGCGTCCGACCCGGCGAGCGACCCGGTATGCGACAGCGCCGCCGCCGCGCCCTGTTCCCCCGTGGCGAGCTTGTAGACCACAAGCGGCTTGTCGGCGGCCCAGGCGATCTCGGCGGCCTGCACCAGCCGCGTGGGGTCCGCCATGCCTTCGAAGACGCAGGCGATGGCGGCGCAGGCCGGGTCCTCGGCGAGCGCCGCGACGCCATCGGCCACGTCGACATCGGCGGAGTTGCCGCAGGCCAGCACGCGGCTGATGGCGACGCCACGTTCCACGCCCTGCGCCAGGGCGAAGCCGAGATTGCCCGATTGGCTGACAATTCCGATGGCGCGGCTTCCCGCGACGCCCAACGCGGCGCGGCCCGGCGGTGCGGCAGGCCGCGGCACCGCGGCGAAGCTGATGGTGGCGCCGCTGGCGTAGTCCAGCATGCCGATGCAATTCGGCCCGACCAGCCGTACCCCGCCCTCCCGCGCAATGGCGGCGATGCGGGATTGCAGGGTGATGCGCTCGGCCTTGCCCGTCTCGGCGAAGCCGGCGGCGTAGATGATGGCGGCGCCGACACCGGCGGCGACGCATTCGTGGACCAGCCCCTCCACCGCCTCCATCGGCGCGGCGACGACCGCAATATCGGGCACCTCCGGCAGCGCGGCGAGCGAGGCATGGCAGGGCAGCCCGCCGAGCGCCTGGTACCGCGCGTTCACCAGATGCACGCGGCCCTGGAACTGCGCCAGGTTGCGCTGCGTGCGCTCGCCAAAGGAGCCGGCGCGCTCGGAGGCGCCGATGATGGCGATACTGCGCGGGTTCAGCAGCCGCGCGAGATCGGCGGCACGGTAGAGCGGACGCGGTGAGGCCACGATGGGAGTCCTATGCGGGCAGGATGCGGCGGCGCTGCAGATCGGTGAGCCACCAGTCGAGCATCTCGGCACTGTCGATGCAGTCGGCGAAACCGGCCTGACGGACGGCGATGGTGCTGAGGATCGAGGCCGCCTGGCCCGGCCGGGCAAAGGCGAAATCGGCGAATTGCCAGGACCCGCCGATGAGCTGGTCCAGCGACCATGGCACCAATTGGTGCCTCGTGGCGATGCGCTGCCAGACCGCACCCTTGTCGGCCATCAGCACGGCCAGGGACATCGGGTGCGGCGCGCCCAGTTCCATCCCGAAGCGCTTGGCCACCAGCGGAAACATGTCCTGCCAGAGGAAGACGTCGCCATTGGTGACGTTGAAGGTGCGGTTCGCCGCGGCCTCCGTTCCTGCCGCCCAGCGCATGGCGCGGGCCAGGAGGCGCACATCGGTGGCTTCGGTGTAGCGCGCCCCGGCGCCCGGCCAGACCAACGGCACGCCCAGCTCGCGGCTGATCGCGGCATAGGCGCCGATGGCCGAGAGCATGTTCATCGCGCTGCCGAGCGCGAAGCCGACCAGGGCCTGCGGCCGGAAGATCGTGAAGGACCAGCTGGCACGCGCCTGGCGTTCTCGGATCAGGTCTTCCTGCGCCCAGTAGAAATTCGGGTGGATATGGCGCGGCGCGGCTTCCTTGCCGGGGATCGGCATCTGGCCGAGATGCACGCCGTAGGCCTTGGTGCCCTGCAGCAGCGAGACGTGCCGCAGCCCCGGATTGCCCGGCTCCACCGCATCCATCAGGTTGCGCAGCATCGCCGCGTTGGTGGCGATCTGGTCCGCCTCCAGCCAGCCTTTGCCGAGCTCCGGCTTCTCGAACAGCGCGCCGTAGACGATGCGGGTAATGCCGCGCAGCGGCGACAGTGCCGCGCGGCAGGCGTCCGCATCGGTCAGGTCGACGGAAAGGAAGCGCGCGCTGCTCTCGAATTCCGGCCTGCGCCGGGCAAGTGCCACGATGTCCCACCCGGCCGCCTCGTACTCCGCCAGCGCCGCCCGGCCGACCAGGCCGAGCGCGCCGGCGATGAGAACCGTGCCCGTCACGGCCGCCCGCCGGCGACGACCAGCGTTTGGCCGGTGACGTAGTTCGATTCCGGGATGCAGAACAGGTAGACAGACCCAGCCGCCTCCTCCGGCCTTCCGCCGCGGCCGAGCGGGATCAGCTTCTCCGCCGTCTGCAGCACTTCCGGCCGCACGCCCACCGCGATCTCCCGGCCCGAGATGTCGATGGTGGCGCCGCCATGCGCCGGCGCCTCGGTCAGCCGGGTCATGATCAGGCCGAAGGCAACGGCGTTCACGTTGACCTTGTAGCGGCCCCATTCCTTCGCCATCGCGCGGGTCAACCCCTGGATGCCGGCCTTGGCGGTGGAGTAGTTGGCCTGCCCCGCATTGCCGAAGACGCCGGAGGTGGAGGAAATGTTCACCACCTTGCGGAACACCTCCCGACCCTCGCTCGCCTCCTGCCGCGCCGCCTCGCGGATGAAGCGCTGCGCCGCGCGCATGATGCGGAAGGGTGCGGTCAGGTGGACGTCGAGGATGGCGTACCACTGCTCATCCGTCATCTTCTGGATGACATTGTCCCAGGTATAGCCGGCATTATTGACGATGATGTCGAGCCCGCCCCAGGTATCGATCCCGGCGGCGACGAAGCGCTCGGCGAAGCCTTCCTTGGTGACGTCGCCGTTGCAGGCGATCGCCTCGGCGCCCATCGCCTTGATCTCGGCCACCGTCTCGGACCCCGGGCCGTCATCGAGGTCGTTGACGACGATTCGCGCGCCCTCGCTCGCCAGCTTCAGCGCGATCTGCCGCCCGATGCCACGCCCGGACCCCGAGACCAGCGCGACCTTGCCATCCAGCTTGCCCGTCATCTGCGTTCCCCTACCTGCCAACCCAATGCGGCGCGCGTTTCTCGACGAAGGCGCGCGGGCCTTCCTGGAAATCCTCCGTCGCGCGCACCCGCTGCCCGGCCTCGCGGCAGAGCGACCAGAGCGTCTCCTCGTCCAGGTAGGCGGCGCGGCGGGCAATCGCCAGGCTCTCCTTCACCGCGATCGGCGCGTTGACGCAGATGCGGCGGGCGAGATCGAGTGCCTGCGGCATCACCTCATCCGCCGGCACCGCGGCGTTGATCAGGCCGAATTGCGCGGCGCGCGCGGCCGGGATGGGCTCGCCCGTGGCGATCATCTGGAGCGCGATCGCCTTGGGCAGCGCGCGCGGCAGGCGGAAGACGCCGCCGGCGCCGGCGACCAGGCTGCGCTTCACTTCCGGCAGGCCGAGATTGGCGGTCTCGGCGGCGATCGCCAGGTCGCAGGCCAGCAGCAATTCCAACCCGCCGGCCAGCGCATGGCCCTGCGCCGCGGCGATCCACACCTTGGTGCGCTGCGCGCGGACGAAGCCGCCGAAGCCGCCCTTCTCGGTCGAGATGCCGGAGGCAGCACCTTTCGAGACTTCCTTCAGGTCCGCGCCGGCGCAGAACGCATGCGGCCCGGCACCGGTCAGGATCGCCGCCCAGATCTCCGGGTCCTGTTCGACCCGCTCGACGATCGCCTCCAGCGCGGCGGCGACGGCGCCGTTGACGGCGTTGCGTGCCTCCGGCCGGTTGATGGTGACGAGGGCGATATGCGGTTCGACAAGCTCGAACAGAACGGCATCGGTCATGGCGTCGGGCTCCAATCCTGCAATCCATCCGTGGCGCGGCGCAGCACC
Organism: Paracraurococcus sp.; assembly: GCA_049315625.1. Lineage (GTDB taxonomy): Bacteria > Pseudomonadota > Alphaproteobacteria > Acetobacterales > Acetobacteraceae > Paracraurococcus. The sequence continues at coordinate 4,669 of JBMOJU010000104.1, forward strand.
CCGCGCGTGCCGATCGGCGTGCGGTCGGCGCGCTTCAGCAGCGCGATCGTCGCGGAATCCGTGCCCGGCACGCGGCCAAAGGTGCGGCCGCCATCCGCGGTGCGCAGGATCACCACGCCATGATGCGGCGCGCCGTCGCGGTCGTGCAGCACGGTGAAGGTCTCCACGGTCGCCTCGCCCGCCGCTTCGACGGCGAAGGCCGGCACCGGGCCGCGGCGGCTGTCGGCCTCGGCCTGCACGGAATAGTCCTGCGGCAGGCGAAAATCCTTGGGCGGCCGGTTCGCCAGCACAACCGCGTGGTGCTTGGTGACGAACTCACCCTGGCCGTACAGCAGCGCGGCGCTGCCGGGCTTCTCGCGCAGCGCCCGTACCATCCCGGCCGCGGCATGCGTCATGTAGTTGTTCAGCGGCGCGCCGAAGAAGGTCAGGCCGCCGGTCGTGGTCGGCGCCATGCCGCGCGGCAGGCCGAGCCGCCGCGCCGCCATCTTCGGCACGCAGGGGAAGCAGCTGTACAGCTCGCAGGATTCGAAGCTGGCGCCCTCGGCCTCGGCGATCGCCCGGCAGGCATCCAGCACGGCGTTCTGCGCGTGGCTTTCGTGATAGTGGTCGCGCGCCAGGTAATCGCGCGGCTCGACCGCCGCAGCGCCGGCCCAGAGGTGGATCATCCGCGCCTCCGGCACGCCCGCCTCCCGCGCCTTCGCCAGACTGCACAGGAGGATGGCGCCGCCCTGGTTCACCATCGGGTTGGCGACCTGCAGCTTGGTATAGGGGTAGGCGATCGGCCGGTTGTTCGGCCCCGGCGTGCCGATCTCCTCCGGCGTGTATTCGCGCTTCAGCCAGGCCGCGGGATTGCGCGCCGCGACGCCGGAGAAGGCGGACCACAACGCCGCCGATTCCGCCTGGCCTTCCGCCGGGGACTGGCCGAGATACGCCTCCACCGCATTCTCGTAGAAGGGATAGACGCTGACCGGATCGGCGACGCCGAGTTGCACCGCCATCGGGTGCAGGAAGTCGCGCCCGCGCGTCCGCGTCCAGTTCGGATCGGGCGTGGTCCAGGGCAAGGTCACGCCCTGCTTCTGCGCCTGGCCCACCGCATGCGTCGCCTCGCCGCCGACCACTGCGGCGACCACGCTCTCGCCGCGGGCGATGCGGTTGGCGGCCTCATGCATGTGTCGCACCGGGCTCTCGCCGCCGACCGGGCCATAGACCAGGCGCTTAGGCTGCACGCCGAGGAAGCGCACCAGCGCCGCGGGCAGGTCGCCATAGGGCCAGGAGACGGAGTTGACGATGTCGAGGCTGTCGAGCGCCGCCAGCAGCTCGGGCGCGCCGGCATCGGCCGCGGCGCGGCGCAGCGCCTCGGCCATCAGCTCGGCGGGCTCCCGCGCCTGCAATACGTCTGCGGGGCGTTCGGTGACTTCGCCGGCGCCGATGATGACGGGGATGCGGTCGGCGTCCATCTCAGGCCTCCTCATTCCAGATGGCGAGCGCATCGAGCGCTTCCGCACCCGTCGCCGTCGCGCGCAACGGATTCACTTCCAGGGAGGCGAGCGTCGGGCCCAGCGCCAGCGCCGCATCACCGATGCGCGCCACCGCCTCCGCCGCGGCGGCGTGGTCGATGCCGGGCGTGCCGCGATAGCCGTCGAGCAGCTTCGCGCCGCGCAGCTCGGCGAACATCTCCAGCACCTCCGCCGGCGTCACCGGCAGCACGCGGATCGCGGTGTCGCGCAGCGCCTCCACCCAGATGCCACCCAGCCCCACCGCGATGGCCGGCCCCCAGAGCGGGTCGCGCAGCACACCCACGAACAGCTCGACGCCACCGCCAGCGCGCATCGGCCCGACCAGCATGCCGTCGATCTGCGCCTCGGGCTTCGCGGCGCGGACGCTGGCCAGGATGCCGTCGTAGCCGGCGGCCACAGCCGCCGCGCCCTGAAGGTTCAGCTTCACGCCGCCGATATCGGATTTATGCGCGATGTCGGGGGAGGCGATCTTCAGCACCGCCGGCCCGTCCAGCGCCTGTGCCGCCGCCACCGCTTCCTCGGCGCTGCGCGCCAGGGTCAGCGGCACCACCGGCACGCCGCGCGCGCCCAGGAATGCCAGCGTCGCATGCTCGCTGCGCGGCCGGTCCGCTGCCGGCGCGGGCGCCGCGGGCAGCGCCGGCACGCCCCGCTCCTGCCGCTCCGCCCAGGCGAAGGCGCGGCCGATGGCGCCCAGCCCGTGCTGCACGCCGCTGCCGAGATAGGTGATCCCCGTCTCCTCCAGCAGCGCCCGTCCCGGCTCCGTCACCGGCCGCGACAGCACGCTGAGCATGACCGAGGGGCAGGCCGAGGCGGCGAAGCCCACGCCGATCTGCCGGATGATGCCGCCGCGGTAGCCGGCGATGTCCTCGTCGGTATCGGGCACGTCCATGAAGCAGGCGACCAGGCCGATCGACGGATCGGCGCCGAAGGCCGGCAGGCTGCGGGCGAAGAGTGATGCATCGAGCATCGCCCCGCCGGTCACGTCCAGCGGGTTGTTGGGTGTGCCGAAGGCGGGGAGGATCTCGCGCAGCGCATCCTGCGTCGCCGGCGCCAGGCGCGGCACGGCGACGCCGGCGAGCTCCGCCTGGTCGGCCGCCATCTCGCAGACGCCACCGGAGATGGACACCAGGCCCAGCCGCCGGTCCCGCACATGGCCGAGCCGCGCCAGCAGCGCCGCGGTGAAGACCAGATCCTCGATCGAGGCGACGCGGATGATACCGAGCTGGCGGCAGACCGCATCGAAGACGCGGTCGTCGCCGACGAGCGAGCCGGTATGCGCCTCCGCCGCCCGCGCCGCGGTCTCGCTGGCGCCGATCTTGATGGCGACGATGGGCTTGTCCGCCGCCAGCGCCCGCCGCGCCGCGGCGGCCAGCAGCGCCGCATCGTGCACGGTTTCCAGGAACAGGCCGATCACCTTGGTCGCCGGGTCGTCGACCAGGAAATCCACCACGCGGGCGACGCTCACGTCCGCCTCGTTGCCGGTGGAGACCTGGTATGAGAGCCCGATGCCCTGGCGCTGCGCGAAGGCGGCGATGAAGCCGGCCGTTGCGCCGCTCTGCGAGACCACGCCGATCGACCCGCCCTGGACCACCGGCAGGGGCGGCTGGGTGGTCCAGATCGGCACGCGGTCGGCATAGTTGATGAAGCCGAGGCAATTCGGGCCGAGCAGGGTCACGCCCTGCGCCCGCGCCGCGGCCAGCAGCGCCTCCTGTTTCGCGGCACCCTCGGCGCCGATCTCGGCGAAGCCGGAGGTCAGCACCACGGCGTTGCGGATGCCGGCGGCGTTCATGTCGGCGAAGGCCTCGGCGATGGCGCCTTCCGGCACCATCAGCAGCGCGGCATCCACCGGCTCGCCGATCGCGGCGCAGGACGTGGCCGCGGCAAGGCCATGCACCACGCCACCCTTGCGGCTGACCGGGTGGACGCGGCCGGTGAAGCCGATGCGCGCGAAATTGGCGAAGGCGGCGGTGGACCAGATCGAGCGGTCGGTCGCGCCCACCAGCGCGACGGAGCGTGCGCGGAACAGGCTGGCCAGCCCGGCGGCGGTCATGGGCAGGGCAGGCGGGCCTGGCCCGCCGCGGCGCGATGGCGCATGGACTTCCTCCGGTTCGCGCGGGTTGTCCCGCGTGCTTACCCGGCAGCCAAGCGCGTTCCCGGCCGGATGTCCATGCGGCGCGGCCTGATCAGAGGCGGCCGCGCATCCGGGCGATGGCGCGGCGCACCGGCAGCATCGCCGCCATGGCGGCGCCGACCGGGCGCAGCTCCGCCAATGCGTCCTGCACCGGCACCAGCGCGGCGCGGGTCGCGCCCAGCTCCGCGGTGATGGCGGGAAGCTGCGCGTCCCGCATCTGCCGCAGCATCGCCTCGATGCCGTCCAGCCGCGGTTCCGGCGCGGGCACCGGCGGGCTGGCAAGCAGCCGTTCCGCCTGGTCCCGCTGTTCCAGCACCATGCGCTTCAGCAACTCGAGCCGCCGCGCTTCCCGCACCTCGGGGGAGGCGAAGACCTCCCGGCCGCGCACCAGCCGGGCGAGGAACTCCACCGCCGGGCGGGGCTCCAGCCATTCCACCCGCCAGTCGGTCAGGCCGAGCGCGCCGAATTCCAGGACCAGCAATTCGAAGCTGGCCGGGGTGAACTGCCACCCATGGCAATTGGTGTAGCCCTCGTTGGTCTCGGCCAGGTCCATCTGCTCCACGGCCTGTTCCAGCGTGTGTTCCAGCCGCAACTCGCCCAGCACCTGCTGGCCCCAGCCGGCCCGGCCGCCATCGGTGGCGCTGTAGGCGACATGGTCGAACATCGCCCGCGGCGTGTGCCGGCCCTGCCTGGCGCGGTGGGCGGCGATGAACTGGCCGGTGGTGGAGGGCGGGCGGAAGAAGTCGAAGCACAGCCGCTTGTCGGGCACCGCCAGCAGCACCGCGCCGTGCCGCGGGTCCAGCAGCGCCTCGGCGGAGCGGAGGAAGCCGATGAGGTCGGGCAGGTGCTCCACCACATGACAGGCGATCAGCGCGGCGTAGCGGCCGTGAAGCTCCGCCGGCACGGCCGCATGCAGCGGGCCGCCGGCCCAGACCACGTCGACCGGCTCGATCAGGCCGGTGTCCACCGCGCCGCCGGCGTATTTCGCCACCAGCTCGGCTTGGCTCGCGTGGTCGACGATGGTCACCTGCCAGCCCGCGGATTTCGCCGCGACCGGATTGAAGCTGGGCCCGATCTCGAGCAGCGGGGCGTCAGGCGCCACGCCCTCCAGCAGCCTGGCGTTGCGCTCGGACATGTCCCCTCCCCCCTGGTCAGCCGCCGAAGACGGCCGCGGTGATCGCCTGGGCCTGGCGCGCCGGCGCGTAGCGTTCCTCGGCCGCCGCCACCGCGGCCTCCGCCATGCGCGGATAATCATCCAGCCGCTCGATCGCCCGCAGGATCACCTCCTCCCACCGATAGGCCGGGGCGAGGTAGCCGGTCTCGCCCTCCTCGATCGCCCGCGTCAGGGTGAAGGCGGGGGAGGCGATGCTGAGCGTGCCGGTGATCGCCGCCTCGAAGACCTTCAGCTCCGACTTGCAGTTGGTGAAGGTGTTGTCCTGCAAGGGGACCAGGTTGAGCTCCACCTCACCGATCAACCGCTGCAGGTTGATGAAGTCCTGCAGCGGGAATCGCTCGATCCGGTCGGCCATGCCGGCCAGCCGGCCCTTCGGTTCGAGGAAGCCGACGATCCGCAGCACGAGGCGGCGGTCCCGCTGCAGCAATTCGGCCAGCGTATCGGCGACGATGGCAAAGTCGCGGTTGTGCGAGGGCGTTCCGGAGAAGTAGCCGAGATGGATGCGCCCATCCCGCCGCCAACCGGAGTTGCGCTTGCGCCCGACGATGCGGGCAGAGAGGTCGAGTTGCGCGCCGTTCAGGTAGTTCGGCACCACCCAGGTCGGCAGGCCGCAATAATCGGCGGCGCGGCGGGCGAGGTAGTCGTTGGTCAGGATCACCCCGTCGCAGAGCCGCATGGTCTCGCCGATCCGCGCCATGACGGCGAACCAGAAATCGAGGTCGGTCTCCGTCGTGTTCTGGTCGAGCGCGTCGAGCACCATGTGGGTGAAGCGGGTGTCGAAGATCAGGTCGTCGACATCGAACAGCACGCGGCGGCCGCGCGACTTCGCCATGGCGATCAGCCGGCCGAAGGCGGGGGTGTAGCGGGCGCGGCAGATGACGATGGTGTCGGCGCGGTCGATGATCCGCTCGGCCCATTCCAGCTCCTCGCCGCTGAACCAGGCGGCGCCGATGCCGGGCTCGGCCAGGCCGAGCGATTCGATCATGTTGAAGCAGCGGTAGCGGAAGGTGCTGGTATCCGGCCGTTCGTAGAAATAGGCTACGCGCGGCGCGCCGCGCGACAGGGCGGCGAGACGGGAGGCGAAGCTTTGCGCCCACGGGTCGCTGTAGCGCACCGCGGCGGGGCCGTTCAGGAACACCGGTCAGGCCGCGACGTGGTCGGGGGCGATGTGGTCGAGCACCGGGGCGAAGGCCGCCTCCCAGTCGCGGCCGATCCGGGCGTCCTTGTAGTTCGCCTCGCGCCGCGGCTCGTCCTGCGCCAGTGCCGCGGCCTCGCCCAGCGCGGCGACCAGCGCCTCCACCGACGGATCGGCGCAGAGGATGTTGCGGCAGTAGTGGTCCAGCGAAACCTTCGGCCCGAAGCGGTTGGTCACCGCCACGGCGCCGCTGGCCGCAAGGTCGAGCGGCGGGTAGCTCGGGTGCGGCGTGAACATCAGCGACAGGCCGACATCGATGCTGCGGATCAGCGCGGCATAGCTGGCCCAGGGCAGGTTCTGCGCGATCTCCGGCTGGATGCCGCCGGGCAGCAGAATGCGCGGGATGTCCTTGCCGACGAAATGGTAGGTCCAGTCCTCCGCCGGCAGCACGCCCTGCTCGATCGCCGCCGCCACCGCCTCCACCCCGCGGAGGAAGAGGTTCCGGTCGTTGTTCGGCCGCGCATAGAAGAAGAAGCGACGTTTGTCGCGCGGCGGCTGCGCCTCCCGGTGGTAGATGCCGGTGGGGAAGGCGGGCTCGAAGGCGACGCTGTTGGCCACAACGCCGCGCACGCCGTCGCCCAGCAGGTGGTCGCGCAGCGCCGCGGTGTTGATGATGAAGCGCAGGCGGGTGTCGTCCAGCACCTCCCGGCAGCGGAGTTGCTCGTCGCCGGCGGGGTAGAACATCCGCTCATCCTCCTGCAGGAGGTAGAGGATGCGGTCCGGCCGCACCGCGCGCAGCGCCGCCCAGGTGCTCCACCATGAGGTGGTGAGCAGCAGGTCCTCCGGCCCCATCGGAACGGTGCGGCCATGGCCGGAATGCAGGAATTCGACGTTGCCGTCGTAGCGGATGCCGTGCGCGTTCAGCACGGTGCCGAAATTGCGCGGCTCCGGCGGCTCGATCCGCGTCACCACGCGCAGCGGCACGTCGAGGCGCTTGGCCAGCAGCGCCGCCAGCACCGCGGCGGTGCCGACGCCGCCGAACAGATGCCCGGCATTGATGCTGTCGGTCACCAGGGTCAGCCGGCGCGGCGCGGCGGTTTCCGGGAAGGTCGCCATGGTCGCCGGCAGCCGGGCAGCAACATAGGCATGCGCATCGGTAGCGGGCGGCGCGGTGGAGGGCAGCAGCGCTTCCAGCAGCGGCACCGCGGGCGCGGGCAGCGCACCGGGCGCCGGCACGCTGCGGCCGAACACCCGCTTCACCTGCGCGACATAGCCCGGCTCCCGCCGCGCCAGCCCGACCGCGACGCGCATCGGCCGTGTGATGCGCCAGGAGGTGGAGCGGATCATCGCCTCGCGCATCGCCCTGGCATGCTGCGCCTCGGCCAACGTGGAGTCGCGCTCGGCGCGGGCGGCGGCCGTTTCCGCGGCCAGGCGGTCGCGCTCGACCATGGCCTGGTGGGCGAGGCCGCGCGCCTCGTCCCGCGCGGCCACGGCGGCGTCGCGTTCGGCGACGGCGGTCTCCTCCACCCCGGCGATGCGGGCCTCGAGCGTGTGGACCAGGAAGCGGTCACGTACCGCCTCGCCGCGGGCGGCGAAGAAGCGCCGGATGGCGAAGGCCTCCTCCGGCTCGGCCGCCGCGGCGAACAGCGCGGCCACCGGCTCCGGCAGGGCGGCGCCCAGGCCGAGCACGCCCAGGCCATGGCCATGCAGGAATTCGAAATGCGGGTGCGTCGCCTGCAATTCGCGCCACAGGCGCCAGACGCCCTGGCGCCGGTCGCGCAGGTTGGTGTCGTGGAACAGCACCACGCCGCGGTCCGACAGCGCGTCCCGCCAGAGCCGCAGCGCGCCGGCCGCGCCATCCTGGTCCTGGGTACCGTCGATATGCAGCAGATCGATCTCGCCTGCCTCGAAATGTGTCCGCGCCTCCTCCGGCCGCATGCGCAGCAGGGTGGAGAAGGCCCGGCCGCGGCCATCCTGGCGGGCGGCGCCGATGCGGGTCACGGTCTCCCGCGGGCGGCCGACGGTGTCGCCGCCGCGTTCCACCGCATAGCAGCGCGCCGCCAGGTCGAGCCGTTCGACCGCCTGGCAGAAAGCGGCATAGGCGACGCTGCCGGGCAGGCCGATCTCGACGATGCTGCGGGGGCGCAGCGCGCGGACCAGCCAGAAGGCGAAGGGGACGTGTTCGTGCCAGGGCGCCGGCGGCTGCAATTCCGGCATCCAGTCGACCTCGGGGCCGATGCCGATGCCGCCCAAGGCGCATTCCTGGCGGGCTCGGGCCGGGAGGTTCATGTCCATAGCGCTGTCTCCGCCTGCCGGTCCGTCATGGGCGCGGGGGGTGGTCGTGGTGTGCGGCAGGAAGCGACCAGCCCGGCGTCACGGACAAGCACCGTCGGATAATGCCCGACACTTCCGCCCCCCGACAAAATCAACCATGCCAAGCCTTCGCATTCATCCAACTTCTGGTTGATATTCTGTCCGCCGACAAAGGATCGACCCACCATCCGCTACAAATCACGCAGCAGTGATTACTTTACTCGGCTGCGAATTTGTCCCGAAATGTCTGTAGTCGGAGTGGAATGCCTGTGTCCAGGCGGCCGCAGGCCACGTCCACTGGACTCACGGCAGTATTATATTTTCGGCGCGGATTGAAAAACCGGGTGCATCCCGCATCGGCGATGAGATAGAACCGCTCGCCAGGGTGTCGGGACGCAGCGTGGGGCGATGACCATCACGCGATGTCGTGGCAGCCGGGGCTGACGCAATTATCAAAGCCTCTTTACGGCCCACCGGGACACATGCGACAAGGTCGCGCCGGTGGTCCTCCCCACAAGGCAAAAAAAAGGCGGCACCGTGAGGCGCCGCCGAGTTTAGGGAGGAAACGTCCAAGAAAGCAGCAGGCGGATCACCGCGTTGCTGCGATGCACAATCTAGCGCACCCGACAGGCTGCGCAAGGGGAATCTGCGCCCGTCGCATTGCCCTTGCGTCGCAGCCGTCGCGTGCCCGGTGCATGGCCGGGATGGCACGGCCCGGCGGCAGGGCGTTACACTCCACGCCGCCGCGGCCCGCAATGGCGGGCGGCCCTGCCCCATCCCAAGCCACGGATTCCCGATGCGCTTCGAATCCCTTTACCGCCACGGCTTCGCCCGCATCGCCGCCTGCACCATCCGGACCGAGCTCGCCGACCCGGCGGCGAATGCCGCTTCGGTGCTGGCGGTGGCGCGGGACTGTGACGCGCGTGGCGCGGCGGTGGCAGTCTTCCCGGAACTCGCCCTCTCCGGCTACTCGATCGAGGATCTGCTGCTGCAGGACGCGCTGCTCGATGCGGTGGAGACGGCGGCCGCCGCGCTGCTCGATGCCTCCCGCACGTTGCGGCCGGTGCTGGTGGTCGGCGCGCCGCTGCGCCATGCCGGCCGGGTCTACAACACCGCCCTGGTGATGCACCGCGGCCGGTTGCTCGGCGTGGTGCCGAAGACCTACCTTCCGACCTACCGGGAATTCTATGAGAGGCGCCAGATCGCCGCCGGCGACGGCGCGCCGCCGGGCGATATCCGCTTCGCCGGCCAGGCCGCGCCCTTCGGGTCCAGCCTGCTGTTCGCGGCGGAGGACGTCCCCGGCCTGATCCTGCACACCGAGATCTGCGAGGACTTCTGGGTGCCGATCCCACCCAGCTCCGCTGCGGCGCTGGCCGGCGCCACGGTGCTGCTGAACATCTCCGGCAGCCCGATCACCATCGGCAAGGCGGAAACCCGGCGGATGCTCTGCCAGTCGCAATCCGCCCGCTGCCTCGCGGCCTATGCCTATACCGCCGCCGGCGCCGGCGAATCGACCACCGAGGTCGCCTGGGACGGCCAGGCCGAGATCTGGGAGAACGGCGCCCTGCTGGCCGAGACCGCGCGCTTCCCGCGCGGGGCGCAGATGGCGCTGGCCGACGTCGATCTCGACCTGCTGCGGCAGGAGCGCATGCGGCAGGGCACCTTCGACGACAACCGGCGCAATACCCCGGCCGCCGCCGGCTTCCGCAGCATCCCCTTCACGCTGGAGCCGCCCGATGCCGATCTTGGCCTGGAACGGCCGATCGAGCGCTTCCCCTTCGTCCCCGCCAACCCCGCACGCCTCGCCCAGGATTGCTACGAGGCCTACAACATTCAGGTCGCCGGGCTGACCCAGCGGCTGGAGGCGGCGCGGATCAAGCGGGTCGTCATCGGCGTCTCCGGCGGGCTGGACAGCACCCAGGCGCTGATCGTCGCCGCCAAGGCGATGGACCTGCTGGGCAAGCCGCGCACCGACATCGT
>JBMOJU010000489.1:0-3323 GCA_049315625.1 Paracraurococcus sp.
GCACGCGGGCGTTGCCGGCATGCGGGCGCAGCTCCGCCACCGGACGCAGCAGGATCTTCGCCGCCATCCAGGGGAGCGTCATCGGGCCATCCAAAGTTGGGAGTGGGTGCAAACCATGTGGCCGCGGCTGCAAACTCAGCGCGGCATGGTTTGCGGGCTATCTGTTTGATCGCACGGGGAAGGGGCTGCAAACCGCAACCCTGTTTTATGGCCTGGCGCTAGCGACCTTGCGCGCTCCTGCTCCCCGCATACAGTATTCGCGGGAAGGACCCTGGGCTTTTACTTGAGAGGAAGATAGTCACCCCTGCGCTAAGTATAAGTCCTTCTCTTGGGTGCGCGGCGTCTTTCTTGTTCTCTTCGCCTTCGTCGGAGGCGATGCCGCCAAAACGTCTGTAATGACTGGCTTGGGCTCGTCGCCTACCCGCAACTCTTCAGTATCGTCATGGTGTAGCGCTTGTGGTTTCGCCTCCACCAGAGGGGCAATTGTAACAGCGGTCGGCTTTGTCATCGGCACGGGCGGCGCCGGCTTCGACACCGCCACAAATGCTGCCGAACTCACGTCGCGCTGGGCCTCGCGTGCCCGCTCAACGGCTTTCAGCGCTGCCACCAGCGCCGCATGCACCAGCCCAGCCTGACGCACCGCGGAGCCATCGCTGCTGTCGACATCCGCCAACTGCTCCGCCGCGTCGCTGGTGCCGGCCGCGAGCTGCTCGTGCAGGGCAGCGAGGCGTTCGGCGACCACTTCAGGATCGGCGCCGCTGGTTGGGTCGAGCCAGCCGGCCACGACCGCATCCACTTCTCGCACCATGCGGGCCGGCTGGACGCCGCGCCCAGCCTGCTCCGCAAGCCGCGCCAGGGCGGCATCCACCGGATTCGTTTGCTGCCTACCCTTGGCCATCGTCCTACCCACCAGATCTGACTGGGCGGAGGATAGCGTGTTCCTTTTATGTTCTCAACCACGCGATATGGCAGCGCCTGGGAGCCAACCGGCTGCGGGCGCAGTTCGACCACTATCGAGACCCTACCCCGTCTGGTTCCGGCGGCTCAATCCGCTTTCGCCGGCGCCGCGCCGGCATGGTGGACAATGTCCATACAGAACCGTAGAACCAGCGCTGGAGGCCCCCATGCCCGCACCTGCCACGCGTAACACTACCCCGACCCGTCGACCCGCCAAGGCCAAGCCGGCCGTCACCGTCGGAGCGATCAACATCCGCATCCGCCCCGAGGAGCGCGCCCTGATCGACCAGGCCGCGGTGCTCTCGGGCAAATCCCGCTCCGAGTTCATGCTGGAGGCATCCCGCCGCGCCGCGACCGACGCCATCCTGGACCGGACCCTGCTGCGCCTGGAGCCGGCTGCCTTCGCACGCTTTGTGGCGATGCTCGACGCGCCACCGCAGCCGAATGAGAAGCTGCGCAAGCTGCTCGGCACCACCCCGCCATGGGGGTGAGTGGCGGACTTTCGGCACCCGCCCCGCTCGACGAGACCCACGATCTGGCGATGTTCGATAGCGGCGAGGCCTCGCTCGACGACTGGCTTCGACGCCGATCGCGCGCGAATCAGGCGGCCGGCGCGTCACGGACCTTCGTGGTGTGCCGCGCCGGCTTCGTGGTGGGGTTCTACTGCCTGGCGGCCGGCGCTGTGGCCGTGACCGCTGCCCCCGGACGCGTGAAGCGCAACATGCCCGACCCGATCCCCATGGCGATGCTGGGCCGACTGGCGGTGGACCGCAGCCTCCACGGACAGGGTATTGGGCGCGCCCTGCTGCGGGATGCGGTCTTGCGCGTGTTGCAGGCCAGCGAAGTGCTGGCGGTGCGCGGCGTCCTGGTGCAGGCGCTGAACGACGACGCCCAGCGCTTCTACCAGGCCTGCGGCTTTACGCCGTCACCGATCGACCCGATGACGCTGATGGCCACGATGACGGACCTGAAGGCCGCCCTGGGCTGAGGTTCATGCGGCACGCTCCCGCGGTTGCAGGCCATAATGGGCCGCCAGCACACCGAGCGCCGTGAGCAAGATGCCCTGCGCCTGGACGTGATGGACCGGACGGCCCGACCATCCCTGCCGCATCGCCCATTCCCGCAGGGAGCACTCGAGGCCGAGCACATGCCAGAGGCAACTTCCGCCGGCGCTGTCCGCGCCGCCGAAAAGGTCCAGGGCCTCGGCCAACCGCCGCCGGGCCGCTGCCTGGCGCTCAGTCAGCAGGTCGCCGCCACCGCCCTGGATGCGGAGCAACTGCGTGGTGCGCATGCCATCCAGTGCGGCGATGCGGAAGGTCACCCGGAAGGTTTCCCCGGCATCGTGCATCGTCTGCGTGATGCTGCCCTTGGCCAGCATGAGACCGAGCGTGTCGACGGCGCGGCGGTGCTGGACCGGCGTGCCAGTTTCAGGGTCGGCCTCGCGGACGGGCTCCGAGAAGCCACCATGCTGCAGCCGCCACCGCGACGGCCTCGACAGATCCTCGCGCTGGGCCTTCGCCTGCTTGCGCTTACCGGCCATGCTGGCTGCCTCCATTCCGCCGGCCCCAAAGCCGGTTGGCCTCGTTGGTGATGGCCTGGCGGAGCCAGGGGTCGGTGATGTCCTCGATCGGGATCGCGGCCACGCCGTGCCGATGCCAGGCTGCTGCGCGCATGGCGCGGACTTCGGCGTCATTGGTCGGGCTGCGCGTGCTGCGGTCGAGGCAGGAGCGGGGCGGTTGCGGAGCGCCGTGCATGCTCATGTGCGGCCTCCTACCGCCCGGTGGAAAAAGCCCTTGGGTCTTGTCGTCCTCTGGCCTACACGCTGTCCGCTGAAACCGGACCTGAAGAGGCCGATCGCTGTGGGCACTATTCGCGTGGCGCTAGACGCTCCCAAGCAGCTCAAGGGCCGGATTGACGCGAGGCGGGTCGATGCAACGACAGAGGCCGACGTCCAGCGCCAGGCCGCCGAGGACGATGCAGCGTCGGCGCAGGATGCGGCCGCATACACGCGCCGGGTGCGTCGGCGGACCGGGCTGACGCAAGCCGCCTTTGCCGCGCGGATTGGCGTGCCGTTGGACACCGTGCGGAACTGGGAACAGGGCAAGCGCCTGCCGGCCGGACCCGCGAAGGCGCTGCTGAAGATCCTGGATCGTGCACCGGAGGCGGCGCTGTCGGCGCTCGCCTGAGCTCGCGTTATGAGGGCGCGGCTCATGCGCTGCCTCCCATGGGTTCGGTCGCCCAGAGCAGAAGGGCGATGGCATCGGCCTCGTTGTCATCGGCAGGGCGGAAGCCACGGGCCTCGATGGCGGCGATCATCTTCGCCTTGTCGGCATTGCCCTTGCCCGTGGCGTAGCGCTTGATCGTGC
>JBMOJU010000105.1:0-14852 GCA_049315625.1 Paracraurococcus sp.
GCGACACCGGCGGCGGCGAGGCGGGCGGCGCAATAGCCGGCCAGGTCGAATTGCCAGCGATCCACCCGCCGGCCGGGGCCGAAGTGCCGGGCATCGGCGGCATCGCGCGCCAGCACGGCGTCGCGCAGATCGGGCCCGACCTCGTAGCTCGGCTGGGCGATGCAGGGGCCGATGGCGGCGGTGATGCGGCCGCGGGCGGCGCCGATCGCCTCCATGGCGGCCAGCGTCGCCTCCAGCACCCCATCCACCGCGCCGCGCCAGCCGGCATGGGCGGCGCCGATCACGCCGGCCGTGGGGTCGGCGAACAGCACCGGGGCGCAATCGGCGGTGACGATGCCGAGCGCGATGCCGGGGCGGCGCGTCACCATGGCATCGGCCCGCGGGCCCTCACCTTCGCGCCAGCCGCGCTCGTCCACCTCGGCCACCGCGATGCCGTGCACCTGGGCCAGCCCGTGCAGCGCCGGCAGGTCCAGGCCCAGCGCGCCGGCGACGCGGCGCCGGTTCTCCCGCACGCGCTCCCGGTCGTCCTGACCGGAGAGCGAGCAATTGAGTGCGGCCCAGGGACCTTCGGATACGCCGCCGCGGCGGGTGAAGAAGCCGTGGCGCAGGCCTGCCAGCGCACCGAGCGCGGGCGTGGCCAGGTATTCGGCATCCGTCATGCGGCCTCGAAGCCCGGTGGGGTGGGGAGGGCGGGATGACACAGGCAGAGCGCCTTGAACAGGCGGCCCATCCCCTCCGGCGCGGTCAGCCGCTCGGCGCCCGAGAGCGCCAGGCCGGCCTGGTCCCGGCGCCCGGCGGCCATGGCGGTGCGGGCGAGGATGGCTGCGCGGGCGGACAGGCCGAGACGCTGGAGGAACAGCCCCATCGGCAGCGGCCCATGCGCGGCGGCGCCGGCGGCGCGGCCGGCGGCGGCGAGGGCGGCGAAGGGGACATGCGCGGTGAGGTCGACGCTGCCGGGCTCGGCCAGCGGGTCGGCCCGGCCATGCCTCGTCATCGCCTGGAGGCTGTCGCCGAGGCCCCAGGCCGCCGGGCCGTAGTCGAGCGCCAGCAACGCGCCGCCCTGGTCGCGGCAGCGGGCGGCGAGGCCGGCGGCGACGGCGATCCCTGCTTCGGCGTGTTCGGCGATGGCGCCCTCCGGGGCATCGACGGGCAGCGGGGGCGGGGCCTCGGCCGGCAGGTCGACGAAGGCACCGGCGGCGACATGGCGTTCCAGCCAGGCGCCGTCGCGGCGGATGAACTGGCGGATCGGCAGGGCGTCGAAGAACTCGTTGGCGATCAGGATGGCGGGGCCCTCGGGCAGGGTCGCCGCATCGTCATGCCAGGCGGCGACCGCCATCCCCAGCCGCCGCTGCTGCGCCGCGCGAAGTGTAAGGGAGGTCTCGACCAGATGGACCCGGAGGGCGGCGCGGAAGGCTGGGACCATCTCCGCCGCCCGCAGCGCGTCCGCCATCAGCGTGCCGCGCCCGGGGCCGAATTCGGCCAGCACGACCCGGGCGGGCGAGCCCATGAGCTGCCAGGTCACCGCCGCCCAGAGGCCGAGGCACTCGCCGAAGGCCTGGGAGATCTCCGGCGCCGTGGTGAAGTCACCCGCCGCGCCGAAGGGGTCGCGGCCGGCGTAATAGGCCGCGACGGCGCGGGCCATGAAGCGGTCCAGCCGCTCCGGCATGCTCAGGCGGCCACCGTGCGCGGCGCCGGCCGCGCCCGCAGCATCAGCCAGCCCCCCACCAGGATCATCGGCACCGAGAGCAATTGCCCCATGGTAGCCCCGGCGAAGAGGAAGCCGAGGAAGGCATCCGGCTGGCGGAACAGCTCGCCGATCGAGCGCGCCACGCCGTAGCCGGCGAGGAAGGCGCCGGCGACGAAGCCGCGCCGTTCGCGGATCGCCGGGATGGACACCAGCACCTGCAACAGCGCGAACAGCGCCACGCCTTCCAACGCCGCCTGGTAGAGCTGGCTCGGGTGCCGCGGCTCCGGCCCGCCGGTCGGGAAGACCATGCCCCAGGGCGCATCGGTGACGCGGCCCCACAACTCGCCATTGACGAAATTCGCCAGCCGGCCGAGGCAGAGGCCGATCGGGATCACCGCCGCCACCCGGTCGCCGAAGGCCAGCAGGTCGATCCGCTGCTGCCGGCAGTACAGCAACAGCGCGACGATCACGCCGAGCGCGCCGCCGTGGAAGGCCATGCCGCCCTGCCAGACCTGGAGGATCTCCAGCGGATGGGTCAGGTAGTGCACCGGCCGGTAGAACAGCACATAGCCCAGCCGCCCGCCGAGAATGATGCCGAGCGTCGCCCAGGTGACGAAGTCATCCACCTGCTGCCGCGTCGCCACCGCCGGCGCCAGCGCCACCAGCCGCCGCGCCAGCATCCAGCCCAGCACGATGCCGACGATGTAGGCCAGCGCATACCAGCGGATGCCGAAGGGGCCGATCTGCACCAGCACCGGGTCGATCACCGGGAAGGGAAGGGCGAAGAGCATCAGCGATAGGGGTCCTCGGTCGCGAGGAAGTCCTGCACCGTGCGGCGCACCCCCTCCTCCAGCGGCGTCGTCTGGGCGTTGAAGCCGGCGGCGCGCAGCCGGTCCAGCGGCGCTTCGGTGAAGTACTGGTATTTGCCGCGCAGGTCGGCCGGCATGTCGACGAAGCGGATATCGGGCTCGCGGCCCATCGCCGCGAACATCGCCCGGACGAGGTCGAGGAAGGTCCGCGCCCGGCCGGAGCCCACGTTGAACAGGCCAGACGCCTGGCGGCTCTCCAGCAGCCAGAGCATCACCGCGACGCAGTCGTCCACATGGACGAAGTCGCGCGCCTGGTGGCCATCGGCGATGCCGTCGCGGTCGGAGCGGAACAGCGTCGCCGGCTCCCCGGCCATCACCTGGCGGTACTTGTGCAGCAGCACGCTGGCCATGCGGCCCTTGTGCTGCTCGTTCGGGCCATAGACGTTAAAGAAGCGCAGCCCGGCCCATTGCGGCGGCCGCGGCGCGCCGCGCGCCAGCAGCTGCGCCACCCGGCGGTCGAAGGCCAGCTTCGACCAGCCATAGAGGTTGAGCGGGCGCAGCCGGGCCAGGGCCGCCGGCGCCGCATCATCCTCGAAGCCCTGGCCGCCATCGCCGTAGGTGGCGGCCGAGGACGCGTAGATGAACGGCACCTTGCGCTCGGCGCAGGCGGTCCAGAGCCGCAGCGGCAGATTCAGGTTGGTGGCGGCGACCAGGTCGCCGTCGGTCTCGGTCGTCGCGCTGATCGCGCCCATGTGCAGCACCGCGGTGACCGGCGGGCGGGAGGACCAGAATTCCCACAGCGATTCGGGCGGCAGCAGGCCGGCGATGGTGTGCTTGGCCAGGTTGCGCCACTTGTCGTCCTGGCCGAGGCGATCGATCACCATCACCTCCTCCCCCCGCGCGGCGAGCGCGGCGACGAGGTTGGAGCCGATGAAACCGGCCCCGCCGGTGACCAGATACATGGCGGCATCCCATATCCGGCGGCGTTGCGCCGCAACGGCGCGGGGTATAGGGCGCGGCGGCGCGGCCTGTGAAGGGCGCGGTCCGATCCGGGCCGGGACCTCCCGGGCCAGGACTGGGCCAGGACTGGGCCAGACAAGGAGAAGGCGATGAGCGAGACGGGCGGCCGCAAGCGCGGCGGGCTTTTCGACGACCTGGCCGGGGTGGCGGGCGGCGCCTTCTCGGCGCTGGCCGGGGTGCGGGGCGAGGCCGAGGCGGCGATGCGGGCGCAGGCCGATGCCATGGTGCAGCGGCTTGACCTGGTGAAGCGGGAGGATCTGGACGCGGCGATGGAACTCGCCCGCCGGGCGCGCGAGGCGCAGGAGGGGCTGGAGGCCCGTGTCGCGGCGCTGGAGGCGAAGCTGGCCGCCATGGCCGCACCCGCGCCCGGCTTTGCCGCCGCCGCGCCGGTGCCGCCGGACACGCGGACCGAGGCCTCGCCCGAAGGGGTCTGAGCCGGACCCGCCGCAAGGGTCCGTTACCGGGCGGCGAAAAATGTCACACGCCTGGAACGCGTTCCTGCGCGGCGGGGCAACCGCTGGCCTTGCGGGCGCGTTTCGCACCTGCGTAGTCTACAGGTGGTGGTCATCGCTGCCCGAATCACCCAAGATTTCGGTGGTCGGGGGTGTGGGCAGCGGGGAAACGCCGTCTTTCCACTGACTGAGGAGGTGCTGCGATGTCAGGTCTTCAGGCCCGCGAGCGCGAGCGTCAGACCAACCCCCTCGACGTACTCGAGCAGATCGTCTCCTCCAATGATTGGGCCTTCGAGCGCCGCTCGGACGGCGAGATGGCGGCCGAGGCCCCGGGCAAGTGGTGCGACTACGGGCTGTTCTTCTCCTGGTCGCCGGAGATCAGCGCCATGCACTTCTCCTGCGCCTTCGACATGAAGGTGCCGGCGGAGACCCGCCACAAGCTGTTCGAATTGCTGGCCATGGCGAATGAAAAGCTGTGGATCGGCCATTTCGGTCTTGAATCGGAAGACGGCGTGCCTGTGTTCCGCCATTCCGTCCTGCTACGCGGCTCGCCCAGCGCCAGCGCCGAATCGCTGGAAGATATGGTCGACATCGCCATCACCGAATGCGAGCGCTTCTTCCCGGCCTTCCAGTTCGTGCTCTGGGGCGGCAAGGCGCCTGGCGATGCACTGCAGGCGGCGATGCTGGATTGCGTCGGAGAAGCCTGACCGCTCCCGCTGGAATGGGGTAGAAGGGGGCTACGCGCGGATCCGCCGCGCGGAATGCCTGCCCCGTGCCGGAGTGTCCGCATGACCGAAGTCGAAGGCCCGCCCCAGGGCATGCGTGCCATCGGCCGGTTGCCGGGCGGGCTGGAGGTGGAGATCCGCCACCGCCGCGCTGCCGACGGCTCGGGCGCCGAGCAGGTGGTGGTCAGCGTCACCGCCCCGGCCGGGTTCGAGGCCTGGGGCCGCCTGATGGAGGCGGGCAACCCGATGCTCGCCTGGATGCAGGTGGTCGAGGCGGCCTGGGCGCCCTGGCTGGCGATGTTCGGCGTGACGGGGCCGCGGCTGCCCGGGCGCGAACGCCCGGGCGGGGCCTGACCTCGCGCTACCGCCGGCGTACCTGCGTCACGTCCCGCACCGCGCCACGTGCGGC
Organism: Paracraurococcus sp.; assembly: GCA_049315625.1. Lineage (GTDB taxonomy): Bacteria > Pseudomonadota > Alphaproteobacteria > Acetobacterales > Acetobacteraceae > Paracraurococcus. The sequence continues at coordinate 5,103 of JBMOJU010000105.1, forward strand.
GCTGGTGGTCAGCGCCGCATAGGCCTGCAGCGCCGTCGTCACCACGCGGTTGCGGCCGACCGGCTGCCAGGCCGCGGCACCGCGCGCCTCCATCGCCGCCCGGCGCTCGGCCAGGATGGCGTCGTCCACCGCCAGGCGGATCGTCCGGTTGGGGATGTCGATCTCGATCCGGTCGCCATCCTCGACGAGGCCCACCAGCCCGCCCTCGGCCGCTTCCGGCGAGAGATGGCCGATCGACAGGCCCGAGGACCCGCCCGAGAACCGCCCATCCGTGACCAGCGCGCAGGCCTTCCCCAGGCCGACCGACTTCAGGTAGCTGGTCGGGTACAGCATCTCCTGCATGCCGGGCCCGCCCTTCGGCCCCTCATAGCGCACCAGCACGACGTCGCCCGCCTTGACCCGCTTGCCGAGGATGGCGTCCACCGACTCATCCTGGCTTTCGAAGACACGGGCCGGGCCGGAGAAGCTGAGGATGGAGGCATCGACGCCCGCTGTCTTCACGATGCAGCCTTCCTCGGCGAGGTTGCCGTACAGCACCGCCAGGCCGCCATCCTGCGAGAAGGCATGCGCCGCGTCGCGGATCACGCCGTTCGCGCGGTCGGCATCCGGCGCATCCCAGCGCTCGGCCTGGCTGAACGCCTCGGTGGTCGGGATGCCGCCGGGGGCGGCGCAGAAGAAGCGCTGCACCGCCGCGTCCTGCGTGCGGGTGATGTCCCAATGCGCCAGCGCCGCGGCCATCGATGCCGCATGGACGGAGGGCACCGAGGTATCGATCAGCCCGGCGCGGTCGAGCTCACCCAGGATGCCCATGATGCCGCCGGCGCGGTGGACATCCTCGACATGGACGTTGATGACGGAGGGCGCGACCTTGCACAGCACCGGCACCCGGCGCGACAGCCGGTCGATATCGGCCATGGTGAAATCCACCTCGGCCTCATGCGCCGCCGCCAGCAGGTGCAGCACCGTGTTGGTCGAGCCGCCCATGGCGATGTCGAGCGTCATCGCGTTCTCGAAGGCGGTACGGCCGGCAATCGCCCGCGGCAGGACCGAGTAGTCATCCTCCTCGTAGTGCCGCTTGGCCAGCTTCACGATCAGCCGCCCGGCTTCGAGGAACAGCTCCTTCCGGTCGGCATGCGTGGCGACGATCGTGCCGTTGCCCGGCAGCGCCAGGCCCAGCGCCTCGGTCAGGCAGTTCATCGAATTGGCGGTGAACATGCCGGAACAACTGCCGCAGGTCGGGCAGGCCGAGCGTTCGATCACCGCGACCTCCTCGTCGGTGACGGTCGGATCGGCGGCGACGATCATGGCGTCGATCAGGTCGACCGAGCGCTTGACGCCGCGGTGCACCACCTTGCCGGCCTCCATCGGGCCGCCGGAGACGAACACCACCGGAATGTTCAGCCGCATCGCCGCCATCAGCATGCCCGGCGTGATCTTGTCGCAGTTGGAGATGCAGACCAGCGCATCGGCGCAATGCGCGTTGACCATGTACTCGACGGCGTCGGCGATCAGCTCGCGCGAGGGCAGGCTGTACAGCATGCCGCCATGGCCCATGGCGATGCCGTCATCGATGGCGATGGTGTTGAATTCCTTGGCCACGCCGCCGACCGCCTCGATCTCCCGCGCCACCATCTGGCCGAGGTCCTTGAGGTGGACATGGCCCGGGACGAACTGGGTGAAGGAGTTGGCGATGGCGATGATCGGCTTGCCGAAATCCCCGTCCTTCATGCCCGTCGCGCGCCAGAGGCCGCGGGCGCCGGCCATGTTGCGGCCATGCGTGGTGGTGCGCGAACGATAGGTGGGCATGGGTCGGGTTCCTCCGGGCGCGGGTGCTAGCCCTTCGTTCGGCGGCCGTCCACAGCCGGACGCTTGCGCGCCTGCCCCGGCCGCGCGAGGGTCGGGCCATGACCGAGACATCCCTTCCCCCGCTCCTCCTCGTCGGCTGCGGCAAGATGGGCGGCGCCATGCTGGCCGGCTGGCTGGAACGCGGCCTGGCCGGGTCCGTGGTGGTGGAGCCCCATGCGCCGGCCGCCGCCGCTTTCGCCGGCCGCGTCACCGTGGTGCCCAGGCCCGCCGACATCCCCGCCGGCTTCCGCCCCGCCGCCGTCGTATTGGCGATCAAGCCGCAGGAGGCCGCGGCGACGCTGCCGGCCTTCGCCCATCTGGCCGGGCCGGAGACCGTATTCCTGTCGATCATGGCCGGCCGGAACGTCGCCGGCATGCGCGCCCTGCTGGGCGGGGACGCGGCCGTCATCCGCGCCATGCCGAACACCCCGGCCGCGGTCCGGCAGGGCTTCACCGTCGCCTGCCCCGGCCCCGGAGTCACCACTGGCCAGAAGGCCCTGGCCGATACGCTGCTCGCCTCCGTCGGCGAGGTCGCCTGGGTGGAGGAGGAGGGGCTGATCGACCCGGTCACCGCCGTCTCCGGTGGCGGCCCGGCCTATGTCTTCCTGCTGGCCGAGGTGATGGAGGCCGCCGCCATCGAGCAGGGGCTGCCGCCCGACCTGGCCCGCCGGATGGCCCGCGCCACCGTCGCCGGCAGCGGCGCCCTGCTGGCCGCGAGCCTGGAGGACAGCGCGCAGCTGCGGAAGAACGTCACCAGCCCCAAGGGCACCACCGAACGCGCCCTGGCCGTGCTGATGCAGCCGGAGGCCTGGCCCGCCTTGATGTCGAAGGCGATCGCCGCGGCGACCGACCGCTCGCGCAAACTCGCCGGCTGACCGACCCTTTGCTTCGGGGGCCGCCGCCCCAACCTGGAGCCGCATGACCGACACGATCGACGAGACCGAGTCCCGCCTCCTCGGCGGCTTCTGGCAGGTGGTCGCGGCGCATGGCTGGCAGGGCGTCACGCTGCGCCGGCTGGCCGCGGCCGCCGGATTGCCGCCGGCCACGGTCCGGGCGCGCTGCCCGGGCGGCCCGCGTGACCTGCTGGCGCTGCACGGCCGCGCCATGGATGCGGCCGTCGCGGCCGGCACGGTGCCCGGGCAGGGCGGTACGCCGCGCGACCGGCTGTTCGACGTATTGATGCGGCGGATCGACGCGATGCAGCCGCACCGCGCCGGCGTGGTCCGGCTGCTGGAGGAATTGCGCGGCGAGCCGGCCGTCGCCGTGACCCTGCTTGCCACCCTGCCGCGTTCCATGGCCCGGCTGCTGGAGGCGGCGGAGATCGAGGCCTCCGGCCTGTTCGGGGCCCTGCGGGTGCAGGGCACGACCGGCATCTGGCTGGCGACCGTGCGTGCCTGGGTGCAGGACGACAGCGCCGATCTCGGCGCCACCATGGCAGCGCTCGACCGGGCGCTGGACCGGGCGGAGCAGATCGCGCGATCGGTCCGGCTCGATCCCGGGGACATGGCTGCAAGGTAATGATGTTGCGATGCAACATAGGCTTTGACCGGCCTTCGCGAGGCCCCTAGTGTGCGGCCGCCCTAACAAAAGGCGGAGGCCACCATGTCCGACGGCAAGCCCGAGAACGACCTGATGAAGATGCTGTCCGAGTTCCGCATGCCCGGGATGCCGGATGTCGAGGCCCTGGCCGCTGCCCAGCGCCGCAACCTCGAGGCGCTTTCCGCCGCCAACCGCGTCGCGCTCGAAGGCGCGCAGGCCGTGGCCCGCCGGCACATGGAGATCCTGCAGTCCTCCATGACCGAGATGACCGAGGCGATGAAGGCGCTCGGCAGCAACGAGACGCCGCAGGCCAAGGCGGCCCGCCAGGCCGAGATGCTGAAGGGCGCCTATGAGAAGGCGGTCGGCAACATGAAGGAAGTGGCCGACCTGATCCAGAAGTCGAACCAGGAGGCGCTCGGCCTGCTGAACAAGCGCTTCACCGAGGCGATGGACGAGGTGAAGTCGCTGGTCGTCAAGAAGGCCTGAAGGCCCGACGCGCCGGCCTTTCAGGCGCGCGTCGCAACCGCCAGGGCCGGGGCCTGCCGCAGCGCGGTGGGCCGGCCCGCGGCGCCGTAGCCCGGCGCCGCCGCCCGCGGCAGGGCGGCGCCGGCGATCGTCTCGATCACCTGCGACTGGATGGCGATGGCCCGCTGCAACAGGCGGCGGTTCTCCTCTCCCAGGCCCTGCAGGCGCACCGTCAGCGCCTCCGCATCCCGTCGCACCGGCCCTTCCGCCCGCGTCCCGGTCTTCGCCGCGGCGGCATAGGCGGCGGCGAAGGCATCCGTCGCCCGCAGCTTGGCGGTGGCGAGGCCGGCCGCACGCGGCAGGTCGAGCGCGGCCAGCGCCTCGTTCTCGGCCCACAGCGCCTCCGCCAGGCGCTGGCCGGCGGCGAGCAGGGCGTCCATCATCAGGCTCATCGGTTCGGTTCCTCGGGGTTGGGCATCGCCTGCCGTTGCAGCAATTCGCGCAGCACGGCGTCGCCGAGGCCGAGCCCATGGCCGGCGCGCACCGCCTGCTTCGCCATCGCGTCCACCAGCAGCGGCCGCCACTGCGCCTCCGCCGTGCCGCCGCCGAAGCCGCCGCGGCTGGGATCGGCGGCGGCAAACAGCGGTTGCAGCAACTGGCCGAAGGCCTGCGCCTCGAACGCCTCGGCCGCCTGGCGGAGGCGCGGCGATGCCGGGGCGAGCGCGGCGGGAAGCAGGCGCATCACCGCAGCTCCATCTCCGCCTGCAGCGCGCCCGCCGCCTTCACCGCCTGCAGGATCGAGATCAGGTCGCGCGGCCCGACGCCGAGCGCATTCAGCCCGCGCACCAGCTCCTGCAGCGTCACCCCGCCGGCGAGCAGGCCCATCCGCCGCTCCGCCTGGTCGTCCACCTCGATCCCCGTCCGCGGCACCACCGTGGTCTGGCCGTTCGACAACGCGTTGGGCTGGCTGACCTGCGGGGTTTCGGTGATGCGGATGGTCAGGTTGCCCTGGGCGATCGCCACGGTGGAGACGCGGACATTGGCGCCCATGACGATGGTGCCGCTCGCTTCCTCGATCACCACCCGGGCGACCTGGTCGGGCTCGACCCGCAATTGCTCGATCTGGGCCAGCAGGGCGATCGGGTCGCGGCCGGCCAGGTTCAGCGCCACGGTGCGCGGATCGGTCGCCGTCGCCAGGCTGCCGCCGGTGGCACGGTTCACCGCCGCGGCGATGCGCCGCGCCGTGGTGAGATCCGGGTTGCGCAGGGCGAGCCGCAGGCTGGGCCGGCCGGTCAGGGCGAAGGGCACCTCGCGTTCGACGATGGCGCCGGAGGCGATGCGGGCGCTGGTGGGGACGCCGCGCAGCACGCTTGTGGCGGCGCCGCGGGCGGCGACGGCGCCGGTCGCGACCGCACCCTGTGCCACCGCATAGACCTCCCCATCCGCGCCGAGCAGCGGGGTGACCAGCAGCGTGCCGCCCTGCAGGTTGGTGGCGTCACCCAGCGCCGAGACGGCGATGTCGATCCGGCTGCCTGGCCGGGCGAAGGCCGGCAGGTTGGCGGTGACCATCACCGCGGCGACGTTCTTGGTGGAAAGCTTGGCCTCGTTGTCACGGGTGTTGACACCGAGGCGTTCGAGCATGCCGATCAGGGTCTGCCGGGTGAAGATGGCGGTGGCCAGCCGGTCGCCGGTACCGTTCAGGCCGACGACGAGCCCGTAGCCGACCAGCTGGTTGTCCCGCACCCCGTCGACATCGGCGATGTCCTTGATGCGGACCGGCTGTGCCGCCGCCGGGGCGAGGCCCGCGAGGACGGAGGCGAGCGCCATCATGGCCGCCAGCGCCCAGGCGCTCTTCGCCCTTGCGAAAGCAATTTTGGCCACGCTGCACCCCGTCCCGCAGGTGACGGGGTGGTCGCAACCGGTGTGCCAGGCCCGGGGCGGGGTCATGCGGCAGGTCCTGCCGGGGCGTGCGGCCGGGTTTGCCGGTGGCCGGGCAGGAACGGCGCGACGGGATGCCAGGAGGGCATGATGCGCGAAGTGGGCAGGATTTCGGCCGGCGTGGCGCGGCCCGGGCGCTCCGCCGGGCGCGGCGCGGCGGGCTTCGCCGTGGGGCTGCCGGAGGCGGCGGCAGCAGGCCAGGCGGGGGCCGCTGCGCCGGCGGCGGCGGTAGGGCTCGGCCTGCTGGCGGTGCAGGAGGGCGGTGACCGGGCGGCGCGGGATCATTCGGCGCGGCGCCGGGCCGAATCGATCCTGCAAGAGTTGCAGGGGTTGCAGCGCGAGCTGCTGCATGACGGCGCGGACATGAAGCGACTGGAACGGCTCGCCGCACTCGATGCGGGGGTGGAAGCGGAGGACCCCCTCCTGCGGAGCGCGGTTGAGGCGATCGTCCTGCGCGCGCGGGTGGAATTGGCCCGGCGGGGATGGAACGGGGCCGTGTCAACCCCGTGAAAACCGGCGCGTATCAGCAATTTGCGCCGGCGCGACCCCTTGGCTTGGCGGGGGGCGCGCCTGTATGGTCCGGCCAAATTCGGGGTGGGGCTTCCAGGCCCCCGGCCCCGGCCGGAATGGGGTCGTCCAGACAATGCTCATAACCCTGCCGCCCGACTACCGCCCGCATGACGACGAAGAATTCATGAATCAGCAGCAGCAGGCGTATTTTCGCCAGAAGCTGCTGCGCTGGCGACAGGACCTGCTGCGGGAGGCGGGGGAGACCCTGGCCAGCCTTTCGGTCGGCGGCATCACCGAGGCCGACCTGACCGACCGCGCCAGCGTCGAGACCGACCGCGCCCTCGAACTCCGCACCCGCGACCGCGCCCGCAAGCTGGTCTCCAAGATCGACCAGGCGCTGGAGCGGATCGAGAACGGCACCTACGGCTATTGCGAGGAGACCGGGGAGCCGATCGGCCTGCGCCGGCTGGAGGCCCGCCCGATCGCCACCCTGACGATCGAGGCGCAGGAGCGGCATGAGCGCATGGAACGTGTCCACCGGGACGACTGAACCGGGGTCCGATAGCCTGATCCCGAGATGGCCGGCCCCGCGCCAGCCATCGCAATTCCGAGGACCGGGATGCGCTTAGCCAACCGCCATGCGCTGATCACCGGCGCCGCCTCCGGCATCGGCCTCGCCACGGCGCGGCTTTTCCTGGCCGAGGGCGCCAGGGTCGCGCTGATCGACCGCAATGCCGCGGCCTTGGCCGCGGTCGCCGCCGAGCTGGGCGTCGCCGGCATCCCCGCCGATGTCGCTGACGCGGAGGCGACCGCGGCCGCGGTTGATGCCGCCGCGGCGGCGCTCGGCGGGCTGGACGCGGTGGTGAATGCCGCCGGCATCAGCCGGGTCGCCGCCCCGCTCGACACCACCCCGGCGCTGTGGCGCGAGGTGATGGCGGTGAACCTCGACGGCCCCTTCCATGTCTGCCGCGCCGCCATCCCGCATCTGCGCCGGGCAGGAGGTGGCTCCGCCCCGGGCGGGCGCAGCATCGTCAACCTCGCCTCCGCCGCCGGGCTGGTGCCGCGCCCGCACTACAGCGCCTATGGCGCGTCCAAGGGCGGGCTGCTGATGCTGACGCGCTGCCTCGCCCTCGACCTGGCGCCGGACGGGATCCGGGTCAACGCGGTCTGCCCCGGTGCCATCCGGACGCCGATGGTGGAGGCGACCATGGCCGCCCAACCCGATCCGGCGGCGGCGGAGCGCGCCTTCCTCGCCCGCTACGCGCTCGGCCGGTTCGGCACGGCGGAGGAGGTCGCCGGCGCGGTGCTGTACCTGACCAGCGCCGAGGCGAGCTACGTCACCGGCGCGGCGCTCGGCGTCGATGGTGGCTCGGCCTGGCATTGAGGCGGGCTTAACCCGTGCTTCACCCGGCGCGGCGCAGCCTGCGCCGGCCATGCTCTCGCTCAGCGCCTCGCTGGTGTCCTCGTTGTTCGGCGGTTCGGCCGGCGCCACGCCCAACGGTGATTCCACCACGGCGATCGCCGCGCTGAAGGCCGCCCAGGCGAAGGGGGCCGAGGCCAAGGGCGTGGCGGCGGAGCGGAAGGACCCCGTCACCATCACCGCCCTCAAGCAGTTCGAGGCGGCGGTCGCCAAGGCGAAGGACGTCAAGGCGGCGCTGCAGGACCCGCGGGTGCTGGCGGTGCTGCTGCCGGCGATGGGGCTGGCGGACCAGGCGGCCTATCCCGGTCTGGTGCAGCGGGCGCTGCTGGCCGACCCGAAGGACAGCAAGGGCATCCTGGCCAGCCTCGACAGCCGGTTCACCGCCGCCGCCACCACCCTTGACCTGAAGGCCAAGGGGCTGGCCGGGCTGCGCGACCCCAAGCTCCTGGCCAATCTTGCAAGCGGCTATGTCCAATACCGGTACCAGCAGGGGCTGGACGACAGGAATGCCGGGATGTCGGACGCGCTCTACTTCATCCAGAACGCCGCGGCCAAGACCGACGTCTACGGCATCCTGGGCAATGCGGTGATGCGGCGGGTGGTGACCGGGGCGCTCGGGCTGCCGGCGCAGATCGCGGTGCAGTCGGTGGAGACCCAGGCGCGCGCCATCACCAGCCGGATGAAGGTCGCCGACCTGCAGGACCCGAAGACGGTGCAAGCGCTGGCGCAGCGCTACGTGATGGCCCAGGCGGGCTCGGGTTCGGGCAGCGGGTCCGGCGGCAGCCTGCTCTCCCTCTTCGGCTGACCGCACGCCGGCGTTGCATCGCCGGCCGCACTGTCCTACCTCTCCTCCCGGGCCACGCCCCCCCACCGGGGCGCACTCGCTTCTGGAAGGGAGCTTATCCATGGCAAACGCCACCAAGCCGGAGAACCGTCCGGCAAACCCCCGTTTCTCATCCGGCCCCTGTGCCAAGCGTCCCGGCTGGACGCTGGATGCGCTCTCGGGCGCCTTCCTCGGCCGCAGCCACCGCGCCAAGGAACCCAAGGCCCGCCTTGCCGAGGTGATCGAGCGGTCCAAGGCGATCCTCGGCATGCCCGCCGGCTGGCGGCTCGGCATCGTCCCCGCTTCCGACACCGGCGCGGTCGAGATGGCGCTGTGGTCGCTGCTCGGCGCCCGCGGCGTGGACGTCCTCGCCTGGGAGTCCTTCTCGAAAGACTGGGCGACCGACGTGCTGAAGCAGTTGAAGCTGAAGGACGCGATCGTCGTCGACGCGCCCTATGGCCGGCTGCCCGACCGGTCCGGCCTCGATGGCTCGCGCGACATCGTCCTGGTCTGGAACGGCACCACCAGCGGCGTCCGCCTGCCCAACGCCGACTTCATCCCGACGGAGCGTGACGGCCTGGTGATCTGCGACGCGACCAGCGCCGCCTTCGCCATGGAGTTGCCCTGGGAGAAGCTCGATGTCGTGACCTGGTCCTGGCAGAAGGTGCTGGGCGGCGAGGCCGCGCACGGCATGCTGGCGCTGTCGCCGCGCGCCGTCGCCCGGCTTGAATCCTACACCCCGTCCTGGCCGATGCCGAAAATCTTCCGCATGACCAAGGGCGGCAAGCTGAACGAGGGCATCTTCAAGGGCGAGACGATCAACACGCCCTCCATGCTCGCGGTCGAGGATGCGATCGACGGCCTGAAGTGGGCCGAGGGTGTCGGCGGGCTGAAGGGCCTGGTCGCGCGGTCCGAAGGCAACCTCGCCGCTATCGCCGGCTGGGTGGCGAAGACCCCCTGGGTGGACTTCCTCGCGGAAGACCCGGCGACGCGGTCCTGCACCTCGATCTGCCTGAAGATCGTCGCACCCTGGTTCGTGGCGCTGGATGCGGATGCGCAAGCGGCCGCGGCCAAGAAGCTCTCCGGCCTGCTGGAGAAGGAGGGCGTCGCGCTGGATGCCGCCAATTACCGCGACGCGCCCCCGGGCCTGCGCATCTGGGGCGGCGCCACGGTCGAGACATCCGACATCGCCGCGCTCCTCCCCTGGATC
>JBMOJU010000106.1:0-14717 GCA_049315625.1 Paracraurococcus sp.
TCTCCGCCCGGGACATCGCCGCCGGGTTGCGGGCAATGACGGCCATCCGCTGCGGCACCACCGGACCGACGCGCGCGTCGTCTCCGGCCTGGTCGGCGAACACGGCCGCGAGGGCCGCGATTTCATCGTCAGAGAGCATGAACGTCTCCCATCATCTGGGCGGAGGCGCATTCGAACGCGGCATCGGCGGCCAGCGATTGCCGCTTACGGCGGATTTCCGCCCGACGCTGGTCGACATCCGGCAGATCCTTGCCGGTGCAGCGTGCCAGTTCGGCGGTCTTCGCAAGGTCGGCCGGGTCCTTCAGCTTGTAGGTTTCGGCGATGCGCGCGCGGACCGCCTTGTCGATCACGCCAACACCCCCCTGGAGGTTGATCACGAAAGCAAGCTCCTCGAGCGACCAGCGATTGAGCCGGCCGCGAAAACGGTTGAACAAGCAGTTCAGGAAGCTCTCGCCATCCGGAACCTGCGCCGAGATCAGGCGAATCTTCTCCTGCAGATTGTCCCAGTCCGGCGACTCAGGCTCAGGCACAGGCATGGCGGGCTCCCCGATAACCGCTAAGAGGCCCGCGGCCGGCTCCGGCCGCGGGAAAATATGACGAGGCCCGGCTCACCCGCCCGTTTGGGCGCGGCCACCCCGCCAGGCGCTGAAGTCGAAATTCGCCGTGCTGGGCAACTGGCCAGGCGCCGGCTGGCTCGGCTTCTCGGACGCCGCCAGCTGCAGCGTGCTGCGCACATTGCCCAGCACCTCGGTCGCCCGCGCCTCGGTGCCGGCGATCTGCGCCAGCAGCACGGTGCTGCGGTCCATCGAACGTCCGGCGAGCAGCAGCGCCCGGTCGGCGTCCACCGTCGCCAGGGTGGTGGCGATGCTGTTCTCCACCAGCATCGCCTGCTGCCGCGCCTTCTGCAGCGCATCGCGGCGCGGCGGCAGCAGGCCGGACAGGATGCCCTCGAACTGTTGCTGCTCGGCGACCAGCGACGCCGCCTGCGCCGCGACCTCCGGCATCGTGTAGGTGCGCGACACGAACACCACCCGCTCGGCCCCGCGCAGCGCGGCGTCGTTCGCGCGCGACCGCAGCAACGCCTGCTGGCCGAGATTGGCGTCGAGCAGGTTGCGCACCCGGCTCTCCTCGGCCTCGATCGCCCGCAGCCCGGTCTCCGACTGTGACCGCGCATCGCGCACCTCGCCCTGGCGCTGGCGCAGGGCGTCGGCCCGGTCGTCCAGGCAGGCCAGCGGCGCCGCGGCGCAGCTCTGTCCGGTCCAGGCGGCCCGTTCGCGCAGCGCGTCCCATGCGCTGACCACGGGGCCGGGCGCGACAAGATAGGCGATGCCCGCGCCGAGGCCGCCGAGCACGACGATCGAAGCCAGGGTCTTGCTGGCGTGGGCTGCGAAACCGGTCATGGAAAGCTCCTCTGCTGGCCGACGCTGCGGCTGGATTGGTTGTCGCACGGCATGCAGGGGGGGGGTCCGAGCCCGAGGATCGCATTATCGAAATGTTTGCGATAGCAGTTTTCAAAAAGCAAATTACGCTGCAAGAAGAGAAACGATTTCTCGAAGGTATGCCTGGAAATGGAATACAGCATGAAATCATACGCTCTGCCGCCGCGGCTAGCGCAGCGATCAGTCGCCGTCCTCTGCGCCGGCACGCTTCTGCTGGTCAGTGGCTGCGCGACCCCGCCCAAGGACCCCGGGGTCGCCGATGCACCGAACGACACCTGCGCCGTCCACCGCGTCGCCTTCCGCGAAACCAAGTCGAGCTTCGATGCCGGCGAGGCCGCGGTGGGAGCCCTCGCGCTCGGTGCCGCGGCCGGCCTCGCGGTGGGGCTGGTCGCCGGGCCGCGCGCCGGCCTTGCGGTGGGCGCGGGCGTTGCCGGCGCCGGCCTCGTGGCGACACTGATCAAGGACGACATCTCGAAGAAGCAGGCCGAGGAGAAGCGGAAGGCGCTGACCGAGCAGACCGAGCTGGTGAATCGCTTCGGCGAACGGGTCACCGGCGCGCATATCGCGCTCGATCGCCTCACCGCCTGCCGCCGACAGCAGGTCCAAAGCGTGCGGGCCGATTACCGCGCCAAGCGGCTGCCGCGGCCGGAAGCCGAGCAGCGCCTGAGCGACATCCGCGTCTGGTACGAAGGCGACGTGACCCTGGTACGCGCGTTCGACACCTCCCTCGCATCCGACTCGAAGCAGCTTGCGGATTCCAGCCGCTTCATCCGGACCGGCGGCATCGAGCCGGAGCAGGTGTTCCGACCCTTCGCAGGGATCATGGCGGTGGAAGGCGCGGCGAAGCAGGCGCCGGAAGACGGCGCCAGCACCGTGCTGACGCTACAGCCCGGCCAGAAGGTCCAGGTCGCATCCAAGGACGGCAACTGGCTGCGGGTCACCCTGCCGAACGGCCGCTCCGGCTATGTGCGCGCCGTCCAGGTGGCGCGCGAAACTGCCGCCAAGGACTTCAAGGGCAAGGCGTCGCAGAACCTGCGCGATGCGGCGCGCGACGAAGCGCGGGAGGTCGGCACCGTGGCCACAGGAAATCCCTATCGCGTCGTCGGCAACATGCCGGGTTGGCTGGTCGTCGATCAGGGCGCCAAGCGTGCCTTCGTCCGCGCCAGCGCACTGGAGCCAGCGAAGATCGACGAGAGCGGGCTCGACGTCGTGCAGGCCACCGCCAGTGCCGTCAGCTCGCGCGACGCCTTCGCCAACAGCGCGACCGTGCTGGCATCCGACGCGCAGCGACTCTCGCTGGACGGCTGAAGCCGATGACAAGGGCCATCCGCCGCTGGCTCGGCGCCGTCCTGCTGCTTGCCTTGACCGCGGGCGGGGCGTTGGCACAGTCGGCGGCAAATGCGCCGCCGGCGACCCCCTTCCTGCGCATCGAGGCAGGGATGCATGTCGCCCCGGTGACCGGCATCGTGGCGACGTCGGACGGCCAACGGCTTGTCACCGTCTCCTCCGACAAGACGGCGCGGGTCTGGGCGGCCGATGGCACCTTGCTGCGCACCTTCCGGCCGCCGATCGCAGAGGGCGATGAGGGCGCGCTGACCGCGGCGGCGATGTCGCCCGACGGCACCCATGTGGCGGTGGCCGGGCAGACCGGCGCCGCCTGGGACACCCAGGCGCTGATCTACCTGTTCTCGCTCGAGACCGGTAGAATGATCCGCGTGCCGACCCGCGTGCCGGCCAGGATCACCGCGCTCACCTTTGCGTCGCGCGGCGAACGCCTGGGCATCGGCTTCACCGGCCAGGCCGGCGTGGCACTGATCGACTTCCAGAGCCGCGAGATCCTGCGTCCCCCGCCTGCCATCATCACCGGCGGTGTCCGCGGCATTGCCTTCGACGGCGACGGGAACCTGGCAGTCGGGTCGGGCGACGGCCTGGTGCACCTGCTGGACCCGCAGCTCAAGCCGCTCAAGAAGCACCTGCTGGCGGAGGGCGCGACACCGGGCGACCTGGCGATCTCCCCCGACGGCAGCCTGCTGGCGGTCGGCATCGCCAACATGCCCCAGGTTCGCCTGCTGGACGCGCGCACCCTGCAACCGCGGCCGGCGTTGCCCGCGGCCAAGGCACTCGGCACCGAACGGCAGCATCTGCGCAGCGTCGCCTGGATCGCCGGCTCGGGCGGACCGGTACTTGTCGCCGGCGGCTATGTGCATGCCCCGGATGGGCAGAGCGCCGTGCTGCGTTGGCCGGCATTGAACGCACCACCGACCGTGACGGGGCTGGGCGGCACCGATGCCATCCTGCGCCTCACCCCGCTGCCCGGCGGCCGCCTCGCCTTCGCAGCGGCCGATCCTGCCTGGGGTATCCTCGGCGCCGATGGCCGCCCGGCGCTCCGGCTCGGTGGCACCGGCGCGGATTTCCGCGGCATCGCACGCGGCTTGACGAGCGTTGCCTTCGACCAAACCGAATTCGCCCCGCCGCGCCTTGCCGCGACGGCCGGCTTCCGGGTTTCCGCGGACGGCATGGTGGTCGAATTCGGCATGGCCCGTGGTGGTGGCGCGGTGCATCGCTTCAACGCGGCGAGCCGCAGGCTGGAGCCGCTTTCGGGCCCGCCCCTCGCGGCCGCCCCGGTCCCTGGCACGCTGCCGCTGCGGGAATGGCTCAATGGCCGCACGCCACGGCTCGGCGAACGGCGGCTCGTGCTGGGGGAACAGGAGCGCTCGCTCAGCGCCGCGCTGCTGCCCGGCGGGGCGGGCTTCCTGCTCGGGACCGACACGCATCTCCGCCGGTACGCGCCGGATGGCACGCAGATCGCTGAAGCCGTGATGCCCGCGGCGGTCTGGGGTGTGTTGCCGAGCGGCAATGGGAACGTGGCCGTCGTCGCGCTCGGCGACGGCACCCTGCGCTGGCTCGATCTCGCCGGCGACGCTATGCTGCGGGAGCGTGCGGCCCTGTTCCCCCACCGCGACGGCAGACGCTGGATCCTCTGGACGCCGGAAGGCTTCTTCGACCATTCGGATGATGGCGGCCAGGACCTTGCCGGCTTCCAGCTCAACCGCGGCCCGCGCGAGGCCGCCGAGTGGATCACCTTCGCCCAGCTCTACCGCAGCTTCTATGCCCAGGGCCTGGTCCAGGCCCGACTGGCAACCGGCAACGACGCGCCGATGCGCGAGCGCCTGGCGGCGATGGGCGACGTGCGGCAATTGCTGCGGAATTCGCCGCCGCCGACCCTGTCGATCAGGGCGGTTTGCTATGACGCGCCCGGCAGCACGACGGAGACCTGCGAGGAACCAGGCGCTGCCGGCAGCGCCTCGCGCGGCCTGGGCCGGCTGCGCGAGACGGCGACCTCGGCGGCTGCCCCGGGAGGCCAGGGCCTGGCGCTGCCGGCCGGGATCGAACGGGTGCGATTGCGCGTCGAGGTTCAGGATGGGGGCGGCGGCATCGGCCAGATCGACCTTTTCCTGAACGGCCGCAACATCGGTCGCACTGCGGATTCCCGGGGACTGGGGCGGATCGCGGTCGGCACGCCGATGACTGGCGGGGCGCCCAGTCCGCTGGGCGACGCGGTCCAGACCGGCCTGCGCGCCTATGATCGTGTCGTCTTCCTCGATCCCGGGCCCAACGCAATCCAGGTGCGCGCCTTCGACGCGGCGAACACCGGCTTCCGTTCGTCGGAGGTGCTGGAACTGACCGCCGCCCGGAGGCCGGAGCCGCGTCGGCCCGTGCTGCACGTCCTCGCCGCCGGCATCGACGACTATCGGATGACGGAGGAGGCAGGGGCGCGCAGCCTGGACAATGCGGTGCGCGACGCCGACGCCTTCGTGCGCCTGCTGAGGGAGCGTCACGCCACCGATTACGGCCGCGTCAACGCTATCATCCTGAAGGACGCCGAGGCGACCGCAGCGGGCATCGAGGCGGCCTTCATCCGGCTGAAGGATGTGGTGGATCCGGCCGATACCCTGCTGGTCTATCTGGCCGGACACGGCGTATCGGAAGGCAATCGCTACGTCTTCCTCAGCTTCCAGCCGGAGAAGACCGATATCGAAGGTGCGCTCGCGCGGGGCCTCGACGACCGGAAGCTGATCGCGCTGTGGTCCGCCTTGCCGGCACGCAACAGCGTCCTGCTGCTCGACACCTGCTATTCCCGCAGCTTCACGCTGGATTTCGCGGGCGCGGTGCAGAACGAGACCGGGCGCTACGTGTTGGCCGCGGCCAGCGAGCAGGCGGCCGACGCCACGCGCGGCGGCCAGCACGGGCCGTTCAACGTGGCGGTCCAGGAGGCGCTGCGCGGCGAGGTGGAACGGCGGCCGAGCGGCGCCACGGACCAGTTCACCCTGGGCTTCCATGTGCGCGAACGGGTGCCGGTGCTGGCGCGCGAAGTGCGGCTGAACCAGCGCGCCGCATTCCGCATGAGCTCCGGCGACGTCCCCCTCCCCTTCAGCCTGACTAGGATGGGGCCATGAGCAACGATCCCGCCTCGACGCCAGACGCCCCCGGTTTCGGCCGCCGCGCCTTCGCCCCCCTCCTGCTCGCCGCGCTGCTGCCTGCGGGCGGGTCTGCCCAGCCGGCTCCCGCCCCGATCGGGGCGGCGGTCGGCGCGCTGGGTGACGCGCTTCTGCGCGGGGCGGCGCTGCTGCCGCGGCCCGCGGGCCATGTGTTCTCGCCGTTCAACCTGCACGCCACGCTCGGCCTGCTGGCGCTCGGCGCGCGCGGCCGGACGGCGACGGAGTTCGCCACGTTGCTGGGCGCGCGGGGTGGGGCGGATCGGCTGGCGGCGTTGCTGGCGCGAGGTCGGGCCGCGGTGACGGACGCCGGGCCCGGCATCACCCAGGGCTATGCCGCCTGGGCAAGCCGCCGCCGTCGCTTCGAGGATGAGTGGCGCGATCTGGCCCGCCAGGCCCTCGCGCCCCGTGTCGGACGGCTGGATTTCGCCGCGCCCGGCGCGGTGCCGACGGTGAATGACTGGGCGTCGCGCGCGACCCGCGGCGAAATTCCGGTGATCGTCGACCGGCTGCCGGCCGAGGCCGAACTGGTCCTCGCCGGCGCCATCCATTTCGCCGGGACGTGGCAGACGCCGTTTCCCGCCGGGGACACCGCGCCCGCGCCATTCCGCCGGCTAGACGGGACGGCCGCCGACGTCCCGATGATGCGGGCGACCATGACCGTGGGTTATGGCGCTGCGGGGCTCGGGCACGCGGTCCGGCTGCCCTATCGCGGCGGGCGCCTCGCGCTCTGGCTTGCGGCGGCGAAGCGGCCGGAGGACAGCGGGGCCTTCCTGTCATCGCTGGCCGATGGCGGGACGACAACCTGGCTGCGTGCATTGGCCATGCGCCAGAGCCGGACGCAGGTCAGCATGCCGCGCCTGTCGCTTTCGGCCGGCGGCGAGACCCTGCCGCTGCTGCGACAGGCCGGCTTCGGCCGCGTCCTGGATGGCGACTTCAGCGGGATCCTCGGCCGGTCGATCCGTCCTTCGGAGATCCTGCATCGCGCGCGCATCAGGATCGACGAAAAGGGCACCGTGGCGGCCGCCGCGACCGCGGTCGTCGCCACCCGCAGCCTGCAGGAGGTGGAGGAATTCACCGCGGATCGGCCCTGCGTCTTCGTGCTCGGCCTGGCCGAGCCTTGGCTGCCGCTCTTCATGGGGTATGTGGGCGATGCGACCGCACTGGCTTGACCGCGCGGCGGCGGTCCTCCTCATCCTCGCGACAGTCCTGCCCGCGGCCGCGCAGGAGGCCGAGGCCGACCTGCAGATGATGCGGGTGATGAACGGCAGCCCGGTCGGCCGGGGCGAATTCCCCAGCTACGTCGCGCTGCACCGGAACGGGCCAAGCGCCGGCACGCCCGACGGTCAGGCCTGTGGCGCCACGGTCATCGCCCCGCGCTGGGTGCTGACGGCGGCGCATTGCGTCACCTCCCCCCAGCTGGGCCGGCCGCCGCCGCGCAGCCCCGAAAGCCTCGTCGTGGTCGAGGGGCGCGACCTCGGCACCACCCTGCGCCCGGACGCGGTGCGAATGATCGGCGTTTCCCGAATCATCGTCCATCCCGACTACACGGTGATCGGGAAGGCCCTGCCGGGCGGCAAGATCGACCTGATCGCAACGCCCTTCGACGTCGCCCTGCTCGAATTGAGCGACGCGAGCAGCCGGCCAGCGCAGATGCTCGCCGGCGTAGTGGATCGGCGGGTGCTGGAACAGCCCGGCCGTGGCAGCACGGTGATCGGCTTCGGCGAGATCCGGCATGACGGGCCACGCTCGCCGGTGCTGCTGAAGGCCGGTCTGCCGGTCGTCGACATCGACCGCTGCCGTGCGCCGCGCCGTCCGGCCGGCCCGGAGATCGATCAGCTTATCGGCCCGTCGCAGGTCTGCGCAGGCCTGGTCGGCGGCGAACAGGATTCCTGCCGCGGCGATTCCGGCGGCCCGTTATTCGTCGCCGGCAGCGGCGGCGGCGCAGTGCAGATCGGCGTCGTCAGCCTGGGTCCCGCCTGCACGGGAACGGTTCGCAGCTACGGGACCTACGCGTCGGTCGCGGCTGCGGCAGGCTGGATCGCCCGGACGGTGCCCGAGGCCAGTTTCACCCGGGGCGAGCCGGTCCCGGAAGTCGGCCCCGGCCAGGCCAATCCGCCACCGAGACCAGGGCCAGCCCCGAACGACAAGCTCGCCGGTGACGCGGGTGGCCGGCCAAGCCTCGACCCCGGCCGTATTGCGCAGGCCAGCATCGACATCCGCGAAGGCAGCATCCTGCGGATCGGCAGCGCCGCCAGCTTCCGCGTGGTCAGCAGCATCGACGGCCTGCTGGTGATCCTGGCACGCGATCCGAAGAATGTCTGGACCCAGATCTTCCCGAACGCCTTGGCCGGGAGCAACCAGCCCGGCCAGGCATCGCAGACCATCCGGGCCGGGCAGGCGGTGATCGTGCCCGGGCCAACCGACAACTTCATCCTTCCGGTGTCGCCGCCGGCCGGCGAAGGCCTGCTGCTCGGTCTCGTCGTCCCCGACACCCCGCAGGCCCGCGCCCTTCTCGGGCAATACGTCACGCTCGATCCCATCCGCGATCCGGTCGGCTACATGGCGGCGCTCGGCGCGGCCGTGCAGGCGTCCCGCAGCCTGGTCCCGGAAGGCCTCCCCATCAACACGGCCCTCGGCCTGCGTCGCTACACGGTGGTGCCATGATCCTGCGGAGTATCACCTATCTCGGCCTGGTGCTTGCCGCGACGCCGGCGCTGGCCTGCCCGCTCGGCGCCCTGCAGCAGGCGCAAGGGCCGGAGCAGGCGCTCGCCGCGCATCGCGCGATCCTCGATGCCGGGACTGCCTGCAGCGGCGAACAGCGCGACTGGGCGGGGCGGGTCGCCGCCGCGCACCACGTGCAGGCGGCGCAGCAACTGCTCGCCCGGGGCGGTACGCCGGCCGCGGCTATCGCGTTGCTCGATGCCGGGCTCAGGCTCGGCACGCTCTGGCAGGGTCTCGCGCTGCGCGGCGACCTCCGGCAGAAGGTGACCGGGCCGGATGGCCAGCCGGATTTCGCCGCCGCCAGCGAGGACTACCAGGCGGCGCTGAATGCCATCGACGCCGGCGATCCCAGGGCGGATCCGGTGGCGGAGGATACGATCGCCGGCATCTGGCGGAAGGCGGAGCAGACCCGGCTGCTGGCCGGGCGCGTCGTCGCATCCCCCATCACCCGTGCCGGGGAGCCGGGCGGGCTGGAGCGCACGCAGCTGCGTAACTTCCGTCCGACCGCGGTCGCGGTCGCTGTCCAGTTCCAGTTCGGCCGCGTGGAGCCGACCGAATTCGGCATGCAGGCGCTGGTCCAGCTCGACCGGATGCTGGAAGCGCAGGGGCGCCCGCCGATCGTGATCATCGGCCATACCGATCCGGTCGGGAGCGACGCCTACAACCTCGACCTCTCGGCCCGCCGGGCAATCGTCATCGCGCGCGTCCTGGTCTCCCGCGGCTACGACCCGCAGCGGATTCGCGCCGAAGGCCATGGCAAGCGCGACCCGCTGCGCATCGAGAACGCCGAGAACTACACCGAGGCGCAGATCTTCCAGATGCTGCGCCGCGTCGAGGTACGGCGGCTGTGATCCGCCGCCGGCACCTGCTTGCCGCCGCGGCGGGCCTCGCCCTGCCGCGCCCGGGCCTCGCCCAAGGGTCCGGCGGCGCGCTGCATGCGCTGCTGATCGGCATCGACGCCTACCGCCTCCAGCCGCTGCGCGGCTGCGTCAACGATGCCGAACTGCTGGCGCGCACGCTGCAGCCGATGGCCGCGAGCGTGACGCTGCTGCGCGACCGGGAAGGGTCGCGCGCCGGCTTCGACCGCGCCTGGGCCGCGGTGACCGGGCGCTGCCGCCCCGGCGACCGGCTGCTCTTCGCCTTCTCCGGCCATGGCAGCCGCAAGCCGGAAGCCTTCAAGGGGTCGGAGAAGGATGGCATGGACGACTTCCTCGTCCTGCAACCCTTCCACCATGTCGATGCGCCGACCGAGATGGTGATCGACAACGAGATGGAGCAGCTGCTCGCCGCGCTCGGCCGGCGCGAGGTGCAGGTGATCTTCATCGCCGATTGCTGCCACGCCGGGACGATGACCCGCAGCGTGGACCCGGGCGCGCGGCGGCAGCACAGCGTCCGGACGCTCGACGGCGCCTACCCGACCGGGCAGCTGATGCAGAACCTGCTGAGCGCGCCGCCGCCGCCGCCTTCCCCACCCCAGGGCGCGCTGGACCATGTCGTGTTCTTCGCCGCGGGGCAGGAGACGGAGGAGGTGCCGGAGATCACCTGGGAGGGGCGGCGGCACGGCGCGCTGTCCGTCGCCATCGCCACCGGGCTGGATGGCGCGGCGGATGCCGACCGCGACGGCCGCATCACCACGCAGGAGATGGCCGACCACATCCTGCGGAACGTCCGCGGCACGGCCGATGCGCGGCAGACGCCGGAGGTGGAGCGGGGTGCCCGCGCGCCCGCGGTGCTGCGCGAGATCGGCGGCGCGCCGCCGCCGGCGCCTGCGCCTGCGCCCAACCCCGAAGGGCCGCCGCTGCGGCTTTCGATCGAAGGCACGCCGCCGCCCGGCCTGGCGGCACTGCCTGGCGTGCGGCGGGTGGAGCCGGGGGCGGAATTCGACCTGCTGTGGCGGCCGGAGACGGGCCAGACGGTCAGCGCGCTGGGCGACGTGATTGCCGCGCAGGGCGTGACCGCGGCGCTGCTGCCGGCCTCGATCGCGCGGCTGCGGGCACTGGTGCGGGTGCAGGCGCTGGTGGCGCAGGGCGGGCTGGAGGTGCGGATCGAGGCGCTGCGGTCCCGCGGGCTGGCGCGGGCGGAGAAGATCCGCGGCGACAATGCGGCGCATGTGAAGGGCACGCTGCTGAAGCTGGTGGTGGAGGCGGTGCGGCTGCCGTTCTTCGTGCTGTTCAGCATCGCCGGCGATGGGACGGTGCAGATGCTCTACCCCGATCCGGCCGACCCGAAGGAGCGCCCGGTGACGCCGTCGGGTGGCCGGATGGTGCTGGACGATATCGAGGTGAAGGCACCCTACGGCACGGATAGGCCGGTGGCGGTGGCGAGCGACCGGCCGCTGGAGGCGCTGGCGACGGCACTGAAGCGGCTGGACGGGCAGCAGGACCCGCTGGCGGCGGTGGCCGCGGTGGAACGGGCGATCGCCGGGGGCCAGGCACAGGTGGGGCTGGCGGCGGTGGTGACGCGGGAGCGGTGAGGGGGGCGCGGAAGACTGCCTGCAGGTCGAATTTTCGCCGATCGGCCGACCCCCCCTAACGCCTTTTGGTAGAAACCTCCTACCGGGAAACACCTCCTGGAGCGCAGAAGGAAGCCTAGTGATGACCAAGACCTTCGCCCTCGCCCTCGTCGCCGCCATGGCCGTTTCGGCACCCGCCTTCGCCCAGGTGAAGATGGGCGACCAGAACAGCGTCAACCAGAACGGCAAGGTCAACGGCGCGCAGATCGCCACCGCGATCGGCCCGGCCTCCACCGCCGTGAACGGCAATGCGTCCATCATCGGCACCAATGGCGGCGTGGCCATGGGCAACAAGAACAGCATCAACCAGACCGGCACCATCAACGGCGCGCAGATCGCGACCGCCATCGGCCCGGCCGCCACCGCCGTCAACGGCAACGCCTCGATCATCGGCACGCGCTGAAGCCGGCCGGGGCGCCGTGCCCGCCAGGGCCGGCGCCCCACCACCCATTGAACGGAGCAGCACCATGTCCCGTCTCGCGGCCTCAACCATCGCTTGGCTTCTCGGCCTGCCCGCCGCGCAAGCCGAGGACGCGGAACGCAAGGCGACCCAGCCATCCTGCATCGTCGCCGGGGCGGATGAGTTGGGTCGGGCGGTGTCCTGCAACGCCTCGGTCCTCAGCGGCGGTTCGGTGCGGATCGGCGATGGGACGACCATCGTGCAGAACGGCCGGGTGACCGGCGCGCAGGTCGCCCTCCGCAGCGCCCGGACCGAGGGCGAGAGCCCCAAGCTGCCGGGCCGATGAGCCGGCGACCCAACCCGTCCCGAAGGACAATCGCGATGCGCAGATTTCTTCGTTATAGCCTGCTGGGAGCTGCGGGCCTGCTGACGCTGTCGGGCGCTGCTCTCGCCTTTCCGCCCGCGGGTCCGTGGGATGCGCAGCCGCTGGATGCGGACGTGCATCCGCCGGCGAAAATCGGCGCCATCGTTTCCGGCGCGAAGGCAAACGCAACCAGTCATCGCAGCCCTGACAGCAGCCGGACCGAGGCGCCCACTGGCGTGCAGAGCAGTTGCTCATTGCAGATCGCCTCGGCGACGGTCCCAGGCGGCAGCGCGACGGGCCGGACCATCGTGCTGCAATCCGAGGTGCGTGGCTCGATCATCCAGGTCTGCCGCTGAGACGTTCCTGAGATCGAGGATTGCCATGCCTGTCCAATTGTTCGTGCCTCTCGCCGCCGGCAGCTTGCTTGGCCTGCTGGCGGCCTGCGGGCCGGTCGACCCGCGCACCGGGCAGGCCGATGCGATGCCGATCGCGCCACCGTCACGCAGCTCGACGGTCTATACGGATTCGCTCTCCTGCCTGGACCAGTTGATGGTCTCGGCGAGCCCGATGCAGCAGACGCTGCGGACCATCGGCGTCGGTGTTCTGCCCGACGCCACCGGCAAGGTCTCGCCCGGCCTGCGGGACATGGTGACCACGGCGCTGGTGCGGGCGACCCGCAACAGCCACGCCTTTTTCCCGGAAGAGGTGATGACTCTCGGGCAAGCCCCGCTTGGGAATGCCGGAAGTCCGATCCAAACCAGCGGATCGATCATCACTCTGAAGCCAGGGCCCAACCGCCCAAATTCTTTGCAGGTCCATGGCGCGTTGAGCCAGGCCGATCGCAACGTCGGCGGCCAAAGCGTCCAGGCCGGCATCGGCTTCGCGCAGAACCTGTTCGGCATCAGCCAGAACTCCGACATGTCCAATGTCGGGATCGACCTGCATCTGACGAATGTCGATACGCGGCTGATCCAGCAATCGGTTTCCAACCAGATGACCGTCCGCAACCGCTCGCGCGGGGCGAATGCGGATTTCAAGATCGAACGCTTCGGCTTCAACTTCGAGATAAGCCTGGATGAGCGGGAGGGCCTGCATCAGGCCGTGCGCACCCTGGTGGAATTATCGGTGCTCGAGCTGCTCGGCGAGCAGACCAGGGTGCCCTACTGGAAGTGCCTGCAGCTGGATCAGCGCAACCCGGCCGTGCGGCGGCAGATCGCCAGCTGGTACCGCAACCTGGAACCCCAGGCCGCGGACGACTACGCCCGCCGTCGCCTGCGCGTGCTGGGCTACTCGGTGCCGGATGCGCCGGCCGACATGCGCCCCACGCTCGGGCTGTTCCAGCGCACGAAGGGCCTGATTGCCGACGGCACGCTGACCTTCGACACCTTTGCCGCGCTGGTCGATTCCGACAGCGTCGTGGTCGCCACCGGCGTGTTGCCCACCCCGCCGCCGCCGCCGGAACCAAAGGGACCGCGCAGGCTGCGCCTGGATGTTCAGGAGGTCGCCTTCCCGAAGCCGATCCTGCAGCTCACGGTCGGGCTCGACCGCGGCGGCGCGGTGGCCTGCTGGTACCGGGACGAGGATGGCGGAATCTGGCGCATCCTGCCGAGCCGCTACCAGGGCACGATGCAGAGCGCGGACGAGCCGCTGCGCATTCCGCCGCAGGTCGTCGCCACCCGTCCGGTGATCCAGCCGGAGCGCATGACACCGACGGTCGGCTTCCTCTGCGCCACGGGCGAGCGCGATTGGGCCGGCGTGGTACCGCCGCCGCTGTGGGGTGAGGATCTGAAGCGGTTGCCGCAGGCCGATTTCGTCCAGCTCACGCAGGCATTGCGGGCCGGCGGCGGCGGCGATGCCACGGTCACCGAGATCACCAGCCAGTCGGGCCGCGACGC
This sequence comes from Paracraurococcus sp., assembly GCA_049315625.1. Lineage (GTDB taxonomy): Bacteria > Pseudomonadota > Alphaproteobacteria > Acetobacterales > Acetobacteraceae > Paracraurococcus. The sequence goes on from JBMOJU010000106.1 coordinate 13,831, forward strand.
CGGTCGATGGGCCGTGGTGCCGCCCTTCCCGGTCGGCGGACGCTGAAGGAGGAAACGATGGACCGATCCCTGCCCACACCCATCGCGCGCCGCGCCCTCCTCACCGGCGCCGCGGCCTGCCTTGTCCCGCCGCCGGGCGGCGCGCGGGCGCAGATCGTTCAAGTCCTCGACGTGCCGACGGCCGATGAGGTGTTCGCGGTATTGAGCGGCAAGCCGAGCGAGATCCAGGGTTTCCGCTCGCTCGAAACCCCGCGCACGATCCGCGAGGATGCCGAGTTGCCAACCGACGCAGGGGCCCCGACGACGGGAGGCCAGGCCGCCGCCAAGCCTCGCCCCAGCGCGGCGAGGCCGCGTCCCGCCTCCGCGCGGCCGCCCGCCGCGCTCGCCTTCAGCGAGGAGTTCCCTTACGCATCCAGCGAATTGCCGGCGCGCACCGCCGTCTTGCTCGACAATACGGCTGAGGCGCTGCGGCGCGACAACGACATCCGCATCCTGATCAGCGGCCATACCGATGCCTCCGGCAACGCGGATGCGAATGTCCGGCTTTCGCTCCGCCGTGCGGAATCCGCACGGCGGCGCCTGGTGCAGAAGCATGGGCTGGAGCCGGCGCGGATCAGCGTACTCGGCGCCGGGGCGACGCAGCCCATGCCGGGGACGACGCCATCGGAGACGGTGAATCGGCGGATTCAGATCATGCGGGTGGCGCCCGGCTGAAGCCGCCTGCCAGCAAGCGGAATCGCCATGCCGCCCGGAAGACCTGGACTGGACCTGGCGTCCGGCGCCGGCGATCCTGTGGAGACGGCAGCCGGGGAGCGGGTCGTGTCCCCGGTGGTGGTGTAGGATAGGCAGCGCCCGGGGCGCGTAGCGAAGCCCCTGGCTGAGCGTAG